>NZ_JBFUJV010000008.1:0-160269 GCF_056401175.1 Nocardioides sp. P4_G10 | reverse complement strand
GCCTGGCGGCGGGACTCGCGCTCCGCGTGGGCGGTGGCGAGCTCCTCGGCCGCCGCCCGGGCCGAGGCCTCGGCCTCGCGGCGGCCCTGCGCCCAACCCACGGCATAGCCCTGGGCCTGCGCGGCCTCGCGCGTGGTCTCGACCGAGCGCAGCTCCGGCATCCGCAGCAGCGAGACCGAGGGCAGCACGCCGTCCTCCGGCACCGGCGCCGGCCGGGTGTCAGTCGACGAACTCATCGTCGCCTCCCCGCCTCACGACGACCTCGCCGCGCTCCTCCATCGTGCGGATGGTGGCGATGACCGCCTGCTGGGCCTCCTCGACCTGCGCGATCCGCACCGGTCCGAGGATCTCGATCTCCTCCAGCACGTTCTCCGCCGCTCGCTCGGAGAGGTTGCGGGTGATCTTGTCGCGCACCTGCGCCGAGACGCCCTTGAGCGCGAGCGCGAGGCTGCCGGTGTCGACCTGGCGCAGCACCTGCTGCACGTCCCGGTCCGACAGCCCGACGACGTCCTCGAAGACGAACATCCGGCCGCGCACCTCCTCGGCGAGGCCGGCGTCCAGGGACTCCAGCCCCTCGACGATCTGGCGCTCGGTCGAGCGGTCGGCGCGGTTGATGATGTCGACCAGCGGCCCGACGCCGCCGACACGCGAGGTGGTGCTGGGCTGCAGCACCGAGGAGAGCCGACGCTCCAGCACCGTCTCCACGACCCGCACGGCGGCGGGGTTGGCGCGGTCCATCGTGGCGATGCGGTGCGCGACCTCGGCCTGCAGGTGCGAGGAGAGCCCGGACAGCACCAGGGAGGCCTTCTCGGCGGTCATGTGGGCGAGCACGATCGCGATGACCTGCGGGTGCTCCTCCCGGATGAAGGAGCGCAGCTGAGTGGGGTCGGCGCGTCCCAGGAACTGGAACGGCAGCTGGACGGCGCGGGCGTGGAGCCGCTGCACGGCCTCCTCCGCGCGGTCGTCGCCCAGCGAGCGCTGGAGCAGGTCGCGGGCGAGGTCCATCCCGCCCTGCAGCAGGTGCTGGCGGGCGGCCAGCAGGTCGGAGAACTCCCCCATGACCGACTGGGTCTCGCTCGGCTCGACCGCGGCGAGCTGGGCGATCTCGGCGGAGACCGCCTCCACCTCCTCCTCGCTCATGTGGGTGAGGACCTGCGCGGCACGCTCCTTGCCGAGGCGCACCAGGACGATTGCGGCCTTGCGGGCGCCGTGCCCGGTCATGACGCTCATCAGGGACGCTCCACGAGCCAGCCGCGCAGCAGCGAGGCCACCTCGTCGGGCTGCCGCTCGACGAGGGCGACGAGCTCGTCGCGCATCCCGTCCACCGGCTCGACGACGGGCGCCAGCGCCAGCGCCGTGGGCGCGTCGGCCGGGCTGGGCGTGGTCTGCAGGGCCGCGCGGGCCACCTGCTCCTGACGGAGCTGCTCGACGACGTACGTCGTGGCGTCCTCGCGCGCCTGGGCCCGCCGCCGTGCACGCATCCAGGCGAGGCCGACCAGCAGGAGCACGCCGCCGCCGAGGGCGCCGTTGCGGAGCCACGCATTGCGCTTCGCGAGGGCCTCGGCTGCTCGGGCCTGCTCGAGCGCCGCGGCGTTGGCGTCCTTGGCCGTGGTGTCGAACGGGACGCTGGACGTCTCGATCGTGTCGCCCCGCTCCGGGACGATCCCGATCGCCGACGACACGAGCGCGTCGATCTGGCTGGCATCCACCGCCACCTGGGAGTTGGTGTCGATCACGACGGCCGCGTGCAGCGACTCGACCGACCCCGGCGCCGTCTCCGACTGCTCGACGACCTTGTCGATCCCGTTCTCGCGGACGGTGGAGGAGTTGTTGTAGCTCCCGTCGCCGTCGGCGGCACCGGTCTCGAGCTGGGTGTCTGGTCCGACGACGCCGCTCGCGCCGCCGGGTGCTCCCGAGCCGGAGTAGGTCTCGTTCTGCACCGACTCCGAGAGGGTGGGAGCGTTCCTCGAGCGGCCGTAGGTGGTCGTCTCCCTGACGACCTTGTCGAAGTCGAGCACAGCGGTGACCTGGACCGAGGAGTTGCCCGGTCCGAAGACGCGGTCGAGCATTGACTGCGCCTTGGCGCCGAGCTGGTCCTGGTAGTCCTGCACCTGGCGGTTGCGGCCGCTGCTGAGGCCGCTCGCGGAGTCACCGCTGTCGGAGAGCACCCGGCCCGTCGCGTCGGCGACGGTGACCTTGGCGGGGTCGAGCCCGTCGATGCTGGAGGCGACGAGGTGCACGACGGCCTGCACCTGGTCGGGTGCGAGCGCGTTGCCGCCGGTGTCGACCAGGACGGACGCGGTGGCCGGGTCCTGCTCCTCCGCGAAGACCTGCTTGGGCGGCAGGGCGAGGTGCACCACCGCGGTGGTCACGCCGTCGATCGCCTCGATCGTGGCGGCGAGCTCGCCCTCCATCGCCCGCTTGAAGTCGGTCTGCTCCTTGAACTGCGACGTGGAGATGTCCTGGCCGTCGAGCAGTGCGTAGCCGGTGTCGGTGCTGCCGGCGGGGATCCCCTCGCCGGACAGCGCGATGCGGGTGGCGTAGACCTGGTCGCGGGGCACGGAGATGGTGCCGCCGCCTCCGCCGATCTCGTACGCGACGCCGTCCGCCTCGAGCTGCTCGACGACGGCCGAGGCGTCCTCGGCGGACAGGTTCGAGAAGAGCGGCGCGTACGACGGGGCCGACGCCCAGCGGAAGACCATGACAGCGGCGAGCAGCAGGGCCCCCGTGCCGACGATCGCCACGACCTTCTGGCCGGGGCTGAAGAGCGTGAAGGAGCGGCGGTAGCGGTCCAGCGCTCGGGTGATCCCGGTCCTCATCCGACCTGCATCCGCATGATCTCGGTGAACGACTCGATGGCCTTGTTGCGCACGGCGACGGTCAGCTTGGTCGTGACCTCCGCCTCGGTCGCGGCCAGCGTGTAGTCATGGATGTTGGGCAGCGTTCCGGACGCAGCGCGCACCGCCAGGGTGTCGGCGGTGTCCTGGACGCCCTCGAGCCGCTCGAGCCCGTCGAGGACCATGTTGCCGAAGTCGACGCCGCCCGTCGGGGCGGACGCGGCCGACGGCGACGCGACCACGGGTGCGGCGAGCGGGGTGAACCCGCTGATGGCCTCGATGCCACCGATGCTCATCAGCGCTGTCCGATCTGGAGTGCGGCGGTGTAGGTGTCCTGGGCCGTGCGGGTGACCTGGACCGAGGCCTGGAAGCCGCGCTGGGCCTGCACCAGGGAGGTCATCTGCACCGACATGTCCATGCCGGGGGCACGGACCATGCCGTCCGCGTCGGCCAGCGGGTGGTCGGGAGCGTGCTGGAGGATGCCCTCGGCGTCGCCGAGCTCGATGCCGCTGACGTCCACCCCGCCGTCGGGCCGTGCGGTGGCGACGACCATCTGCTCCTGGAAGGCGTTCTCGCTGGTCGCGCGCACGGTCGAGGCGTTGGCGATGTTGTGGGCGAGCGCGTCGAGCCACGTCTGGTGCATGCCCAGGCTGCTGTTGGCGATGCGCAACATGTCGAAGGCACCCATCACATCGCCCCGGCCGCGATGGACATGAGCGAGGCGCGGTCCGACACGGCCCGCGTCATCACCTGGTACTGGAACTGCGACTGCACCGCGGCGAGCGACTCCTGGCGCAGGTCCACGTTGTTGCCGTCCTCGCCGACAGGGGCGTTGGTCGGGCGGGTCGTGGGGGTCACCCCGGCGGCGGACATCTCACCGCGCTGCAGGGCGGCCGTCAGGGACGCCTCGAAGTCCACGCTCGTGGCACGGAAGCCCGGGGTGTCGACGTTGGCGATGTTGTCGGCGATCACGCTCTGCCGCGTCGCGAGGCCGTCGAGGGCCGAGGCGAGCACGGACGAGACGGCGTCGGGCATGCCGAGGGACACGGGTGCTCCTGCAGGAGAAGTCGGGTGCCGGTCCGTCGGCGGGGGGTGAGCCTTCCGTGCTCACCTCCCGCATCGGCTCGACACCTGCCTCGCTGAGGAAACCGGCGGAACTTCTTCGCCCGCGGACCCCAGGTCGGGACCTTGGTCCCGGCGCCCACCACCCGAGTGGGCCATGCCGCACCACCCGGGCGGTGTCCGGTCGGGCTCAGGCGGAGATGTCGAGGTACGCCGGCCCTGCCGCACGTGCGACGGGTGCGGCGGGTGCGGTCCGTCGTACCCGGGCGAGCTCGGCGCGAGCGCGGTCGAGCGCGCCTGCCAGCTTCTCGCCGACGAGCTCCTGGCGCCGGAGCAGGCCGCCGGCTCGCTCGACCAGGGTGGCCGGGATGGTCCCGTCCAACCCGGTCGGCAGCCAGCCGCTCGGCAGCTCGGCACCCAGGGCCACCGCCCCAGCGGGGTCGGCGACGAGGTGCTCGGCCCGCAGCACGTCGCGCTCGAGCGCGTCGAGCGCCCGCTCCCACGCGCGGAACAGCTCCTCGCCGTCCTCGGGCACCCGGCCGATCACGCCGTTGCCGCGGTCTGAAGGGCCGCCTGGCGCCAGGCGTCGGCCAGACCGTCGACGAGGTCGAGGCAGTGCAGGGTCTTGGTGACGTCGTGGTCGACGTTGGCCCGCACGAGCTGGACGAGGAGGTGGGAGTAGAGGCCGTTGAGGGCGTGGCCGCCGTCCCAGGCGCCGGGGCGCAGCGAGGACTGCAGCTCGGCGACGATGTCCTGCGCGTGGAGCAGCTGGATGCGGGCCGCGGCGTGGTCGCCCGACTCCTGGGCGGCGACCGCGCGCCGGCAGTCCAGGGCGAGCCGGTCGTAGAGCATGACGAGCAGCCGGGCAGGGCTGGCGGTCTCGACGGACGCCTGCAGGTAGGCGGTGGGGGTGGGGTAGGCCATGAGGGTGCTGTCCTTAGCTTCCCGAGGTCGTGAGTGAGGAGAGTTGACCGGCCAGCCACGAGGACTGGCTGTTCATCTGGTTGAGCGCGGTCTCGAGGGCGGTGAACTGCCGGGTGAGCGCGGTCCGTCGCACCTCGAGCCGGAGGTCCCACGCCTCGATGCCGTCGTCGAGACGGCTGATCGCGTCGTTGCGGCCGGTGATGGCGGTGGTGAGCGTGCCGTCGACCCGGTCGCTGGCGGCCTTCGCCACCTCGCCGACGCGGGAGACGAAGCCCGTGTCCGGCGCGGTGAGCCGGGCCTGGACGGCGGCGGGGTCGGCGGCGTACGCCTTCTTGAACGTCGCCTCGTCGAGGACGAGCTTGCCGTAGCGGTCGGTCTGGAGGCCGAGGTCGGCGAGGCTGCTGCCGTCGCCGGCGAACACCGACGACAGGAGCTGACCCCGCACGGAGAGCAGGGTGCTGTCGCCGGCCAGCGGGCCCTTGGTGCCCGTGCCCGTCCGGGTCTGGGTGTCGATGTCCGCGAGTGCCGAGTTGACCGCGTCGACGAGGCCCTTGAGCGCCGCCGACGCCGTGGCAGGGTCCCGGGTCATCGCGACCTGCGAGGTGGTGCCGGCTGGGGCGTCGGCCGCGAGCGTGATGCTCACGCCCGGCACGAGGTCGGCGAAGGTGTTGGTGGCCGAGGTGGCGACGACGGTGTCGCCGATCGTGACCTTGGCGTCGCGACCGGCGCGGACGGTAGCCCCGCCCAGCAGCTCGGAGCCGTCGGCGGAGGTGAGCGTGAAGTCGCCGGCTGCGCCGCTGGTCGCGGACTCCACGACCAGGCGGTACTGGTCGGTGCCGACCTTGACTGCGGTGGCTCGCAGGCCGGTGGCACTGGCGGGGTCGTTGATCGCGTTGACGAGCCCGGCGAGCGTGCCGTCGCTGGTGACGTCCACCGGGGCGGAGCCGTCGAGCCGGTCCAGCCGCAGGGCGGTCGGCACCGAGCCGGGGGTGGCCAGCCCGACGGCGTTCGCGAGCTCGAGCCGGTGGCTGGCGGCGGTCTGGTCGACCCGCACCGAGAAGCCACCCGGCCCCGCCGCGCCGGTGGCGGTGACGGCGACCTTGGTGTCCGAGCTGGTGGCCGTGATGGCGGTGAGGCCGCCCGGCTTGGCCAGGTCGGCCGCCCTCGTCGCCAGGGCGGCGACCTTGGTGTTGAGCGCCTGGAGGAGGGAGACGACCGACTTCTCGGAGGCCACGCGCGACTTGAGCCGCGTCTGCGGGGCTGCCTCGAGCTGCATGAACTGGTCGATGATCGAGGCGGTGTCCAGGCCGCTGCCGAGCCCGCTGATGCTGGCCGATGCCATGGCCGTCCCCTCTCGTCGGTCGACCCCGGTGGGGCCGGTGGTGCCGGACGGGTCGCGACGGCCGCGACCCGCCCGGCATCAGGTGGGTGAGAGCTCCCTCAGCCGATCAGCGGAGGAGGGACAGCACGCCCTGCGAGGCCTGGTTGGCCTGCGCCAGCATCGCCGTGCCGGCCTGGGACAGGATCTGCGAGCGGGTGAAGCTCATCATCTCCTGCGCCATGTCGGTGTCGCGGATGCGCGACTCCGAGGCCGACAGGTTCTCGATCGCGACGTTCACCGAAGCGATGGTGTGCTCGAACCGGTTCTGCACCGCACCGAGCTCGGCCCGCTGCGTCGAGATGCCCGTGATCGCCGTCTGCACCGTGTTGCTGTCGGTGATCACTGCCGCCGAGGTGTCGATGGCCGCGAGGGCGGTCGCCGAGACGTCGATGGTGTCCGCACTGTCCGAGCCGACCTGGAAGCTCAGCGCGTTGCCCGCGAACAGCTCAACGCCATTGAACTTCGCGTTGTCGGTGATCCGGGTGATCTCCGTCTGGAGCGCGTCGAACTCGGACGTGAGGGCGGCCTGCGAGTCCGTGTTCTGCGTGCCGTTGGCGTACTGCACGGAGAGGTCGTTCATGCGCTGCAGCATGGAGTGGACCTCGGTCAGGGCGCCTTCCGCGGTCTGGGCGACCGAGATGCCGTCCTGGGCGTTGCGGGCGCCCACCTTGAGGCCACCCACCTGCGAACGCAGGCCCTCGGAGATGGCCAGGCCGGACGCGTCGTCCGCGGCGCGGTTGATGCGGAAGCCGGAGGACAGCTTCTCGAGCGACTTCGACATCTGGCCCTGCGTGACCGACAGGTTGCGGTACGAGTTGGCGGCGTCGATGTTCTGGTTGATACGAAGACTCATGATGGATTCCTTCCGTGGTTTTGGATCACTTGCTGGAGTCCGTCCGTGGACTCCGTCGGGGTCCTCTTCGGTCGGCCGGGCGGCCACCTGAGGAATTGGGGCAGGACTTTTCCTGCGGGCCGGTCAGGCGCTGGTGGCCACCTGGGGCACGAGCACCCCGGCCGTCGCGTGCCGCTCGGCCACCGCGGCGAAGTAGGCCTCGCGCCGGCGGGCGGCGACACCCTCGGGCCGGTCGTGGACCGGCACCAGGTGCGGGTCCAGCTGGGAGTTGATGCCGTCACGCAGCAGCACCATCGCCTCGGCGCGGAGCTGGGAGATGCGCGACTCCGTGACGCCGAGCTCGGCGGCGAGCTCGGCCATCGGCTGCTCGGCGAGGAAGTAGCCCTCGACGACGCGGCGCAGCCGCTCCGGCAGCTCGGCGACGGCGTCGGCGAGGTAGGCGAGCAGCTCGGCGTGCTGCACGGCCTGCTCCGGGGTGGGGGTCGCGGACACCAGCGTCGAGGCGTACGAACCGCGGGCGTCGTCAGCCTCCAGCGACATCACCTGCGCCCGCGCGAGGTCCTCGCGGTTGGCCAGCACGTCGTCGACCGAGATGCCCTGCGCCGAGGCCACCTCGGCGTCGCTCGGCACCCGGCCGAGGCTCTGGGTGAGGCGGGCGCGGGTCTCGTCGAGGCCCCGTGCCGTACGCCGTACGGCGCGCGTCGCCCAGTCGATCCCGCGCAGCTCGTCGAGGAGCGCGCCCCGCACGCGGGTGGAGGCGTAGCGGGCGAACGGCACCCCGCGGTCGGCCTCGAACCCCTGGGCCGCCTGGACCAGGGCCGTCAGGCCCGCGGACGTCAGGTCGTCTCGGTCCACGTGACCGGGGACCCGGGCCATCACCTCGCGCACCAGGTGGCCGACGAGCGGGATGTGGGAGGTCACCAGCTCGTTGACCGTCACGTGGATCTTCGGAGGGTCTTCTGTTGACGTGACGTGGGTCACAGGGCCGACAGGAGCGGGGAAGGGGAGGGTCTGGCTACCGAGCACGGGGTTGATCGTTGAGGTGCTGTGGATCTTTTGTTGCCAAATCCGCAGAAGTCGCACCCGCGAGAGCGGAATCGAGGACCGTGGTCCCGGCGCGCATGGCCCGAACGGGCCATGCATCCCTGGCCCGCACCGCCCGACGGGCATGGCCCGACCCGGGAACCGGGTGTCCGCCGCTCCGGACGCGAACTCCTCAGGTGGGCCGGTCACCGGCCGATGGAGGTGTCGTGAACATCACCGACAACCGGTCCGCGGCCGTGGAGAGGCTCTCCCTCGTCCTCTGGCGCGAGCGCGAGCTCCTCGAGGAGCTGCACTACCGCCTCGAGGTCGAGCAGCTGGTCCTGGCGAGCGGACGCAGTCGTTGGCTCGCGCACGCGACCCGCGACATCGACCACCTGCTGTCGACGATCCGCGAGACCGAGGTGCTGCGCTCCGTGGCCGCGGACGCCGCAGCCGCCGCCTTCGAGATGGACGCGAACCTCAGCCTCGCCGCCCTCGCCGAGGCGGCCGACGACCCGTGGCGCACGATCCTCACCGAGCACCGCGACGCCTTCGTCCTGCTCACCCACGAGATCACCCGCCTCGCCGACTCCAACAAGCACCTGATCTCCGCCGGCTACCGGTCCGCCCGCGAGACGCTGCTCTCGCTCGGCGAATCGGTCGACGGCTACGCCGCCGACGGCTCAGCGACCGCCGAGCCACTCCGCAACCGCCTCGTGGACCGGAGCCTGTGACGTGGCTGGCACCTTCGGGTCGCTGACCACCTCGGCCAGCGCGCTGCGCTACCACCAGTCCGTGATGGAGGTGGCGAGCGGCAACATCGCCAACGTGGCGACCGACGGCTACGCCCGGCGCCGTGTGGTCGGAGTGTCCGTCGGCGCCCCCGTGCAGCCGGCCATGTGGAGCCGTTACGAGGGCCACGGCGAAGGCGTGCGGGTCGGCTCGGTCGACCGGCTCGTCGACCCGCTGCTCGACGCGCGGGCCCGCCGGGAGCACGGCATCCAGTCCTACCTCGATACGCGCGCGGCCGCCCTGGCGCGCGTGGAGTCGGGTCTGGGCGAGCCGGCCGGGAACGGGATCTCGACCGCGCTGACCGACGTCCGCAAGGCGTGGCACGACCTTGCGAACAACCCGGGCTCCGACGCCGTACGCACGCAGGTGGTCGCCACCTCGCAGGGCCTCGTCGACGCGATCGCCGCCCAGCGTCGCAACGTCGAGACCGAGGAGGGCGACCAGCGGATGTCGTTGCTCGCGGACCTCGACGCCACCAACACCCTCGCGGCCGACCTCGCGGCGACCAACGAGGCCATCACCGCCGCGCGGCTCTCCGGCAACGACCCGTCGGGGCTGCTCGACGCCCGCGACCAGATGGCCCTGCGCCTGGCGGAGCTGACCGGCGGCACCGCCGTGGAGAACGGCCGAGGCGGTCTCGACGTCTCGGTGGGCGGCGTGGCCCTCGTGTCCGGCAACCGCGCCGGCACCCTTGCGGTGTCGAGCGGCATCGCCGCCGACGGGACGCCCGACGGACTTCCCCTGGCGCTGGCCGTGACCCCGCCGGACGGCGCGCCCGTCCCCGTGGCGGGGCTGCGCGGCGAGATCGGCGGGACCGCCGAGCTCCTCACCACCACGCTCCCCGCGCTCCGCGCCGGCATCCAGGCCGTCGCCCAGGACCTCGCCGACGCCGTCAACGCCGCCCACGGTGCCGGCCACGAAGCCGCGGGCGCACCCGGACGCCCCTTCTTCGCCGTCGACCCGACGGCTCCCGGTGGCCCGCTGGTGCTGCTCCTGACCGACCCGGCCGCGCTCGCCGCGTCCGGGATCGCCGGGGGGCCCAGCCGCGACGGGTCCAACGCGACGGTCGTGGCCGGCGCCCTCGCCCGGCCCGAGCAGGTCTACCAGCGCTTCGTGACCAGCCTCGGCACCGACGTCGCCTCGGTCAAGCGGCTTGCCGCCACCCAGGCCAACCTCACGGGGCAGGTCGACGGAGCCCGTGAGCAGCTGTCCGGGGTCAACCTCGACGAGGAGACGGTGACGATGATGCAGTCGCAGCGCGCCTACGAGGCCGCGGCGCGGGTCATGACGACCCTCGACTCGGTGCTCGACACGCTGATCAACCGGACCGGGCTGGTGCGTTGACGATGACGACCATCACCCGGGTGACCCAGTCCATGCTGACCGATCGCTCCCTCGACCGGCTCAACGGCAGCCTGTCCCGACTCGCCGAGATCCAGGAGCACCTGTCCACGGGCCGTGTGCTCAACCGCGCCTCCGACAACCCAGCCGACGCCGCGACCGCGATGCGGTTGCGCGCCTCCATCGGCGCCCAGCAGCAGTACGTCCGCAACGCCGAGGACGGCACCGGCTGGCTCGACACCCTCGACAGCACCCTCGGGACGTCCAACGACCTGGTGCGGCGGGCCCGCGAGCTCGGCCTGCAGGGCCTGAGCGGTGCTGCCGGGCAGCCGTCACGCGAGGCCCTGGCGACCGAGATCGACCAGCTCCGCGCCGCACTGGTCGGCGTCGCCAACACGACGTACGTCGACCGGCCGGTGCTGGGTGGCACGACCGCCGGCTCGGTGGCGTTCAGCGAGTCGGGTGGCGCCGTCACCTTCACCGGGGACTCCCACCGGGTCGACCGCACCGTCGCCGAGGGCGTCGTGGTCGACGTGTCCATCCCCGGACCGACTGCCTTCGGCCCCGACGGCGACAACGTGTTCGACCACCTCTCCGCACTCTCCGCCGCGCTGCGCTCGGGCGACTCCGCCGGCATCCGGACGGGCATCGACGCGCTGCAGAGCGACGGCGAGCGCCTCGTGGTCGCCCGCGCCGACGTGGGGGCCAGGACTGCGCGGGTCGAGCGGGCGGCCACGACCGCCGCCGACGCCGAGCTCTCCCTCACCAGCTCCCTCGCCGAGATCGAGAACGCCGACCTGCCCCGCACCATGGTCGACCTCAAGATGCAGGAGGTCGCCTACCAGGCGGCCCTCGCTGCCACCGCCCGCGTCCTGCAGCCGAGCCTGGTGGACTTTCTGCGATGATCGCCACGATGGAGACCACGATGCCGACCGGTGCCCCCGAGATCCCGGTGATCGAGCTCGCCCAGCCCTTGCCGGGCTTCCCCGGCCGCGAGCGCTTCGCCCTCGTGCAGGTCGACGACGACGGTGTGCTGTGCAGCCTCACCTCGCTCGACGACCCCGGTCTGCGCTTCCTCGTCGTACCGCCCGAGCCGTTCTTCCCCGACTACTCCCCCGAGGTGGACGAGGCGGTGCTCACCGACCTCGGCTCGAGGTCGGCGGACGACCTCGTCGTGCTGTGCGTCCTGACCGCCGGCGACTCCCTCGCCAGCACCACGGCCAACCTGGCCGCACCCGTCGTGCTCGACGTGGCCACCCGTCGTGCCGTGCAGGTCGTGCTCGACGACCCGGGCCTGTCGGTCGCCACACCCCTGATCGCGTGATGCGCCCGCCCGCGCCTCGGGTAGCGTGACGGCATGCTGGTCGTGAGTCGTCGTGCGGGTGAGAGCGTCGTCATCGGCGACGACGTCACCGTCTCGGTCCTCGAGGTGCGCGGCGACGTCGTGCGCATCGGCATCGACGCGCCCAGGTCGGTCGCCGTCCACCGCGCCGAGCTCCTGGCCCAGCTGGCGCAGTCCAACCAGGAGGCGGCGTCACCGCCGGCCAACGCGGTCGACTCGCTGCTCACGGCGATCCGCGACCGGGCCAAGGACGCCTGAGCCCCTTCGTCAACGGCGTCGGCCCGACGGCCCGCCCCGGTGGCGCTTCGAGGCCATCACCGCCGCCTGCGTGYGTCGCTGCACACCGAGCTTGGCGAGCAGCCGCGTGACCTGGTTCTTCACGGTCTTCTCGGCCAGGTGCAGGCGCTCACCGATCTGACGGTTGGTCAGTCCCTCCGCGATGAGGTCGAGGATCCGGGTCTCGCCGTCGGTCAGCCGGGACAGCCCGTGGGGCCCGTCGTCGTCGCGCATCCGCTCGACGGCCCGCATCGCGACGGTCGGGTCGATGAGGGACCGACCCAGACGGACCGCCCGGATCCCGTCGACGAGCTCGGGCGTGTCCACGTCCTTGAGCACGTAGCCGCCGGCGCCGGCCAGGACGGCGTCGACCTGCGCGTCGGCGTCCTCCTCGCCGGCCAGGATGAGGGCCCGGATCCGCGGATCCGCCGACCGGACCTGTCGGCACACCTCGATCCCGGTGCCGTCGGGCAGCCGACCATCGAGCACCGCGACGTCGGGCACCAGCTCGAGGATCTCCGGCACGGCCTCCGCGACCGTGCCCGACTCCCCCACGATCTCGAGGTCGTCCTCGACCTCGAGCACGGCACGGAGTCCGCGTCGTACGACGACGTGGTCGTCGAGCAGGTAGACCCTGATCGTGCCGTGAGCTGCCCCGCTGGTCATGCCGTCCCCTTCGTCCCGAGGGCACCAGCGTAGGTGCCGCCCGGTGACGGCCCTCAGGCGCGTTCGAGGAGGAAGAGCGGGATCTCCCGGTCGGTCTTCTCCTGGTAGGAGGCGTACGTCGGCCACGTGGCGACGGCGTGCTCCCACCAGTCGGCGCGCTCGTCGCCGTCCAGGATCCGGGCCTTGTAGAGGTGCGGCTCGGCGCCGTCCTGCAGCTCGACCTCGGGATGGGCGACGAAGTTGTAGTACCACTCCGGGTTCTCCGGCGCGCCGCCCTTGGAGGCGACCGCGAGGTAGGCGCCGTCGCGCTCGACGCGCATCACCGGGTTCTTGCGGAGGTTGCCCGACTTCGCGCCGACGGACGTGACCACGACGATCGGGTACTTCGTGCCGGGCAGCGTGTTGGCCTTCTCGCCGCCGCTGGCCTCGTACTGCTCCACCTGCTTGCGTACCCACTCGGCCTTGCTCGGGACATAGGTTCCAGTCAGTGCCATGTCTGCCACAACACCACGGCCCGTGGCGTTCTTCCAGTCGCCGCTGGATACGGTGCGGTGCATGAGTGCGATCGAGGGCGTCAGCGAGATCTTCGACCCCGAGGCGTGGGACGTCGTGCCAGGCTTCGAGGACCTCACCGACCTGACCTACCACCGTGCCCGCGAGCACGGCACGGTCCGGATCGCCTTCGACCGACCCGACGTGCTCAACGCGTTCCGCCCGCACACCGTCGACGAGCTGCTCAGCACGCTCGAGCACGCGCGCATGTCGGCCGACGTGGGCTGCGTGATCCTCACCGGCAACGGACCGAGCCCGAAGAACGGCAAGTGGTCCTTCTGCTCCGGCGGCGACCAGCGGATCCGCGGCCGCGCCGGCTACCAGTACGAGGACGTGTCCGCGGGCGCCGGCGACACCGGTGCCGAGGAGCCGAGCCCGATCGACAAGGCGAGGCTCGCCCGCCTGCACATCCTCGAGTGCCAGCGGGTCATCCGCTTCATGCCGAAGGTCGTCATCTGCGTCGTCCCGGGCTGGGCGGCCGGCGGCGGGCACAGCCTCCACGTCGTCGCCGACCTGACGCTCGCGAGCCGCGAGCACGCCCGCTTCAAGCAGACGGACGCCGACGTCGGCTCCTTCGACGGCGGCTACGGCTCGGCCTACCTCGCCCGGCAGGTCGGGCAGAAGTTCGCGCGCGAGATCTTCTTCCTCGCCGACGAGTACGACGCCGAGGAGATGCACCGGATGGGTGCGGTCAACCGCGTCGTCCAGCACGCCGAGCTCGAGAAGGTCGCCCTCGACTGGGGCCGCAGGATCAACGGCAAGTCCCCCACGGCCCAGCGGATGCTCAAGTACTCCTTCAACCTGCTCGACGACGGGCTCGTCGGCCAGCAGCTCTTCGCCGGCGAGACCACCCGGCTGGCCTACATGACCGACGAGGCGCAGGAGGGACGCGACCAGTTCCTCGAGAAGCGCGAGCCCGACTGGTCGCCGTACCCCTGGTACTACTGATCACACGCGTCTGCGGAGACTTCCCGCAGGATCGGGGTCTGGCCAGACCCCGGTCGTTCGACGGCCGTTCGGAGCCGTGCAAGCGGCCGGTCTGCCTGACGCTCCGGCGTAGCCGGGCCTTGCAGGGGACCCGCGACGGAGGACTGGACCCCGCCGCCTACGGGGTGACGATCGGGAACTGGTGGTCGACCCGGTCGACCAGCCCCAGGATGGTGGACACCAAGGTGATGTCTCCCTCCGAGTCGACGGCGTCGAGCCTCCCGGTCCCGATGACCTCCAGAAGGTGCGGCTTGGCGAGCGTCACCGTCAGTCCCGGTTCACTCGAGCCGTGTCCGGCGTCGTGGATGAGTGCTCCGTTCGAGAGCTCGGTGCGGTAGGTGCGGTCCAGGTCGGTGAAGACCCAGTCGATGCAGGCCGTCGTCGAAGCAGCCCGTAGCCCGTCGATCCGCACGGCGAGCGAGTCGAAGAGCTGCTCGATCGTGAGGGCGCCGAGCACCTCGGGTGACGTGAGCTCCGGTGGCGGTGGCGCGATCGGGCCACGCAGCTCCTCGGCGCCGCGCAGGTAGATGTTGCGCCACAAGCCGTTCTCGGCACCGTGTCCGAGGCGTTCCAGCGCCTCGGCCAGCAGCTCGCGGGCGTCGGTGTTGTCGGGATCGGCAAACACCGCGTGGCTCGTCACGGTAGCGGTCCATCGCAGGTCGCCCCGGTCGAGGCAATCGCGTGCCTTCGCCAGCAGCTGCTCGGCCCCGCCCATGAAGTCGACGTAGCGGCGTGCTTCGTCCTCGGGCGGGTACGCCCACAGGTGCGCCGGGTTGCCGTCGTACCAGCCGAGATAGCGCTGGTAGACAGCCTTGATGTTGTGGCTGAACGAGCCGTAGTAGCCCCGGATGCTCCACGCACTCTCCAACGCCGGTGGCAGGACGAACTCCTCCGCGATCTCCGTGCCGGTCTGGCCCTGGTTCATCCGGCGCAGGGTCTGGTCATGCAGGTAGGCGTAGACGTCGCGCTGTTGGGTGAGGAAGGTCGTGATCTTGTCGGTGCCCCAGGTGGGCCAGTGGTGAGAGGCGAAGACCACGTCGGTGTCCGCACCGAAGAGGCGAACGGCCTCTCCCAGATAGCGGGACCATGCGCGGGCATCGCGCACCTCGGCTCCCCGCAACGTGAGGATCTGATGCAGCGTGTGGGTGGCGTTCTCGGCCATGCACAACGCCCGTTGCTGTGGAAAGTAGAAGTTCATCTCGGCCGGTGCCTCGGTGCCGGGAGTCACCTGGAACACGACGCGGACACCGTCGATGACGGCTTCCTGTCCGGTGTGGGTGACGTCGACGGTAGGCGCCTTGAGAGAGATCGTGCCGTTGGAGGTGGCCATTCCGAGACCGGCGCCGATCTGACCGGCGGGGCCGTGTGGCAGGTCGGCGACGAAGATGTACGCCGCTCGCCGCGACATCGCAGCGCCGGCTTCTCCTTGGGGTGGACGCCGCGTGCGGCGGGGAAGTCTGGTCGAGGTGCGCGACCTCGAGAATGGGATCAGCGGTCGTCCTGACGGTCGGCGGTCGAGCCTGGTGATTGTTCTGTCTGGTGGGCCGCGTGGGTGCGCGCGGCGGCCACGGCCGCGTCGACGGTGTCGTACCGGCCGGGGACGTCGGCTCCCGGTTCGGCGGTGGTGACGACGTCTCGCACCTGGCCGATCGACTTCGCGACGAGCAGCTGGATGCCGCGCTCGGACAATCGGGCTCGGAGCGCGATGAGCATGCCCGCGCCGGTGACGTCGATGCTGGGGATGGTCTCCGCATCCAGGACGACGGCGATGGTGTCGGGGGTGATGGCGTCGAGCACGCTGTCACGCACGTGGTCGGCGTTGGCGAAGAACAGTCCGGACTCCACACGCAGGACAACGACGTCGTTGGCGGGCGGGACGTCCGGGGCACGGTCGTGGTCGACCCAAAGAGCATCGCTGTCCGGGCGTCGCACGAGGCGGGCCACGTGGGGACGCGAGGAGCGGTAGAGCAGCGTCAGCACGGACACGCCGATGCCGATGAAGAGCCCCGGCAGGGTGTCGAACACCAGCACCCCCAGCAGGGCGGCCAGGGCGGCGATGAAGTCGACCCTGGTCGCGTGACGGTAGATCCGCCCCAGGGGGCCGGTCCACACCCGGTACAAGCGCCGGAGCGAGGCGATGTCCACCAGCTCGACGACAGCGGCGATCACCACCGCTGCCAGCACGGCTTCGGGCAGGTCCTCGAAGAGCCCGGTCAGGAACAGCAGGGTGAGCACGGTCAGCGCCGCGACAGCCAGACCTGAGACCTGCGACCGCGCGCCGGCTCCGCCGTTGACCGCCGTCTTGGACAGGCTGCCGTTGACGACCATCCCGCCGAACATCCCGGACCCGACGTTGGCGGCACCCATCCCGAGCAGCTCGGCATTGGGGTCGACGTCGTACCCCTCCTTGGCCGCGTAGGTCTTCGCAGCACCGAGCCCTTCCGCGAACCCGATCAGCATCACGCCGACCGCCGGACCGACCAGGGCGAGGTAGTGGTCCAGCCCGATTGCGGGGAGGGCCAGGCTCGGCAGCCCGGCGTCGATCGGTCCGACGATGTCCAGACCCTCCTCGTCGAGGCCGAGCACCGCCACTGCTGCGATGCCGGCCAGCACCACCACCAGTGACGCCGGGACAAGCGGCAGGTAGCGCTTGAGGACCAGGATCACCGCCAGCGACAGCACGCCGACCGCGGTGGTGAGCCAGTCGATCGCGGCGAGCTCGCCGAGGATGCCCCACAGCTTCTCGAAGAAGCTCCCTGCCGGCTTGTCGACGCCCAGCAGGGCCGGCACCTGGCCGATGATGATTGTGAGGGCCAGGCCGATGATGAAGCCCTTGAGCACCGGCTCGGAGATGAACGAGGCGATGAAGCCCAGCCTCAACACCCCGGCCAGTGCGCAGAGCACACCCATGACGAGCGCCAGCGCAGCTGTCGTGGACGCGAATGCGGCGTCACCTTGCTGCGCCACCCCGGCGACGACGCTCGCCGAGAGGGCCGCTGTGCCAGACATGGTGGCGACCACCAGGTGGCGGGACGACCCCAGCAGCGGATACAGGATCAGGGACGGCACAGCCGCGTAGAGACCCACGACCGGCGAGACCCCGGCGATCGTGGCGTACGCGAGGGACTCCGGCACGAGCACGGCCCAGACCGTCACACCCGCCAGCAGGTCACCGGACAGCCAGGATCGGCGGTAGCGGCCGAAGGAGGGCGCGAGCCACACCGGTCGGCCACGACGACGGTCCACCTCCGTCACCGGACGACCTGAGGAGCGCACGCTCGCGGGTGCCTGCGAACTGGGTCCATCGTGTGAGCGCCCCTCATGCCCGGGTGAGGTCGCCGAGCTTCCAGCTGCGGTCGAAGCAGCCCTCACAGGGGCCGTATGGGCGGAAGTAGGAGAACCAGTGCCTGCGCTCGCTCACCCAGACAAGCCTTGTCCACCCTTGGTGCCCTGCGATCACCCGCGATGGGTGACAGGCTGCTCCACCCGGACCCTCGTCAGGCAGACCGCGGTCAGCTCGAAGAAGCAGTTCATGAAGTCCCAGGACTTCCAAGCCGCCGCGTGGGACCCGGGCACCGTCCTCGGCCGGCTACCAGCGGTCGGCGGGGTCGGCGTCGTGCTGATCGGTGACCTCGTGGAGGAGCTCGCCTGCTGTGTGTCGGTTTCCCGCTGTGCTGCCGGCCAGCAGTGCTTCCTCGCCCTGACCCGGCGTGAAGTCCGGCGGCACCACGAGCAGGGTCAGCCGTCTGCCGTCGCCGAGCTGGACGATCAGCACGTGGGTGTCGTCGCTCGGAAACGCATCGACCGTGATCACTCGCTGCCCGGCCACGAGCTCGCGAGGCGCTGTGTCCCAGTCGCGGAGCGAGTACACCGCCCGGCTGATAGGCCCGTGGGCGGGCGGGAACTGCTGGACGAGGTCTGACATCTCGGACTCGAGGTCGCGACTGTAGGGCCACCACGCGCCGTCCAGCCGGTCCTGGCCGGGAGCGCTACCCAGCTTCAGGCGCAACGGGCGACGGGTCTCGGGAGCGGAGACGATCTGCGGCGCGGTCATGGCGTCCGCCTCTCGACCAGCGATCGATGCCGGGCCGGCCCCGTTCGCGTTGGTCCTCGGCGGGCACTGTATCCCGGCGAACCGTCGCGCTCGGCCCGCCATCGCTCACAGCACGGCCCCTCGTGGCGCCACCTCCACCGCGCAGACACCTCGCGCGTACAACACCACCAGCCGATCGCCGTGGCTGCAGCGGAGGACGCCTGCATCGTCCGCCAGCGTGGTGACGACGTGGGTGATCACCTCGTCCTCGCTCCCGGCCCCGGGATCGTCGTAGGTGACGTCCATGCTGCCACCACCCACGAGCCGGACACGGAGCACGATGTCGGTCATGATCACGGGCCGATCGCGGAGCCGGCCTGACGCCGGACGGGGACGGGACCGTTCGACGTCACCATGACGTCCGCCTCTCGACCGGCGCACGCCTCCGGATGGAGGTCACCTCGCCGGTCAGTCACCACCAACCGTACTCCGGCGGGAAGCCGCCGGATGTCGAGCTGGGGCCGCGGGCGGGCTGCTTCCGCTCGCGATCGGGCAGGCGTAATGTCGGGCGTGCCATCGGCGACAACCCCAGACCATGCCCTGTCCCGGGACAACCGACGTCGTCTCACCCGGGAGCGTGCATGCCTGGCACGGAAGGGAACTGGTCACACGGCACCACCCTCGAAGCCACACCGATCAGTGCGGCCGGGGCTCGGGCGTTCGTCAGCCGTCATCTCGTCGACCACCGGCTGACGTACCTCGTCGATCCGATTCGTCTCGTGGTCAGCGAGCTCGCGACCAACGCACTGGTCCACGGGCAGACCCCCTTCGTCGTGACGCTGTCACGAGAGGGCGACACGATCCGCGTGACCGTCAGTGACGACGCGGCCTGGATCGCGGACAGTGCCCCTCACCAGTCGCTGCAGGTCGGTGGTCGCGGACTCGTCATCGTGAACGTCCTCAGCCGCGACTGGGGGGTCACCACCGAGGTCCGCTCGAAGACGGTGTGGGCCACCTTCGAGGCGCACCCTGCGTTGTCGTCGTGACCCACGTCGCTGTGCCCCTCGGTCGACGTTCGCTCGCACCTCGTACGAGCGAGCGTCGCCCCAGGGGGCTCAGCTGGTGGCGAGGGTGTGGTTGTCGATCTCCGGGTAGTGCCTGCGGATGTTCACCTTGCGCTCGAGCTCGCCGATGATCGCGGGCGCGAAGTTGACCTCGTAGAGGCTGTGGGCGCTGCCGAGGCCGCCGGGGCTGAAGACGTTGATCTCCATCAGCTTGTCGCCGACGATGTCGAGGCCCACGAGGAACATCCCGTCGGCGACCAGCTTGGGGCGGACGACCTCGACCATCCGCAGCATGTCGTCGGTGACCTTGACCTTCTCGGCCTTGCCGCCGGCGGACATGTTGGAGCGGATGTCCTTCGTGGACGGCGTGCGCCGGAAGGCGGCGTACTCGCCGTCGACGACCAGCGGCTGGCCGTTCATCACGAACATCCGGACGTCACCCTTGGCCGCCTCGGGGAGGTACTCCTGGGCAACGACGTAGCCGTCGCGCGAGATGGCCTCGATGATCTGCTTGAGGTTCGGCGCCTCCTTGCGGTCGACCAGGAAGACGCCCGCGCCGCCCGATCCCTGGAGCGGCTTGAGCACCGCCTTGCCGCCGAGGTCGGTGATGAACTCCTCGATCATGGCCTCGTCGCGCGAGATGAGCGTGCGGGGGCGGACGATCTCGGGGAAGTGCTGGAAGTAGGCCTTCGACAGCGCGTTGGCGAGGCTGGTCGGGTCGTTGACCACGAGCACGCCGCTGGAGGCGATCAGCTGGCCGAAGGCGACGCCGGCGTTGTTGCGCCACGGGTCGGTCTCGGCGTCGTCGGCGGGGTCGTTGCGCAGCATCACCACGTCGAACTCGTCCAGGCCGAGGAGCTCCTCGACGTCGGGCTTCTGGACGTCCGCCATGTGCCGCTCGAGGGAGCGGTAGGACTTCGCGTGGCCGGCGCGGGCCTTGGTGCTCAGCGAGCCGTCGGGCTCGTAGGCGAAGTCACCGATGCCCATGTACCAGGCCTCGTGCCCCATCTCCTTGGCGGCCAGGGCGAGGCGGTTGGTGGTGTACTCCGCCTTCTCCGTCTCGATGTCGTTGACGACGAATCCGATCTTCATGCGTGTCCCTCCAGGAGTGTGCTGAGATCTTCGGTGCCGGCCGCGCGGGCGAGGTTGTCGTGCGCGGCCGGGTCGTGCAGGTATCGGGGCAGGACGCGAGGCGGTCGCAGCAGGCCGCGGGACTCGAGGTCGCCGATCAGCGGCAGGTCGCGCAGCGAGAACTTGCCGAGCCAGAGCTGGTCGAGCGAGCCGCCCGCGCCGAGGTGCTCGAGCAGCTCGACGAGCCCGCGCAGGTAGATCGCGTCCTTGGTCATCCCACCGGACCGGTAGACCCGCATCACGGTGGTCCACGCGCTGCCGCTCGGGAAGTCGTCGGCGACCAGCGCCTCGTGGGCCTCGGCGAACGTCGCCCCGGCGACGAGGCGGTGCACGGTGACGACCCGGCTGGCGAGCTGGCGGAGGCGGAAGGCGGTCAGCCCGCCGCAGGCGATCTCGGCGAGGACGGCGAGGCCTTCCTGCGTCTCGTCGTAGCCCGCGAGCCCGACGCCGAGGACCTTGATGGGCTGGTGGCTGCCGTTGGCCTGGGTGACGAGGTGGGTGCCCACCTCGTGGTGGAGCAGCGCCTGGGCGCGCGCCTGCTGGACCTTGGTCTCCGGGCCGATCAGCAGCACGTCGCCCGAGACCATGACGCCGTTGACGTCGGAGCGGATCTCGGCGTGCATGTCGAGGTCTGGGTCCTCGTCGCGGTAGCGCGCGATCTCGGCCTCGGCCAGCTCGAGGAACGCCTCGGCGTCGAGCGGCTCGTCGGTCGGCTCGGTGCGGGTGATCCCGGACAGCAGCGCCTCGGCCTGCTTGCGCAGCGCGGGCGACACCCCGCCGTAGAGCTCGACGCTCAGCGGCAGGAAGTCCTCGGTGTCGCGCGCCTCCAGCATGTCGAGCTGGAGCTCCATCTCGCGGTGCTTGGCGCGCAGCAGCTGGCCGAGGACGGGGTCCTCGACCGTCGTGAGGTCGATGTCGTCCAGCTCGGCGCGTACGACGGTGGGATCGGTCTCGAGCTCGCGGTAGGTGAACGGGGGGTCGGGCTCGCGACCCTCCAGGAAGTCCTCGCGCAGGTCGTCGGCGTCGACCGGCGTGATGTCGAGCAGGAAGCGGAAGCTCTGCGCCAGCAGGGACAGACGGTGGTCCACGGCCAGGTCGGTGGCGCTGAGCTCCGTACCCGGCTCCGCTGGGCCGCCGTCGGTCACCGCAGCTTCTCGAGCTCGATGTGCAGGCCGGGCAGTGCGGCGGCGAGGCCTTCCTGGGCACAGCGGAACCGGTCGGCGTGCAGCTCGCCGGTCCACTCGTCCATGAAGGTCTTCTTGAACTCCAGTGCCAGCACGCAGCCCACCCGCGGGTAGCGGTCGTGCACCCACCAGGCGAGTCCGCGGCCCTCGAAGACGACGTTCTCCCGTGCGTCGAGCGGGCCGCAGCCCAGCGAGGCGTCGCGGAGGTCCCCCGTGAAGCGCTCCACGAGCGGGCCGAACAGGTCGGTGTCGAGGCTGCCCGTGCCGACGTTGACCTCCGGGTTCTCCGAGGCGGGGGCCGGCGGCTCGTCGGCGCCGTCGCGCCGGTGGTTGTAGGAGTGCACGTCGAGCAGCACGAACGGGCCGCGCTCGGCCAGGGCGTCGAGCCGCGGGGCGAGGGCGTCGAAGAAGGCGTCGTACGTCGCCAGGCTGCCCTCGTAGAGCTCGTCGGAGAGCTCGCCGTCGCGCCACACCTCGAGCCCCCAGCAGTCGTCGGGCTTGCGGTAGATCGCCTCGCGACGGGGCCGGTTGAGGTCGGCCTCGAAGCGGGAGCGCCTGGTCACCACGTGGTCGGGGACGACCGCGGCGAGCCGGTCGGTGAACGGGTCCTCCTCACGGAAGCGCTCGGCCTCGTCGAGCACCATCGCCTCGGCGATCTCGGGCCGCAGCTCATGCCCTGCGTGCACCGCGGTCGCCACGACCGGACCATCCCATTCACCGACGAACGCAACAGCGTCCGACGTCCCTCCCACGTCAGTCATGGCCGCCTGTCTACCGGAGTGGGCACGCCACCTCCACCGACGCGCACCCCTTCGGGTGGAGGCTGGCTGGACTGGGGTAGGACTGGGGCATGCGGATCGTCGTCCTGACCGGTGCCGGGATCTCCGCCGAGAGCGGGCTCACCACGTTCCGCGACTCGGGCGGCCTCTGGGAGGGCCACGACCCGATGCAGGTCGCCACCCCGGAGGCGTACGCCGACGACCCCGGGCTCGTCCAGCGGTTCTACGACGCCCGGCGGGCGGCGCTGTCGCAGGTCGAGCCCAACGCGGCGCACCACGCGCTCGTACGCCTCGAGGACGCCCTCGGCGACGACCTTCTCGTCGTGACCCAGAACGTCGACGACCTCCACGAGCGGGCCGGCTCCCGACGGGTGCACCACATCCACGGGCGGCTGCAGTCGGCCTGGTGCACGCGCTGCGGCGAGCGCCACGAGTGGTACGACGCGCTGGCGGACGGACCCGCCTGTCCCGCGTGCGGCGTGGCCGACCTGCGTCCCGACATCGTGTGGTTCGGCGAGATCCCCTACGGCATGGACCTCGTCGAGCAGGCGCTGGAGGAGTGCGACCTCTTCGTCTCGATCGGCACGTCGGGCGTCGTCTACCCGGCAGCGGCGTTCGTCCACTGGGCTCGCGGCGCCACCCTCGAGCTCAACCTCGAGCCCAGCGCCGGCGCCACCGACTTCGCCGAGTCCCGTCAGGGTCCGGCCACCCGCCTCGTGCCCGCCTGGGTCGACGAGCTGCTCGCCTGACTACCCGCCCCCAAGGACGTCCCGCGCCCCTGACACCGTCAGGACCCTGAGCCGGCCCGAGGCACGAGCGGCCGGAAGTTCAGCCGGACGCGGGTGCCGCGACCGAGCGTCGACTCGACCTCGATGCTGCCGCCGTGGCGCTGCATGATCTCTCGCACGATGCCGAGGCCGAGGCCCGTGCCGGGCCGCATCAGCGCCGCCTCGTTGGTCGAGCGGAACAGCGGTGCGAAGAGGTTGGCCTGGTCGGCCTCGGAGATGCCGAGCCCCTCGTCGTTGCAGACGAAGGACAGCCCGCCGTCGGGCCGGCGCTCGACGCCGATCCACACCTCGTGGCCCGCGTCGGAGTACTTCACCGCGTTGTCGACGAGGTTCGACACGGCGCTGGCGATCTCGCGCGGGTCGCCCAGGACGACAGCCTCGCCGAGGTCCCCGACGAGGTGCAGCGTGATGCCGGAGCGCTCGGCGACCGCGGTCATCGCCGCGAGCGTCTCCTCGACGACCGGGACCAGGTCGACCTGCTGCATGGCGGGTGGGTGCTGCGGGTCGCTCACCTGCGACAGCATCGACAGCCCCTGGAGCAGGTCGCCCAGCCGCTCGCTGGCCCGCACGATGGCCTGGGCACGCCGCTGGTCACGCTCGTCGATGGTCTCGCTCGAGGCCAGGAACTCGGCGTTCGCGGCGATGACCGTCATCGGGTTGTTGATCTCGTGGGTCAGCTCGCGGAGGAACCAGTGCCGCGCCACCTCCAGCTCGCGGAGCTCCTCGAGCAGGTGGCGCTCGCGCTGGGTGGCCTGCGCGTTGGCGATGGCGCGACCGAGGTCGTGGCCGAGCTCGAGCGCGGCGACGCCCTCGCCGTCGGTCCAGCGGCGCGACCCCGTGCGCCGCGCGCACATCAGCATGCCGAGCACCTTGTCGTCCACACCGACGGGAGCGACGACGACAGCCTCGAAGCCGGCCTTGTCGAGCGCGGTCGTGAACCAGTCGGCGTACGACGCGAGCTCGAGGTCGCCCCAGACGTGCCCGGGCTCGATGATGAGCACCCGCTGGTGGGTCCACGCACGCGCCGCGGCCTCGTCGAGGGCTCGCCGCACCTCGGGCGCCATCTTGAGGCCCAGGCTGTCGGGGGTGCCGGTGTCCTGGTCGATGAAGACCCGGATCTCCAGCTCGTCGACGTACAGCGCCGCGAGCAGGGTCGAGCGGGCCTCGCGCAGGAGGTGGTTGACGTCGTGGCGGGCGGGGTTGGACCGGGCGAGCCGGCGGGTGGCCCGGATGACCCGCATGTGGTCGGCGTACTCCTCGCGCTCGACGACCGTGAGGATCGAGCGCAGGGTCGTGGCGAGCTCGTGGCTGATGTCGAGGAGCCGCGCGTCGTCGGGCCGCGAGAGGTCGCTCGGGACGTCGAGGTAGAGCAGCGCGCGCAGGTCGCCGCGCTCGTCGTCGATCGGGGCGACGAGCATGTCCATGGGGTGCCAGTCGCCCTGCTCGCCGGCGGCCGTGATGTCGGGGACGACGATGACGCCGTCGATGCGTTCGCGGATCTCCTCGGAGAGGTTCTCGAAGGGGATCCAGAGGAAGTGGCCGTGCTCCTCGCCCTGGGCGAAGACGAGCTGCATGTCGGACAGGCGCGACGCCGTGCCGAGGCGATCCTCGGCGCTGACCGGGTCGCCGTGGATCGCGACGAACTCGAGCAGACCCTTGGGCCGCACCACCTCGATCGCGCACACGCGGAACCCCGTGCGGGTGGCGGCTTCGCCGGCCAGGGCGTGCATGAGCGCGCGCGCACGCGCGTCGCCCCAGCTGAGGTCGCGCGTCCTGCGCTCCCCTGTCCGCACCTGTTCCATGGCGTCTCGCCCTCCCACCCGCCACGTGGATCGTAGGCGGGCCGTGGTGGGCACCGGACCGTTTTGCGCAGGTTGTGGCCTGCGCCGTGGACGAGCTGGTGCCGGGTCGGCGCCGCGTCAGTGCGCCGCGCGGGGGCCGCGGACCGGCAACCACACGGTGAACGTCGTCCCCTCACCGAGCACCGACGCGACCTCGACCGTCCCGTCGTGGCCGGTCACGACACGCTCGATGATCGCGAGCCCGAGGCCGGTGCCCGGGCGCTTGCGCGCCTCGGCGCTGCTCGAGCGGAAGAAGGGGGTGAACACCTTGTCGACCTCGGCGGCGGAGATGCCGATGCCGGTGTCAGTGCAGGTGATCAGCACGCCGTCGACCCCGTCCGCCGTCCGGCGCGAGACGTCCATCGCGACCCGTCCTGCCTCGGGGGTGTACTTCACCCCGTTGGACAGCAGGTTGGAGACCATCCGCTGCAGCCCCGCCGACTCGCCCGTCACCACGAGGTCGTCGGCCACGACGGTCTGCATCTCCACGCCGGCCCTCGCCCCCATGGGTGCGAGGAAGTCGCTCGTCTCCCGCACCAGGTCGGAGAGGTCGACCTCGCCCATCGGTGCGCCCCGGTCGGGATCGCTGACCGAGGCCAGGGTCATCAGGTCCGCCACCATGTCCTCGATGCGCCGCGCCGCCCGGTCGAGCGCCTCGAGCGAGTGGCTCGACTCCTCGGAGTGCGTCTCGAGGCCCAGCAGCTCGAGGTGGGAGAACAGCACGCTGACGGGGTTGCGCAGCTCGTGCGCGAGGGTCAGGACCATGTCGCGGCGGTAGTCGTTGACGTCGCGGAGCTCGATGTTGAGCGCGCGCTGGCGCTCCATCAGCCGCGCCTCCAGCAGCAGCCGGCCCAGGTCGGAGGCGACGGTCGTGGCGGCGTTGATCTCGGAGGCGTTCCAGCGCGGTGCGTCGGCCGTCCGGCCCATCGACAGCGTGCCGAGGTACTCCTCGCCGGCGCCGATGGGCACCAGCAGCCCCGACCCGAGGCCGTACGTGTCGAGCAGGCGCGTGAGCGACGGCGGGGTCTCGATGGACTCCTCCTTCATGCTCCACGTCTGCTGCCGCTCGACGACGACGTGCCCGCGCCGTGCCCATTGCCCGCGCATCAGCTCCGTCACGTGGCGCCGTTCCTCCTCGATGCCCGGCACCTCCGACCCCGCCGCGATCACGTCTACGGTCGCGACGTCCATCGCCTCGACCATGGCCCGCGACAACTCCCTCGACAGGTCCTCCACGCCCAGCCCCGGTCGTACGCTCTCGATGGCGCGCCGCGCCTGGGTGACCATCCGCACCTGCTCGCCGTAGAGCTCGCGCTCGACGATGCTGATCACCGCCTCGAACAGCACCCCGGCCTCGGCGTTGATCGCCGCCGCGCCCTCCGGCGTGGGACGCAGCCCGGTCAACGGTTCGTCGAGGTAGAGCAGCCCGCGCAGCTCGCCGTCCTCGTTCTCCAGCAGGCGCACCATCTGGTCGTCGGGGTCCCAGCCGTTGGGGAGGCCGGAGGCCGGCACATCGGGCCGGTGGCCGTACTCGTCGAGCCAGGCGCGGGTCTCGTCGTCGAGCCGCTCGCTCGGGATGTGCCTCCAGCCGGCCAGCTCCACGCCCAGCTTGCGGATGTGGTCGAGGGCGAGGGGTGAGGCCTGGCCGAGCATCTTGTCGCGGGCGGCGTCGTCGCCGGCGATCGCCACGAACTCCAGGTAGCCGTCGGAGCGCAGCGCCTCGATCGCCACCACCTTGTGGTGGGTGCGCTTCGCGAGGTCCTCGGCGATGGCGTGCAGGACCGCGCGCTGGGCCTCGTTGCCCCACGCGCGTGCCCGCGGGCGTACCCACAGCCCGTCGTCGTCCATCACCGCTCCCCCCGCCGTCCCGAGCCCGACGACCGCGAGGCTACGCCGAATCCGGTCCGTGCGGACCTGCTTCCGGGTGATGGGCACGGCTAGGTGACTCGCGGGTAACATAGCCGCATGAAGCGTGAGATCTACGACGAGGACCACGAGGCCTTCCGCGCCTCGGTCAAGCAGTTCCTGGACCGCGAGGTCACCCCCCACCTCGAGACGTACGCCGCCAACCACGGGCTCGACCGCGACTTCTGGCTCGCCGCCGGCAAGCAGGGCTTCCTCGGCCTCGAGATTCCGGAGGAGCACGGCGGCTCCGAGGCCGGCGACTACCGGTTCAACGCCGTCCTCACCGAGGAGYTCGCCAAGGTCAACATGACCCTCCCGAGCTGCGTCGGCATCCACGCCGACATCACGGTCCCCTACCTCGTCCACCTCACCAACGACAAGCAGCGGGCCCGCTGGCTGCCGCGCGCCGCGACCGGCGAGCTCGTCACGGCCATCGGCATGACCGAGCCCGGCGGCGGCTCCGACCTCGCCAACCTCCGGACCACCGCCGTCCGCGACGGCGACGACTGGGTGATCAACGGCTCCAAGACCTTCATCACCAACGGCGGCTCGGCCGACATGGTGCTCGTCGCGGCCCGCACCAGCCCGGAGAAGAAGGCCAAGGGCATCTCGCTCTTCGCCGTCGACACCACGCTGGACGGCTTCAGCGTCGGCCGCGTGCTCGACAAGGTCGGCCAGGACGACTCCGACACCGC
Source organism: Nocardioides sp. P4_G10 (assembly GCF_056401175.1). NCBI lineage: Bacteria > Bacillati > Actinomycetota > Actinomycetes > Propionibacteriales > Nocardioidaceae > Nocardioides > Nocardioides sp. P4_G10. Next base: position 132,813 of record NZ_JBFUJV010000008.1, on the reverse strand, counting down.
CGAGCTGTCCTTCGAGGACGTGCGCGTCAGCAACGACGACCTCGTCGGTCCGCTGGACACCGGCTTCATCTCGATGATGCGGTTCCTCCCGCAGGAGCGCCTCGGCTCGGCGATCACCAACCTCGCCCACGCCAAGCAGATCCTCGAGGAGACGGTCCAGTACGCCAAGGACCGGCAGGCGTTCGGCCAGCCCATCGGCTCGTTCCAGAACACCCAGTTCCTGCTCGCCGACCTCGTCACCCGCGTCGACGTGACCCAGGCGTTCGTCGACCAGTGCGTCGTCGCGCACACCAAGAAGGAGCTGACGCCCGTCGACGCCGCCAAGGCCAAGTGGTGGACCTCGCAGGTGCAGAACGACGTGCTCGACCACTGCGTGCAGGTCCACGGTGGCTACGGCTACATGAACGAGTACCGCGTGGCCCGCGCCTGGCGCGACGCCCGCGTGACGAAGATCTGGGCGGGCTCCAACGAGATCATGAAGATGCTGATCGGCCGCGACCTGGGGCTCTAGGCACGTGACGCGGATGTTCGTGGCGGTCGTGCCGCCCGAGGAGGTCGTGGAGGACCTCGAGACGTTCCTGTCGGCGCGACGCGAGGCCGCGTCGTTCCGCTGGTCCGCCGCGGAGCAGTGGCACGTCACGCTGGCCTTCGCCGAGTCGGTGCCGGAGCGGGCGCTCGACGGGCTCGACGAGCTGCTGGCCCAGGCGGCGGAGCGGCGGGCGTCGTTCGGGATGCGCATCACCGGCGGCGGCGCCTTCCCGCACCCCGACGCGGCGCGGGTCCTGTGGTCCGGCCTCGAGGTCGACGACGGGGCGGGCCTCGACGGGTTCGCCGCGTCGTGCCGCGCCGCGATGTCCCGCGCGGGAGCCCGCGTCGACGGACAGCGGTTCCACCCGCACCTGACCCTCGGCCGGCTCGGTCGGCCGGCCAACGTCACGTCGTGGGTCCGGCTCCTCGACGCCTATGAAGGCCCCCGCTGGCAGGTCGACGAGGTCGCGCTCGTGGCGTCGTACCTCGGCGAGGGCGCCCGCCGCCGACCGCGCCACGAGGTCGTCGGGACGTACGCGCTCGGCTGACGTCGTGCGCCGGGCAGCCAAGCCTCACCTTCGTTGCGCGGGGCACCACTGGGAGCGACGATCGGAACGTGAGTGAGCGAAGCGAGCGAGCCATCCGACACAGTGCCCCGGGTGCCTCATGCGCGCACGGAGCGAAGCGAGTACGTGCATGAGCATGGAGATCGGAACCGACGAGGATCCCCGGCACTTCCACGAGGAGCTGGGTGACAACGTCGGCACGCGCCTCAACTGGCTGCGGGCCGCGGTGCTCGGCGCCAACGACGGCATCGTCTCCACCGCCGGCGTCGTGATGGGCGTGGCCGGTGCCACCGACGACAGCGGCGCGATCGTGATCGCCGGCATCGCTGCCCTGACCGCGGGCGCCCTGAGCATGGGAACGGGCGAGTACGTCTCGGTGAGCACCCAGCGCGACTCCGAGAAGTCGATCCTCGGCCTCGAGGCCGCCGAGCTGCGGCAGATGCCCCAGACCGAGGAGCGCGAGCTCGCCGCGATGTACGTCGAGAAGGGCCTGTCGCCGGAGACGGCGGAGAAGGTCGCCCGCGAGCTGACCGAGCACGACGCGCTGCGCGCGCACGCCGACATCGAGTTCGGCATCGACCCCGACAACCTGACCAACCCGTGGCACGCCGCCTGGGCGTCCATGCTCGCCTTCACGGTCGGCGCGCTGCTGCCGCTCCTCATCGTGGCGTTCGTCCCCGCCAGCGTCCGGGTGCTCGTGACGGTCCTCAGCGTCGTCGCGGCGCTGGCGCTCACCGGGTTCGCCAGCGCGCGCATCGGCTACAGCCCGCGCCTGCCTGCCGTCGTGCGCAACGTGTCGGGCGGCCTGCTCGCGATGGGGGTCACCTACCTCATCGGCACGCTCGCCGGCACCACCCTCGGCTGACCGCTCCCCCGCTGGTCGAGGCGCCGGCGGGGCCGATCAACCGAGGGCAGCGACGATCTCGTTGACCTTGTCCTTCGCGTCGCCGAAGAGCATCTGCGCGTTGTCCTTGAAGAACAGCGGGTTCTGCACGCCGGCGTAGCCGGTGGCCATCGACCGCTTGAAGACGATGACGTCGCGGGCGTTCCAGACCTCCAGCACGGGCATCCCGGCGATCGGTGAGCCCGGCTCCTCGAGCGCGGCCGGGTTGACCGTGTCGTTGGCCCCGATCACGAGGACGACGTCGGTCTCAGGGAAGTCGTCGTTGACCTCGTCCATCTCCAGCACGATGTCGTACGGCACCTTGGCCTCGGCGAGCAGCACGTTCATGTGACCGGGCAGGCGGCCCGCGACGGGGTGGATGCCGAAGCGGACGTCGACACCCTTCTCGCGCAGCTTCTTCGTCATCTCCGCGACGGGGTACTGCGCCTGCGCGACGGCCATGCCGTAGCCGGGGGTGATCACGACCGACGACGCGTGGGCGAGCAGGTCGGCCACGTCGTCGGCCTGGATCTCGCGGTGCTCGCCGTAGTCGCGGGCCTCACCGGAGACGGCGCCGTCGGAGCCGAAGCCGCCGGCGATGACGCTCACGAACGAACGGTTCATCGCCTTGCACATGATGTAGCTGAGGATCGCACCCGACGAGCCGACGAGCGCGCCGGTGATGATCAGCAGGTCGTTGCCCAGCATGAAGCCCGCGGCGGCCGCCGCCCAGCCGGAGTAGCTGTTGAGCATCGACACGACGACGGGCATGTCGCCACCGCCGATCGCGGCGACGAGGTGGAAGCCGAGCACGAGCGCGAGGACGGTCATGACCGCCAGCGGCGCCATGCCGACCCAGCCGTCGGTGAGCATGAACCACACCATCAGCACGGCCGACACCACGAGGATGCCCAGGTTGAGCAGGTGGCGACCGGGCAGCGCGATGGGCGCGGACCCCATCCGCGCGCTCAGCTTGAGGTTGGCCACGATCGAGCCGGTGAAGGTCACCGCGCCGATGAAGACGCCGATGAAGACCTCGGCGTTGTGCACCGCGTCGGACTCCAGACCCACGCTGCTGTGGGCGGAGGCGACCTCGATGAACGTGTTGTAGCCGACGAGCACGGCAGCGAGGCCGACGAAGCTGTGCATCATCGCGATCAGCTCGGGCATGCCGGTCATCTCGACGCCTCGAGCCAGCCGGATGCCGATCACCGCGCCCACCGTGCCGGCGACCAGGATGATGACGAGCCCGATCACGATCGGCGTCTTGTCCACGATGAGGTCGTCGGTGAGGTAGTCGAGGACGAGCAGCAGCGTCGCGACCACGGCCAGTGCCATGCCGGCCATGCCGAACGCGTTGCCGCGGCGGGCCGTCTCGTGCTTGCTCAGGCCGGCGAGCGCGAGGATGAACAGGAGCGCCGCGAGGATGTAGGCGCCCGTGACGAACGAGACCACTGGCTCAGCCCTTCTGGAACATGTTGAGCATCCGCCGGGTGACGAGGAAGCCACCGAAGACGTTGATGCTGGCGAGCAGGATGGCCACCCCTGCGATCACCTGGACCGCGAGGTTGTCGATCGGGGCCTGCAGGATCGCGCCGACCACGATGATCCCGCTGATCGCGTTGGTGACGCTCATGAGGGGCGTGTGCAGCGCGTGGTGCACGTTGCCGATGACGTAGAAGCCGATGACGACGGCGAGCACGAAGACGGTGAGGCTGGGCAGGAAGCTGGGCGGCGCGAGGGTCGCGAGCGCGAGGAAGACCACGGCGCCCAGCCCGGCGGCGTACAGCCTGCGGCGCGGGTCCGGTGGTGTGGGGGGCGCCTTCTCGACCGGCAGGACCTGCGTCGCCTCGGCCGGTGCGGCGGAGACCTGCACCGGCGGCGGCGGCCACATGATTGCGCCGTCGCGCGTCACCGTGATGCCCCGCTGGACGACGTCGTCCATGTCGAGGGTGAGCTGCCCGTCCTTCTCGGGGGTGAGCAGCTTGAGCAGGTTGACGACGTTCGTGCCGTAGAGCTGGCTGGTCTGCGCGGCCAGCCGGCCGGCGAGGTCGGTGTAGCCGAGCACGGTCACACCGTTGGCGGTGACCACGCGCTCGTCCTTGACGGTGGCGGCGACGTTGCCGCCGTTGGCCGCGGCCATGTCGACCACGACCGAGCCGGGGCGCATCGCCGCGACCGTCTCCGCGGTGACGAGCAGGGGGGCGGGCCGGCCGGGGATCAGCGCGGTGGTGATGACGATGTCGGCGGCGCGCGCCTCCTCGTCGTACATCGCGGCGGTGGCGGCCTCCTGCTCGGCGGTCATCTCCTTGGCGTAGCCGTCGGCGGAGACCTCCTGCTCCATGTCGACGGTGACGAACTGCGCGCCCATCGACTCGACCTGCTCGGCGACCTCGGGGCGTACGTCGAAGGCGCGCACGATCGCGCCCAGCGATCCGGCCGCACCGATGGCGGCCAGCCCGGCGACGCCGGCCCCGACGACGAAGACGCGGGCCGGGGGCACCTTGCCCGCAGCGGTGACCTGGCCGGTGAAGAGGCGGCCGAACTCGTGGGCCGACTCGATCACGGCGCGGTAGCCCGCGACGTTGGCCATCGACGACAGCACGTCCATCGACTGGGCCCGCGAGATCCGCGGCACGGCGTCCATCGCCAGCGCGGTCACGCCGGCCGCGCTCAGCCGCTCGACCAGCTCGGGGCTGCGCGCCGGCGCCATCAGGCTGATGACCGTCGCGCCCGGACGCAGCCGGCCGACCTCGTCGTCCGTCGGCGCATTGACCTTGACCACGACGTCGCTCGACCACACCTCGTCGGCCGGCGCGACGAGCACGCCGGCGTCGGTGAAGGCGACGTCGGGCTGGTCGGCCGCCGCTCCCGCGCCCTGCTCCACCACGACGTCGTACCCGAGCGCGGCGAGCTGGGAGGCGGTCTTCGCCGTCGCGGCGACCAGCGTCTCGCCGGGCCTGGACTCACGGGGGATGCCGATGCGCACTGCTGCCTCCTGGGAGGGCGCTCGATGTCTAGGGTCTGACCTGCGGGGGTGTGGCCGGGCACAACGTACCGAAAAGGCCGGGCCCACACCGCTGTCTCATGTGGCGTGGACCACATCGACCCGCGGGTCGAGTGCGCTCGCGGCAGTAGTCGCCGCAGCACTGCGCACTCGACCCCGGGCTGTGGATGAGCCGAGCGGCGACGGTCCGCGCCACCGCAGACTGCCGCGATGGGGGATCGACCGTGGAGGCAGCTCGCCGAGGTGCAGGCGGGCCTGCTGAGCCACCGCCAGCTCCGCGAGCTCGGGGTGTCGCGCGGCGAGATCCGCAACCACGTACGTGTTGGGCGCTGGGCGACCAGGTCCGGGGAGGTGGTCAGCACGACGACAGGACCGCTCTCGCCCGAGCAGGCCCTGTGGCTCGGGGTGCTCCACGCCGGGTCGAGCGCGATGGTCGGGGCGCTGAACGCCGCCGGTGTCCGCGGGCTCCGCCGATGGGACCGGGAAGAGATCACCATCCTCGTCAGCAACCCGATGAGCTTCGAACCGCTCGCCGGCTACCGGTTCTTCCGGACGAGGAGACCCTTCAGGTTGCTGGTCGGCGCGGGTGAACTGCCCATGTGCCGCCTCGAGCCCGCCGTGCTGATGTTCGCCGCCCACGAGCCACACCTGCGTACGGCACTGGGAGCCGTCACCGCGACGGTGCAGCAGCGGCTCACGACCGCCGACGCCCTGGTCGAATGGGTCGACCGGCTCGCCCCCCTGCGCCGCTCCCGGGACCTGCGCGACCTCCTCTCGGACGTCGGCGACGGTGCCCACTCGATGGCAGAGGTCGACCTGCGCAAGGCCTGCCGCGCCTACGGCGTCCAGCCCCCCAGGTCCCAGCGGTCGCGGACCGACAGCCGCGGACGGCGGCGCTACACCGATGCCGAGTGGCGACTGGCTGACGGTCGCGTGCTCGTCCTCGAGGTGGACGGTGGCGTGCACGACGACCCGCAGCAGGCGACGCTCGACCGCCGGCGCAACCGACAGCTCACCAACGTCACGCGGACGGTCGTGCAGTGCTCGGCCTGGGAGATCCGGCACGAGCCCTGGGAGGTGATGCAGGACCTGCTGGCGCTCGGCGTACCCCCTGTGGGTTGAGTGCGCAGCGCCGCGGCCACTACTACCGCGAGCGCACTCGACTCAACGCGCGAGCGTCAGTGCGCGACGCCGTAGAGCCGGTCGCCGGCGTCGCCGAGCCCGGGAACGATGTAGCCCTTGTCGTTGAGCTTCTCGTCGAGCGCCGCGGTCACGACGGTGACCGGCACCTCGAGCCCGTCGAGGGCCTTCTCGAGGTTCTCGACGCCCTCCGGCGCGACCAGCAGGCAGATCGCGGTGATGTCGTCGGCACCCCGGTCGGTGAGGAAGCGGATGGCCGCGGCGAGCGTGCCGCCGGTCGCGAGCATCGGGTCGAGCACGTAGCACTGGCGGCCCGAGAGGTCCTCGGGGAGGCGCTCGGCGTAGGTCGAGGCCTCGAGGGTCTCCTCGTTGCGGACCATGCCGAGGAAGCCGACCTCGGCCGTCGGCAGCAGCCGCATCATGCCGTCGAGCATGCCGAGCCCGGCGCGCAGGATCGGGACGACCATCGGCTTGGGTTGGGCGAGGTAGACCCCGGTCGTCGGGCCGACGGGCGTGGTGATCGGCCGCGGGTCGACGCGTACCTCGCGGGTCGCCTCGTAGGCCAGCAGGGTCACCAGCTCGTCGGTCAGCCGACGGAACGTCGGCGAGTCGGTGTCCTGGTCGCGCAGGACGGTGAGCTTGTGGGAGACGAGCGGGTGGTTCACCACGTGCAGGCGCATGGGGGTCACCCTAGTGGGGAAGCAGCTCGCCGATCGAGACGCCGGAGAGGGTTGGCGGTCCCCATCCTTTCTGCGACATTGGAGGAGGGATTGGACGAGGGAGGTGTGGGGATGTCCGAGCAGTCCGGCGAGGTCGACTTCGCGCTGGCTGCGTTCCGCGAGGACGGGGCGTGGCAGGTGCAGGAGATCGCCTCGCCCGCCTTCGACTCGGTCGACTCCCTCAGCCACGCGCTGCGCCAGGTCGCACGCGACGAGGGCGCGGTGGGCATGGTCGCCGTCGACGAGGACTTCTTCGTGCTCGTCCGCGTGGCGGGTGCGAGCACGCGCGCGCTGCTCTCCGACGTCACCGCCGCCGACGAGTGGGAGCTCGCCCAGTCGGTGATCGACTTCCTCGGCCTGCCGCCGCCGGAGGACGACGACGTCGAGGTGCCGGCCGGCGACCTCGGCCTGCTCGGCGACCTCGGCCTCCACGCCATCGACCTCGGCGCGCTCCTCGACGACGTCGATCTCTACCCTGACGAGATGCTCTCCGAGATCGCCCGCCGCCTCGGCTTCGGCGAGCTCTTCGACGACGCGGTCGGCCTCACCTCAGCATGACCACCCCCCGACCTTCTTCTCCTCCGCTGCGCTCCCCCGAACAACGCCGCGGGGACCCCGGATGAGTCCGACCGGCCCCTGGGACGACGCGATGCGCCTGGCCCTGACCGAGGCGCAGGCTGCGCTGGCGGCGGACGACGTACCGGTCGGCGCGGTGGTCCTCGACGCGTCCGGCGCGGTCGTCGCCACGGGCCACAACACCCGCGAGTCCCAGCACGACCCGACCGGCCACGCGGAGGTCGTCGCCCTCCGCGCCGCCGCGGCCGCCCGCGGCGAGTGGCGGCTCTCCGGCTGCACGCTCGTCGTCACGCTCGAGCCGTGCACGATGTGCGCCGGCGCCGTCGTGCTCTCCCGGGTCGACCGCCTCGTCTTCGGGGCGTACGACGACAAGCTGGGCGCCGTGGGCTCCCTGTGGGACGTCGTGCGCGACCGTCGGCTCAACCACCGGCCCGAGGTGGTCGCCGGGGTGCTCGCCGACGAGTCCACCGCCCTCCTCGACGGCTTCTTCGCACGCCACCGCTCGGCGGGCCTCCGGTGAGCACCGTCCGCCGCGCCACCCCCGAGGACGCAGCCGTCCTGGGCCGGCTGCTCTGGGACTTCAACACCGAGTTCGAGACCGAGACCGACGACGCCGACGTGCTGGCCGAGCGGTTCACCCGGATCCTCGCGCTGCCCGAGATCGTGGCCGTCCTCGCCGAGGACGACGGCGGGCCGGTGGGGTTCGCCCTGGTGAGCCTGCGACCGGCCATCTGGTTCGACGGCCCCGTCTCCCAGCTCGAAGAGCTCTACGTCGTGCCCGCCCTCCGCTCCGGGGGCATCGGCACGCAGGTCCTCGCCCTGTGCCGCCGGCTCGCCCAGGACCTGGGGTCGCCCGAGATGCACATCAACGTCGACGAGGTCGACGCCGACACCCGCCGGTTCTACGAGCGGCACGGCTTCGTCAACATCGAGGACGGGGTCGACTACCGGATGCTCTGCTACGTCGGCCCGACCGACTGACCACCGAGCGGCGCTCAGCCGGCGAAGGCAGCCACTTCCTCCGCCAGGCACTCGGCGAGCCCGGCCAGGTCGGCGACCGCGCTCGCGTCGACGTTGACGCCGATGCAGGCGGTGTCGCCGCAGGTCACCAGGCAGACGGTGAGCGCGGCGCCGGGCAGCGGCCCCAGGACGTACATCCCCTGCACCTCGGCGCCGGCCATGTAGCGCCGGCGCGGCGGCCCGGGCAGCGTGAGGACGAAGGCGTCGGGCGCTTCGGCAGTGCGGAGGGCGGACGCTCCGATGAAGGACGGCAGCCGGTTCAGCAGCGGTGCAGCGGCGTCGAGCACCTCGAGGGCACGCTCGGTGTGCAGCGACAGCACCTCGCCCCGGACCGCGGCGACCCGGTCCACGGGGTCCTCGATGGCGAGGGGCCCCGAGATCAGCGCGCCGGCGAAACGGTTGCCGAGGTCGTCGGCCCGGTCGAGCGAGACGCGAACCCCGACGGGGATCTCGGCGACCGTGCTGTCGCGGCGGGCGTGGTAGCGCCGCAGCCCACCGAGGACCAGCGCCACGGCTGCGTCGTCGAGGGTGCCGCCGCCGAGCCGGGCGACCGTGCGGAGCGATTCGAGGGGCGCGTCGAGGGTGAGGAACGACCACATGCGCCCGGTGCGGGGCGACAGCTCCGGCGAGGGCGGTGCGGCCTGGGTGAGCAGCCGGCGTACGGACGCGCCGTAGCGCAGGGTCGAACCCACCACGACCTGCGGTCGCGTCGCCGCGAGCCCGACGCGGCGGACGGTCGCCCGCACGGTCGCGGGCAGCGACGCGACGTCGGCGCGGAACCCGGTGACGGCGAGGTCGACCGGGTCGGGCTCCACCGGAGCCACGACCTCGTCGCCCAGCGGCTTGCGCGGCGTGTGGGCGCGCTGCCCCGACTGGAGCATCGACAGCAGCTGCACCGTGCCGAGGGGATCGGCGAGCGCGTGGTGGATCTTGAGGACGTACGCCGCTCCGCCGGCCCCCTCTCTTCCACCGAGCCCCTCGAAGAGCACGCCCTCCCACAGCGGGCGGGTGCGGTCGAAGGGTCGCAGCGCGATCTGGGCGGCGTGGACGAGCATCTCGTCGCGGCTCGCGACCTGCTCGCGGCGCAGGTGGTAGGCGAGGTCGAAGGTCGGGTCGTCGGCCCACGTCGGTGCGGCGGTCGGCACGACCGGCTCGACGACGCGCTGGCGCAGGCGGCGTACGAGCCGGGTGCCCCACTCGGTCGCGGCGACGAGGCGGTCCCAGTCGGGCGCCCGGTCCAGGTCGATCACGACGGTCGAGGTCGAGGACTGCACCGGGTGGCGCTCGGCACGCCACAGCAGCGTCTGCATGGACGTCAGCTCGGGCGCGGTGGACCACCCGGCCGCGCCGGACCAGCGCTCGACGTCCTCGTCGCTGACGTCGCTCATAGTGGCCACCTCGCGAGGGTCTCCTCGAACTTCGTGCGCAGCGCGGCGATGCGCTCGCTCATGTCGTCCACGCTCCAGTCGGTCTCGGGCTCCAGCACGCACACGTCCACGACGCCGGGGTTGAGCACCAGCGAGCTGCGTCGCATCAGCTCGCCGGTGTTGCGCAGCACGACCGGCACGACGGGTACGCCGGCCTGCGCCGCGAGGTGGAAGGCGCCCTTGCGGAACGGGCCGAGCACCGGCGTCGCCGAGCGGGTGCCCTCCGGGAAGATCATCAGTGACGTGCCGGAACGGATCCGGTCGACGACCCCGTCGAGCGTCGCGCGGGCGGACTCCGAGTCGGAGCGGTCGATGTACGCGGGGTCGATGACGACCGACCCGACCACGGCCCGCGGGTCCCAGCGCGCCTCCTTCTTGGCGACGACCGTGAAGTCCCGCTCGAGCAGCCGGCCGAGGACCGGGATGTCGAGCGCGCTCTGGTGGTTGGCGACGAAGATCGCGGGGCGGTGGGTCCAGAGCCGCTCCTGGTGGAGCACGTTCATCGACACGCCCGCGATCGCCATCGGCAGGTGGGTGGCGAGGCGGATCGCGGCGTTGCGGCCCTCGTGGAGGTCGCCGCGCGCGAGCCCGTAGGCCAGGCCGAGGCCGACGCCCGCGTTCATGCCGGCGAGCGCGGCAGCCGTACGTCCGACGGCGAGCAGCGAGCCGCCGACCGGGTCGCTGAGGTCGAGGGCGGGCCAGCCCAGGCGCGCGGCCGCGGCGCGCAGGTCGCGGTGCGGGTTGAGCGCGGTGGGGTGGCCGACGGAGGACAGGAAGGCGACGTCCTCGTAGCCGTTGCCGTAGCCGTAGGACTGGGCGAGGTCCACCGCGTGCTCGCGCGCGAAGGCCCGGACGCCGCTGGCCTTGTGGCGCCCCCACAGCATGGGCCCGTCGGTGGCGCCGGTGAACTGGCCGTCCTCGACGACCAGCCGGGTGCACACGAGGTGCTCGACGCCGAGGTCGCGGGCGACGGGGGCGATCTGGTACTTCGTGGCCGCCGACGCGACGGCGACGGTGTGGCCGGCCCGCTGGTGCGCCAGCACGAGCGCGCGGGACTCCCGCCGGATGGTGCCGGCGATCTTGGACCGGAAGAGCCGCTCGCCGAGGTCGGCGAAGGACTCCTCGGACTCACCGCGCATCGCCGAGAAGGCCACGTGGGCGATGCGGGTCGGGTCGCCGCCGAGCTCTCCGTCCACGGCGGTGACGACGGTGCGCAGGAACTCCGCCGGCGAGACGTCGCGGCCCTTGAGCCGGTCGCCGTAGAAGGTGGCGGCGGTGTAGCCGGCGACGAGCGTGCCGTCGAGGTCGAAGAACGCCCCGACCGACGGCCCCTGGGGTCCTGCCTCGATGGCAGCGATGGCGTCGGTGACCGCGGTGGACAACCCGCTCACACGCGCTCCTGGTCGGACGAGGACCGGGGCTGGGACCGCGGCTCGGGGTGACCCACGGTGATGGTGTCGCCGGCGATCTCGCCAATGATGTTGACCCGGCGCACGGAGTCGCGCAGCTCGACGGCGAACGCCTCGCGCGCCGACCCGACACCCTCGCCTCCCTCGAGGAGGCCCTTGTGGCGGGCGAGCGCCAGGGCCGTGCGGAAGAGCTCGAGCGAGATCGACTCCTCGCTGGCCACCCGACGCTGCAGCGCCCACTGCTGGCCGACGGCCAGGGAGTCGGCGAGCAGGTCGGCCTCGTCGACGGGTCCGTCGCCGCGGTCGGCGAGGCGGTCGGCGACGACGAGGTAGGCGTCGAGGAACGGCCGCAGCACGAGGTGGGCCAGGTGCGGACGGGCCTTGACGAGCAGCTCGCGCGCCTTGACGGGTGTCATCTCGGTGACCCCCTCGCCGACCAGCAGCCGGAGCTCGGTGCGCAGGTCGTCCTCGAAGCCGGCGCGGGAGGGGAAGAAGAACTCGAACTTCAGYAGGTCGCGCATCCGCTTCGCCTCCTCCCAGCCCACCTGCAGCTCGCCACCGGGCGGCAGCTCCGCACCCGGCTCGAGCTCGCTGACGGTGAGCAGCGCGAGCTCACCGATGGCGCGCTCGACGAGGATGTGGATCGCGGTGTTGCGGTAGAACGCGGCGACCAGGTGCTGGTCGTCGCCGATCTTCCAGACCGGCTCGGTGCCCCGGTCGTACGCCGTCAGCACGCCGCTGAGGGTCAGCTCGGCGAGCGCGCGGCGGATCGTCGATCGGTCGCGGAGGTCGGCGGCACCCGCGACGGGCCAGTGCCGCGCGTCGATGTAGGCGGCCAGCGGCTCGACGGTGTCGAGGACCTCGTCGACCGTCAGCGCGCGGTCGGCTCCGAGGAGGGAGAGCGAGACGATCGCGGTGGTGGTGACCGGGGTGGCCCGGTTGAGCCGGTGGGAGATGTCGAGGGCGACCCGCTCGACCGCCTGGTGGCCCGTGACGCCCTCGGCGGCCAGCTCGGCCATCCGCTCCCGCAACGAGAACGGTTCGCCGACGGTCAGGTAGGCCCGGCCGAGCCGGTTGCGCTGCAGCCGCGCGAAACGCACCAGCCAGCGCCAGTCCTCCGGCGTCTTTTTGGCCCCGCGCGCCTCCTCGGTCATCAGCGACACCTCGTGCAGCTGGTCGTAGACCACCGACAGCGGCACCACCTGGACGTCGGGGGCGTCCTGGCCGAGGGGGTCCCCCTCCCCGTCGTCCTGCACCGTGTCGGTGAGGTACTTCAGGATGCCGTGGACCGGCGGGCGCAGCTTGCCGGTGCGGGTGCGGCCGCCCTCGATCGACCAGGCCAGGTTGCGTTTGTTGGTGACCATCTGCCGGATGTAGGACCGCAGCGCGAGGCGGTAGACCGGGATCTCCTGGGTCGCGCGCCGGATGAAGATCAGGCCGGTGCGGCTGGCCACGGTGCCGATCACCGGCAGGTTCAGGTTGGCGCCGCCGAAGGTGTAGGTCGGCGAGAAGCGCCGCGACGACAAGGCGTTGGGGATGACCATCCCGTCGAGGTAGGACCGGTGGCTGAACGCCAGCGCCAGGCTGTGCGAGCGGTCGAGGCGCCGCAGCTCCTGCATGTCGTCCTCGTCCACCAGGACGTCGTACGCCCTCAGGAACCAGTCGCCGAGACGCGCCCACCCCTGGGCGGTGCGGTCGTCGTGGGCGGCGGCCATCTCGTGGAGGTAGCCCTTGACCTCCGACCAGACCTCCTCCTCGGATCGACCCTGCTCGTCGGCCGCGGCGGCGACGGCGCGCTGGAAGCGCTTGTCGTGGAGCAGCTGGGTGACCTCCTGCGGCGGCGCGGCGGGGAGGCGCTCCCCCACGCTCCGGGGCAGGGCGGCACGGGCGAGGTCCCGGACACGACGGACGGCGGTCACGGTCCCTCCTTCCCGCCCGGGCTCGGCGCGAGCACGGGCGTGCGCCGAAGTTACCGTCGTACGCCGCCGCTGGCCATGGCTGCTCGACGACTGGTCCACTGTCGCCGGTTTCCGACTCACGCGTGCCCTCTAGTAACGTTCGGCGCGGTGGCGTGTCCGAGCGGCCGAAGGTGCAACACTCGAAATGTTGTGTGGGGTCAAACCCACCGTGGGTTCAAATCCCACCGCCACCGCCAGCCGATCGGGCCGGTCCCTCGCGGACCGGCCCGATCGTCGTCTCCACCGCGACGTCGACGTCCGATGTCGTCGTACGCTCGTCGCGTGGACGAGGACAACCCCGCGATCCGGGCCCTGGCCGAGTCGGGCATCGCGCACGAGGTCACCCGGCACGGACGGGTGGGCTCGCTCGCGGAGGCGGCCGCCGCGCGCGGGGTCGAGCCGTCGGCGATCGTGAAGACGATGGTCGTTCGCCGCGGGGAGGGCGACCACCTCTTCGTCCTCGTTCCGGGCGATCGCGAGATCTCGTGGCCCAAGCTCCGCTCGCTCCTGGGCGTCAACCGCATCTCGATGCCGGCGGCCGACGCGGCGCGCGAGGTGACCGGCTACGAGCGCGGCACCATCACGCCGTTCGGCTCGCGGGCTGCGCTGCCCGTCGTCGCCGACGAGCGCCTCGTGGGCCGGACCGTCTCGCTCGGCGCGGGCGCCCACGGGGTCGCCGCGACGCTCGCCGCGGACGACGTCATCGCCCACCTCGACGCGCAGGTCGCGGACGTCACCGACCCCGCCTGAGACCCTGCGGCCAACCGACGTCCGCTCCACGCGTGGCGTCGGGCTCAGGTGACGAGAAGTTCACCGTTCTGTGGGTGTGCCGTGGACTTGGCTTGTACCGTACTGGCGTGCCCACCACCGTGCTGATCGTCGAGGACGATCCCGACCTCGCACAGGTGATGGCCCTCGCGATCGAACGCGCCGGCTTCGACGTCCTCGCCGTCGACACCGGCGCCGCTGCCCGAGYGACCGTCAGCCGCAGCGCTGTCGACGTCGTCGTGATGGATCGCGGCCTGCCCGACATGGACGGCCTCGAGGCCACCGCATCGTTGCGCGAGGACGGGTTCCTCGGCGCGGTCGTGGTGACCTCCGGCCACGCCGGGCCCGAGCACGTCGCCGACTGCCTGGGCGCCGGCGCCGACGACGTCCTCGGCAAGCCGTTCGGGCTCGCCGACCTGGTGGACCGCGTCCGCAGCTCCGCCCGGCCCGCCACGGTCGCCGAGGCCGGCTGACCGCTCGGCAGGATTTTTTTTGCCAGAGCCGCGTCATGGGGCGTGACCGAGCCCGTCACACCACTGGTTGGGCTCGACGGTCGCGTTCCGTCGCGCTCGTCACCGTCCCCGGACGTCGTCCTCCCGCCGGCATCCGGTCCCCCCAGCGGCGGTGGAACCACGCATCACCAGCGCGACTGCGGCACGGCCCTCGCAGGGGCCGTGCCGTTTGTCGTCTCCACCCCGCACGTCGCCGATGCGGACACTATTTGCACTGAGTGCAACAATAGGTTCGTGACCACGACTCCGCCCACCGACGGCCGCAGCGCGCTGCGCGAGGAGCGGCGACGCGCCATCCTCGAGGCCGCCCGGGCGCTGGCGACCGAGCACGGCGCCGACGGATTCACCGTCGAGCAGGTCGCCTCGCGCGCGGGGGTGTCGCGGCGGACGGTCTTCAACCACGTCGCCGGGCTCGACCAGCTGCTGGTGGCGGTCTGCGAACAGATCCTCGCCGAGGCGACGGTGGACCTGCTCGGCGAGGTCGAGCGGCGTACGGCCGACCTCCCCGCAGGCGGGGCCGGCGGCCGCGCGGCGCTCGACGCGGTGGCCGAGGCCACCCGTGGCGTCGACCTGCCCACGGCGATCGCGACGATCCATCGCGTCCTCGGCTCCCCCGAGATCGGGGACGAGCGAGCGCAGGGCATCTCCCGGACCGCCTTCGACCACGTCGGCGGGCGCCTGCGCCAGCAGCTCGTCCACCGCGCACCGGGCCTCGACCCGGTCGACCTCGAGATCGGTCTCGCGCTGCTCTTCAGCGGGATCGTGACCATCGCCGGCCTCTGGCTGGAGCAGCACCCCGACCTGGCTCCGGACGTGCCGCCCGAGGCGCGCGCCGACTGGGACGCGCTGCTCGACCGCGTCCTGCTGCGGCTCCGCATCGGCCACGCCGGCCGACCCGCCCGACTCGCACACCGACTTCACCACTGACCTCCACCTCTGCAACGAAAGGCAAGCCGCCACCATGGCTGAGCTCCTCTACCGCATCGGTCGCTTCGCGGCCCGCCGCCACTGGGCCGTCGTCGGCGCCTGGCTGGCGGTCCTGGCCGTCACCGTGGTGACCTACCTGTCCTTCGCCGGCGCCCTGTCGTCGTCCATCTCGCTGCCGGACACGCCCACGACGCGCGTCTCCCAGCAGCTCGAGGAGGAATTCGAGGGGACCGGCGGCGGCAACGGGGCGATCGTCGCCGAGACCGCCGACGGGTCTGCGTTCACCTCCGACCAGGAGGACGAGCTGACCGACCTCTTCGACCGGCTGGCCGACGTCGACGGGGTGGCCGACGTCACCGACCCGTTCGCGACCCAGCAGCAGGTGGACGACTCGGCCCGCAAGGTGGCCGACGGCCAGGAGCAGCTCGAGCAGGGAACGGCGCAGCTGAAGAGCGCGCAGGCGCAGATCGACGCCGGCCGCGCGGCCCTGGCCGACCAGCGCGAGCAGGCGCGAGAGGCCGGCACCCTCGCCGCCGTAGGCCCGCAGCTGCAGGCGGCGGAGCAGGAGCTGGCCGACGGCCAGGCCGAGCTGGACCGCCAGCGCGCGAAGGTCGAGGAGCAGGCGCCGCAGCTCGAGGTGGGCGTGACCCTGTCGGAGCTCTCCGCCGGCTACCGCACCGTGTCCGAGGACGGGTCCGCTGCCGTGGCCAACGTGGTCTTCGACGACCCGATCAACGAGGTCACCGTCGAGACCAAGACCGAGATCGAGGACATGGTCGCTGACGCCGGCATCTCGGGCGTCGAGATCCACCCGTCGCAGGAGATCGCCCAGACGGTGCCATCGATCCTCGGGCCGGGTGAGATCGCCGGCGTGGTCATCGCCGCGATCGTCCTGTTCGTCATGCTCGGGACCGTGCTCGGCGCGGCCCTGCCTCTGGTCACCGCACTGCTGGGCGTGGGCGTCGCCTCGCTGGCGTCGCTGTCGTTCTCGGGCATGGTCGAGTTCGTGTCCGTCACGCCGGTGCTCGGCGTGATGCTGGGCCTTGCCGTCGGCATCGACTACTCGCTCTTCATCATCAACCGGCACCGGCGCCAGCTGAAGCAGGGCGCCGACGTGCACGAGTCGATCGGGCTGGCCAACGGCACGTCGGGCAACGCGGTCGTGTTCGCCGGCGTGACGGTCATCGTCGCGCTGCTCGCGCTCAACGTCACCGGCGTCGACTTCCTCGGCCTGATGGGCACCGTGGGGGCCGTCGCCGTCCTCGTCGCGATCCTGATGGCCGTCACCCTGACCCCGGCGATCCTGTCGCTGGTCGGGATGCGCATCCTGCGCCGCCGCGAGCGCGAGCGGTTGGCCGCGGGCGAGCGCACGCACGACGAGGAGATCACCGAGCGTGACCGGCCGATGAGCACCATGCGCGCCTGCTGGGTGCTCGGGTTCGGTGTCGCCGCGCTCCTCGCCATCGCCGCCCCGGCGACGCAGATGCGCCTGGGCCTCCCCGACGGCTCCACCCAACCCCCGGAGTCGGCGGGCTACCAGGCGTACGAGGTCCAGGCAGAGAAGTTCGGCGACGGGTCCAACGGCCCCCTGCTCGTCGTCGCCGACCTCCCGTCCGCCGTCGCCGAGGACGACGTGCTCGCCGAGCAGGCGGCCATCGGGTCGGCCATCGGAGACCTCTGGTCGGTCGAGGCGGTCGTGCCTATCGGCGCGTCGCGGGACAGCACGGCGCTGGCCTTCCAGGTCGTCCCGTACGGCGCCCCGTCGAGCGAGTCGACCCAGGAGCTGGTCCGCGACCTGCGCGAGCTCACGCCTCAGACCGCCGACGGCGGCGAGGCGACCCTCGGCGTGGCCGGCAACGCGAGCGCCAACATCGACATCTCCGAGCAGCTCTCCGACGTGCTGCCGACCTACCTGGCGCTGGTCGTCGGGCTGTCCCTGCTGATCCTGGTGCTGGTGTTCCGCTCGATCCTGGTGCCGATCACAGCGACGCTCGGGTTCGTGCTGTCGCTGCTGGCGGCCTTCGGCGGCATCACCGCGATCTTCCAGATCGGCTTCCTCTCCGACCTGTTCGGCGTCCACGCGCCGGGGCCGGTGCTGAGCTTCCTGCCGATCATCGCGACGGGCATCCTCTTCGGCCTGGCGATGGACTACCAGCTGTTCCTGGTGTCCGGGATGCGCGAGGCGTACGCCCACGGTGCGTCGGCGCGGGTCGCGGTGCAGCACGGCCTGCACGCCGGGCGCTCGGTGGTCACGGCTGCGGCGATCATCATGATCTCGGTGTTCGCCGGCTTCATCTTCAGCCACGACGCGACGATCAAGCCGATCGGCTTCGGCCTGGCCTTCGGCGTGCTGCTGGACGCGTTCGTCGTACGGATGCTGCTCATCCCGGCCGCGATGCACCTCCTCGGCGAGACGGCGTGGTGGCTGCCGCGCTGGCTCGACCGGATCCTGCCGGACGTCGACGTCGAGGGCGCCAAGCTCGAGCGCAGCCACGCGGGGCACGACGAGCAGGTCCACGAGCAGGTCGACGAGCACCCCGGCGCCCACGCCGCACGGTGACGCGGACGTCATGGGACCTCCGGTCCGGGCCGGAGGTTCCCATGACGTCGCCGTCGTGGACCACAATGGTCCCGTGACCGAACCCCGCGCCGTCCACACCTGGCTCACCGACATGGACGGCGTCCTCGTGCGCGAGGAGGACCCGATCCCCGGCGCGAAGGAGTTCATCAGCGCGCTGCGCGAGCAGGGCGTCCCGTTCCTGGTGCTCACCAACAACTCGATCTTCACCCCTCGCGACCTGCGGGTGCGCCTGCTGCGCAGCAGCGGGATCGACGTGCCGGAGGAGTCGATCTGGACGTCGGCCCTCGCCACCGCGCAGTTCCTCGACGACCAGCGCCCGGGCGGTTCGGCGTACGTCGTCGGCGAGACGGGTCTGACCGCGGCGGTGCACGACATCGGCTACGTCATGACCGACCAGGACCCCGACTACGTCGTGCTCGGGGAGACCCGCACCTACTCGTTCGAGGCGATCACCCGGGCGATCCGGCTGATCAACGCCGGCGCGCGCTTCATCGCCACCAACCCCGACCCCAGCGGGCCGAGCGCCCAGGGCATGCTGCCGGCGACCGGGTCGGTCGCGGCCCTCATCAGCACCGCGACGGGGCGCCAGCCCTATTTCATCGGCAAGCCCAACCCGCTGATGATGCGCAGCGCGCTCAACCGCATCGACGCCCACTCCGAGACCACCGTGATGATCGGCGACCGGATGGACACCGACATCATCAGCGGCCTCGAGGCCGGCATGCGCACGGTCCTCGTGGCCACCGGCGCCACGGAGCGCCACCAGGTGCAGGACTTCCCCTACCGGCCGACGAAGGTCGTCGACTCGATCGCCGACGTCGTGCCCTATGTCGCCCAGAAGTGCCTGCCCGAGGACACGTAGGCCGGCCTCAGAACGACGTCGCGAGCCCGATCACCACGCCGGCGAGCGCGCAGGCACCGAGGGTGCGCAGCACCGACCACCGGCGCCAGAAGACGAGGGCGAAGCCGAGCCCGGTGATGGCCAGCGCCGCGGGGTCGAGCGACCCGGGCAGGGGGTACTCGACGTCGAGTGGCCCGGCCGTGAGGCGCGCGGTCTCGTCGAAGAGCGTGTGCAGCGTGAAGAACACCGCGAGGCTCGCGATGACCCCGACGACCGCGGCGGTGATCCCGGCCAGCGCGGCGGCGAGGTCGCGGTTGCCGCGGAGGCGCTCGACGTACGGCGCTCCGAGGAGGATGAAGAGGAAGCAGGGGACGAACGTCACCCACGTCACCAGCAGCGCGGCGACCACGGCGGCGACCCAGGGGTCGAGGTCGCCCGGAGCCCGGTAGGCGCCGACGAAGGCGACGAACTGGACGACCATGATCAGCGGCCCGGGGGTGGTCTCGGCGAGCGCGAGGCCGCGGACCATCTCGCCCGGCAGCAGCCAGTGGTAGACCTCCACGGCCTGCTGCGCGACGTAGGCCAGGACGGCGTAGGCACCGCCGAAGGTGACGACGGCGGCGCCCGAGAAGAACAGGCCCTGGTCGACGAACGTGCTCGACCGGCCGAACAGGAGCGCCGCGCCGGCGACCGGGGCGAACCACACCACCAGACCGACGACGAGGGTGAGCGCGGCCCGACGGCCGGACGGTCGTTCGGTGTGGAGCTGGTCGTCGCTGATGAGCGGTGGCGGTCCGTCGTCGACGGCCGACCTCGGCGGCCTGGTCAGCCCGGGGAGGTGGCGGCCGAGCACCCACCCTGCGAGCGCCGCGACGAGCACGACGGCCGGGAACGGTGCGCCGAAGAAGGTCAGGGCGACGAACGACGTGACGGCCAGCGCGACCAGCGCGGGATGGCCCAGCCCCTTCCGGCCCACACGGACGACCGCCTGGACCACGATCGCGATGACCGCGGGGGCGAGGCCGAGGAACAGCGACTCGACGAGGGTGGTGTCGCCGTAGGCGACGTAGACCGCCGACAGGACGAGGAGGGCGGCGACGCCGGGCAGCACGAACAGGATGCCCGCGACGAGGGCGCCCCTGACGCCGTTGAGGAGCCAGCCGACGTACGTCGCGAGCTGCTGCGCCTCCGGCCCGGGCAGCAGCGTGCAGTAGGACAGCGCGAACAGGAACCGCTGCTGCCCGATCCAGCGCTTCTCCTCCACGAGGGTGCGCTGCATGACGGCGATCTGGCCCGCCGGTCCGCCGAAGGTCTGCAGCGAGATGGCGAACCAGGCCTTGGCGGCCTCGCGCAGCGGGATGACGTCGCGCGAAGTCCCGGTGGAGGCGGACATGGCAGCACCGAACCGCGTCGCGGCCGTTAAGTCAAGCGGCGCGCTCGACTATGCCCTCAGGCGGTCGCAGCCGCCGCCGGCCGACCTTCCGAGGTGAGCGGCCGCGGGTGCACGAGGTACCCGTGCCGCCACGCGCGGTGGAGGACGACGGCCGCGAGCACGGCCCCGGCGGTGCCGAGCGACAGGTCGCCCAGCGTGTCGGCGTACGCGAACTCGCGCTCGGTCGAGCGGCTGATGAAGGCGAAGTACTCCGCGACCTCCCACGCGATCGCTGAGGTCGCACCGAAGGCGAGCGCCCGCTCCAGGACGCGTCCGAACCCGACGTCACGCGGCAGGGTGAGCAGGATGAACGCCGCCGCGAGGAGGCCGGTGTTCATGACGTGCATCCAGTCGTCGAACCACACGACCGTGTCGTAGAGGTCCATCCGGTTGCCGAGGATGTCGGTGAAGCAGGTGATGGTGATGAGCAGGTCCGGCAGCCACGGGAACGAGATGCGGTCGCGCCACAGCGCCCACCACAGGACCGGCACGGTGAACGAGATCAGCGGGTAGCCCACGGCGCGCATGCCAGCGGCCTTGTCGCGCAGGTTGGCCTGGTCGGGATAGATGACTGCGAAGACCAGCAGCAGGACCAGCGCGCCCTTCGCGAGGACGTTGGCCGTCTTGGCCAGTGTGGGCGTCAGCGGGTGCTCGATCGTTGCTGCCTCGGTCACCCGGTCCCCCATCCTCGGCGCCTCGACGGTCGGGCGGCCGGGGCCAGTGTGTCAGCAGCGCCCGGCACGCTCACCAGGTGGCCGCGTGGCACTCCTGGGCGGGCAGTGCCTCGACCTGCAGGGTTGCGTGCTCGATGCCGTGGCCCTCACGGAGCGCGGCGCCGGCCGCGGCGAGCACGACCTGGGCGTCGGCACCCACCCGCAGGACGAGGTGTGCGGTGGCGACGTTCATCCCGGACGTCAGCGTCCAGGCGTGCAGGTCGTGGACCTCGGCCACGCCGGAGACCGCCTCCAGGTCGCGGACGACGGCCTCGAGGTCGACGTCGTGGGGCGCGTGCTGGCCGAGCACGGCMAGCACCTCGCGGCCGAGCACGAGCGCCCGGACGGCCACGAAGACGCCGATCGCCACGGCGACGACGGTGTCCCACCAGCCGTCGCCCGTGAGGTGGACGAGCAGCCCGGCGGCCAGGACGCCGACGCTGCCGGCGGCGTCGGCCATCACCTCGAGGTAGGCACCCTTGACGTTGATCGACTCCGAGGCGCCGCCGCGCAGCAGGACCAGGCAGACCAGGTTGACGACCAGCCCGATCGCGCCGACCACCAGGAGCGGGCCCGAGGAGACCTCGACGGTCTCGCCGATGCGGCGTACGGCCTCGACGACGACGTAGGCCGAGACCCCCAGCATGATCAGGACGGTCAGGCCCGAGGCGAACACCTCGGCGCGGTAGGAGCCGTAGGTGCGCCGGCCCGTGCCGTCGGGGCGGGTGGCGATCTTCGTGGCGACGAGCGCGGCGCCGAGCGCGACCACGTCCGCGGCCATGTGGCCCGCGTCGGAGATCAGCGCGAGCGATCCGGTCGCCAGGCCGACCGACAGCTCGACGCCGAAGAAGCCGGCGACGAGGCCGAAGGCGACGGCGAGCCGCCACCTGTGCCGGGCGCCTGCGTGGCCGTGCCCGTGTCCCGCACCCATGGCGTACCTCCATCGTCGTCCGTCCACATCATCGCCAATTGGCGATGCCGGGTCAAACCCGGTCTCCTGGGACGGTTGGGTGATGCCGGAGGATGGGCCCGACCTGCCCCGTCCCCAGGAGACACCCGCCATGAGCACCCCTTCCACCGTCGACGACCCTGCCGGCGTCGCCGAGCCACAGGAGCGTCTGCTCGCGTTCGGACTGCTGGTGGGCGGGCTCATCGGCTTCGTGGCCTCGGCCGTGCTGCTCGTCGAGCGGATCCGGCTCGCGGAGGACAGCGACTACGTGCCGACCTGCAGCATCAACCCGGTCCTCAGCTGCGGCAACGTGATGGAGTCGGCGCAGGCGGCCCTGCTCGGCTTCCCCAACCCGATCATCGGTGTCGCCGCCTTCCCGGTGATCGTCACGACGGGCGCGGCGCTGCTCGCCGGCGGCCGGCTGGCGCGGTGGTACTGGCTCGGGCTGCAGGCCGGGGTGACCACGGCCTTCGCGTTCATCTGCTGGCTGGTCTTCCAGAGCCTCTACCGCATCGGCGCCCTGTGCCCCTACTGCATGGTCGTGTGGGCCGTCGTCATCCCGCTCTTCTGGTACGTCACGGCGCGCAACGTCGCCGCGGGGGCGCTCGGGGCCGGTCCGGACGGACGGCTCGCGGACGGCCTGCGCGACTGGCGCGGCCCGCTGGTGTTCGGCACCTACCTGGTGGTCCTGCTGCTGGTCCTCGAGCGCTTCTGGTCCTACTGGTCGACGCTGCTCTGAATACCGCGGCTCAGGGGTGCCGCTCCTCGTAGTGGTGCTCCGGGCCGACCCCCGTGAGCGCCAGCAGGCGCTCGGCGGTCGCGACCACCTCGAGCAGCTCCTCGCGGCGGGTCAGCGACCACACCGACGCCCGGCCCTCGGGGCGCGAGGCCACCAGGCCGCAGTCCTTGAGGCAGGCCAGGTGCTTCGACACCGTGCTCTGCGCCAACCCGAGGTGCGCGGTGAGGTCGACGACGCGGTGCTCGCCCAGCGACAGGTGCCGCACGATCAGCAGCCGCGACGGGTCGGACAGGGCATGGAACAGGGCCGCCTCGGCCGCCAGCCCGGTCGCCTCCGATCTCATCGCCACCCGACGATGCTAGCCGTAGGCGGCCCCCGCCCGGCTACCGTCGGCCGCGTGGTGCACGACGTCCTCGACTACGCCCGTTTCGGCGCCGGCCTGCTGGTCGTCGTGCTCGCGACGGTGCTGCTCGCCTGGCGATCAGGGATCGGCCTCGGCTGGACGCCGTTGACGTCGCTGGCCCGCGCGGTCGTCCAGCTCAGCATCGTCGCCCTCCTGCTCCGCGGGATCCTGGCCGTCCCGTGGACGGTCGTCGCCTTCCTCGCACTGATGCTCACGACGGCGTCCGTCACCGCGTCCGGACGGCTCAGCGAGCTCTGGCACGGCCGCCGGGCGGCCATCATCGGCGTGGTGGCGGGCGCGGGCGTCGCCCTGTCGCTGGTGTTCGTCCTGCAGCTGGTCGCCCTCGAGCCGCGCTACCTCGTGGCGGTCGCCGGCATCATCATCGGCAACGCCATGAGCGCGGCGACGCTGTCGGGGCGCAACTTCCTGCGGGGTGTCCGGCACCGCCGCGACGAGGTCGAGGCGTGGCTGTCCCTGGGCGCGTCGCCGTCCCGCGCGCACCTCGAGATCGGGCAGGAGGCCGTGCGCGAGTCGCTGCTGCCGAACCTCGACCAGACCCGCTCGACCGGTCTCGTCACCCTGCCCGGCGCCTTCGTCGGCGCACTGTTCGGTGGCGCCAGTCCGGCGGTCGCGGCGCAGTTCCAGCTCGTCGTGCTCGCCGGCATCGCACTGGCGATGACCATCACCGGCGTCATCGTCACCCGGCTCCTGAGCCGATCGCCGTACCTGCCCGCTGTCCCGTCCTGACCCGACCGGACGTGCCTGACCGCAGTTCCTCGTCCGACCGACGGACACCACCCGGAGGGGGACCCGACCCACCTGACCTAGCCTGCGCGGGTGGACAGGCGACTGCTGGCGGACACCCGCCCCCTCGCCAACCCGCACTTCAAGCGGCTGTGGCGCGCCAACATCGTCACGGTCGTCGGAGCGCAGCTCACCGTCGTGGCGGTGCCCGCCCAGATCTACGCGATGACCGGCTCGTCGGCGTACGTCGGGCTCACCGGCATCTTCGGCCTCGTCCCGCTGGTCGTCTTCGGGCTGTGGGGCGGCGCACTGGCCGACGTCTTCGACCGCCGGACCCTGCTGCTGATCACCACGTGCGGCCTCATCGCGACGAGCGCCGGCTTCTGGCTCCAGGCCGTGCTCGGCGCCGAGGACGTGTGGCTGCTGCTGTCCCTGTTCGCGGTCCAGCAGGCGTTCTTCGCGGTCAACCAGCCCACCCGGTCGGCGCTGCTGCCACGCCTCCTCGACGAGGAGCTCCTGCCCGCGGCGAACTCGCTCAACATGACCGTCATGCAGGCCGGCGGCATCGCGGGGCCGCTGGTGGGCGGCGCGCTGATCCCGCTCATGGGCTTCTCGTGGCTCTACCTGCTCGACACGATCACGCTCTTCGCGACCCTCGGCGCCGTCGTACGCCTCCCACCCCTGCCGATCCTGGGCGTCACCGTGACGCCGGGGATCGGGGCGGTCATCGACGGCTTCCGCTACCTGCGTACGAAACCGGTGCTGATGATGTCGTTCGTCGTCGACATCATCGCCATGGTCTTCGGCATGCCGCGGGCGCTGTTCCCCGAGCTCGCCGACGTCGCCTTCAGCGGTCCCAACGAGGGCGGCGTCGCGTTCGCGCTGCTCTTCGCGGCGATCCCGGCCGGCGCCGTCGTGGGTGGCGTCCTGTCCGGCTGGGTGTCGCGGGTCGAGCGGCAGGGCCTGGCAGTGATCGTGGCGATCCTCGTGTGGGGCGCCGCGATGGTCGGCTTCGGGGTCGCCGCCATGCTCGCGCCGCTCGCACCGGCCCTGTTCCTCGGCATCGCGGTGCTGATGCTCGCGATCGGCGGCGCCGCCGACATGGCGTCCGCCGCCTTCCGTACGTCGATGCTCCAGGCCGCGGCCGACGACTCCGTGCGCGGGCGGCTGCAGGGGATCTTCATCGTCGTGGTCGCCGGCGGCCCCCGCGTCGCCGACGTCCTCCACGGCGCCACAGCCGCGGTGACCGGCGCCGCCGTCGCAGCCGCCGGTGGCGGGGTGCTCGTGATCATCGGCACCGTCCTCGCCGCGCTCGCCGTGCCCGCCTTCGTGCGCTACCGGGTGACCCGGGTCGCGGTCTGAGACCTCGGCTCGGACACGTGTCCGGGAAACGGCCCCTGATCGCGGGTTGCGAGGGCGATCTCACGGACACGTGCGCACGTGCGGCGGATGTGGCCCTCGAATCGACGGATCAAGGGCACCATCCGCCGCGCGTGCGGCGGTCGCCTCAGACGGCGCGGGTCTTCGGCGTGCCTTCGGCGGTCTTCCCCGGGTCGCGTACGACGACGGAGCCGAGGGCGTCGTCGATGCGGGACATCACGTCCGCGTCGAGCTTCACGCCGGCGGCCTTGACGTTGTCGGCGACCTGCTCGGGGCGGGAGGCGCCGACGAGGGCGGCGGCGACGTTGTCGTTCTGCAGCACCCAGGCGATCGCGAGCTGGGCCATCGTGAGGTTGCAGTCCTTGGCGACCGGCTCGAGGTCCTGCACGGCGGTGAGCACCTCGTCGCGCATGAAGCGCGAGATCATGTCGGCGCCGCCCTTGGTGTCGGTGGCGCGCGAGCCCTCCGGCGGGGCCTGGCCGGGCTTGTACTTGCCGGACAGCACACCCTGCGCGATCGGGCTCCACACGATCTGCGAGACGCCGAGCTCCTTCGACGTCGGCACCACCTCGTCCTCGATGACGCGCCAGAGCATGGAGTACTGCGGCTGGCTGGAGATCAGCTGGAAGCCGAGCTCCTTCGACAGCGCGACGCCGTCGCGGATCTGGTCGGCGGTCCACTCGCTGACGCCGATGTAGAGCGCCTTGCCCTGCCTGACGATGTCGGCGAAGGCCTGCATCGTCTCCTCGAGCGGGGTCTCCACGTCGTAGCGGTGCGCCTGGTAGAGGTCGACGTAGTCGGTCTGCAACCGCTGCAGCGAGCCGTTGATCGACTCCATGATGTGCTTGCGCGACAGGCCGGTGTCGTTCTTGCCCTTCGGTCCGGTCGGCCAGTAGACCTTCGTGAAGATCTCCAGCGACTCACGGCGCTCGCCCTTCAGCGCCTCGCCGAGCACGGTCTCCGCCGCGGTGTTGGCGTAGACGTCCGCGGTGTCGAAGGTCGAGATGCCCTCGTCGAGCGCGGCGCGCACGCACTGCGTGGCGACGTCGTTCTCGACCTGGGAGCCGTGGGTGAGCCAGTTGCCGTAGGTGATCTCGGAGATCTTCAGTCCGCTGTTGCCGAGGTATCGGAATTCCATTCCTCCGACACTAGCGAGGCGCCGGGCGCAGCCTCCGGTCGAGCCACGCGTAGAGCGCGACGAGCAGGAGGAAGAGAATGGTGATCCCGGCACAGGCGATCCCGACCGCTCCCCAGCCCTCCTCGCCGGCGTCGAGGAACGGGTAGGGCACCCAGCCGTCCACCTGGCCGACCACGAGCGTCCAGCCCAGCCACGCCACCGGCCAGGCGAGGGCGTACGCCGCCACGCGGAGGCCGGCGCGCGGGCGGGGACCGACCAGGGCCCAGGCAGCGACGGCCGCCACAGGCACGACCATGTGCAGCAGCTTGTCGCAGATCCAGTCCGCGCCCTGCAGGTCCAGCAGCGGTCGGAGCAGGACGAAGTGGACGAGGCCGGTGACTGTGATGCCGACGAGCGCGGCCAGGCGGGCCACCCTGAAGCCCGGGCCGTCACGGGCCGGGTCGCGCGCCAGCATGGTCGAGGTGGCGGCGACGAGGATGTTGCTCTGGATCGTGAAGTACGCGAAGTAGCGGTAGATCCGCGCCACCAGCCCGGGAGGATCGACCTCGTCGAGGACCCGTCCGCCCTGGAGCACCAGGATGAGCTGCAGGACCAGCGCGAACCACGCGACGACGGCCACAACCAGGTGCACCGCCCGGGCGCGCTCGCGAGTCATGGCTGGAGCGTAGGGCTCCCGCCCACCTTGCAGATGCTCAGTCGAGGACGACCAGGACGTCGCCGTCCTGCACGACGTCACCCGCCGTCACCTTGATCGCGGTGACGGTGCCACCCCGCTCGGCGAGCATCGGGATCTCCATCTTCATCGACTCGAGCAGCACGACGGTGTCGCCGGCCTCGACGCGGTCACCCTCGGCGACCTCGATGGAGAGCACGTTGGCGACCAGCTCGGAGACGATCTCGAGGGAGGTGGGGCGGGCCATGGCCCCGACGCTATCGGTTACCCGGGCGTAGCCGCTGATCGCGACGCCGACCCGCAGCCGCCTCAGAGCTCGGCGAAGCGACGCGGCTCGGGCCGGTGCGGTCCGGCCTCCTCGGCACGGCGACCGCCACGACCCTTCGGCCCGGTCAGGGCCAGGTCGGCCCGGATCACCAGCCAGCCGATGAGCAGGCCCAGGACGAGGGAGTACGCCGCCCGCAGCCCGGCCTCGAGGTAGGAGGTGTCCGGCGAGACGAGGCCCGTCGCGAGCGGCACGGTGGCGGCGACGCCGAAGGCGCAGAACCACCACCCCTGGCGCCGGCGGGCGCGCACGTGGGTGCCCCACACCAGCGCCGGGATGCCGAGCAGGACCACGAGCGGCCGCGGGAACGCGCCGATGCGGGCGGAGGTCCAGTCGGCGAAGTCGAGGACCGACGACACGAAGCTCTGGGCGCCGTAGCGCCGGAGCAGCTCGGCGTACGCCAGCGTCGCGAAGAGGACGCCGAGGCCGATGGCGACGACGATCATCCCGCGACGTCCGAGGCCGTGCAGGCCGGCGCCGAGGCGGTAGACGATCGCGAGCACGAGGCCGAGCGCGAGCAGGAGCGTGACGATCTCGAAGCGCTCGGTCGCGACCGTGGGCTCGAAACCCACCGCAGCGAAAGCGGTGACCGCGGCGACCAGCACGGCGATCAGCGCCTCTCGCATCGCCTTCCAGCCGGTGACCGCCGGCACGGTCACCATGACGGCGTAGACGCTGCCGACCACGCAGGTCATCACGGCCGCGCCCGTCGGGAGCACCCGCCCGCCGACGAGGAGGCTGGCCACGGCCAGCACCAGCGCGAGGCCGGCGGAGACGAGCGCCCGACCCGCGGTCCGGGTCGCCAGGAACCAAGAGAGCGCGGTGACCACGGCGGCCGCGCCGACGCCGTCGAGCCACGCCGGCGCGGTGCCGGTGTCGCCCACGGCCGGGATGTCGCTCAACGTGCCGCTCAGTGCCGACCAGCCCAGGGCTGCCGCGCCGAGGAGCAGGACACCGAACCAGAAGGCGAGCAGCGACCGGCGCGGCCCGTCGGGGGCGGTCTCGTCCGGCTCGGCAGGCGCGGCGCGCGCGACCTGCTCGGGCTGCTCGGGCTGCTCGGTGGGACGGGGGGCCGCCTCGGATGCCGAGGGGGCGACGGTCGGCTCGGGAGCTGGTTCGGGAGCTGGTTCGGGAGCCCGCTCTGGAGTCGGCTCCGTGACCGGCGTACGCGTCGTGGCGGGCGGAGCGGGAGCGACCGAAGCGGCCGAGGTCGGGGCAGCGGTCTCGTCCTGCTCCGGGGGTGGCGCCGCGTCGGGCCCCTGCGCCTTCCGCTTCAGCCTCAGCCGCGAGGGCGGGCGCTCGGCAGCCCGCTTGCCGCGGGAGGACCCGCGGGGGCTGTCGGAGGAGGAAGGCACGACGGAGGAGGTTACAGCCGACGGTTGGCCAGCGACGGATTGGTGCGGCGGGCCTCGTCGAGGTCGGCACGGTCCAGGACGGCGTCGATGACCTGCTCGGCGCCGTCGGCCTCGGCGAGGACG
Organism: Nocardioides sp. P4_G10; assembly: GCF_056401175.1. Taxonomy (NCBI): domain Bacteria; kingdom Bacillati; phylum Actinomycetota; class Actinomycetes; order Propionibacteriales; family Nocardioidaceae; genus Nocardioides; species Nocardioides sp. P4_G10. The sequence continues at coordinate 103,977 of NZ_JBFUJV010000008.1, read as the reverse complement.
TCACCCAGCGGGCCGATCACCGCGGAGTGCCCGACGTAGCGCGGCTCGGGCTGCCCGGCGCCTACGACGAAGCAGGTGTTCTCGATGGCCCGGGCGGCGAGCAGGGTGCGCCAGTGCGCGACCTTGCGGTCACCGGGCAGCCACGCCGCCGGCACCACGAGGACCTCGGCCCCGGCGTCGACCAGACGCCGCGCGAGCTCGGGGAACCGCAGGTCGTAGCAGGTCATCAGCCCTACCTGCCAGCCCGCCACGTCGACGACCACCGGCTCGACCGGGCCGCCGGTCAGGCGGTCGGACTCGCGGTAGCCGAAGGAGTCGTAGAGGTGGATCTTGCGGTACGTCGCCGAGCTGGGACCGCCGGCGACGAGGGTGTTGTACGGCCGGGCGGGGTCGTCGGCGACCTCGAACATCCCCGCCACCACGGTGGACGAGGTCGCGTCGGCCACGCGGGCCACCTCGCGGGCGAACGGGCCGTCGACCGGCTCGGCGAAGGGGCTGACGTCGGACCCGGCCTGGCCGAAGTCGCGGGCGAAGGCCTCCGGCAGGACCACCAGGTCGGCCCCCGGCGCCACCTCGGCGAGGCGGGCGCGGTTGTCGTCGGTGTCGAGGCCGCTCGCCCACTGGTGGACGCGCACACGCAGCCGGTCGGTCCGCCGTGGGGTGGAGTCCATGCCACCCAGCCTAGAGCGGCCACGCGGCGGCCGCGGTCCGGCACGAGTGCGGCTGCGAGGATGCCGGCATGGACCTCGACCTCACCGCCGGTGGCTTCTGCGGCGTGGTCCTCGCCGGCGGCACGGCCGCGCGGATGGACGGGATCGACAAGGCGTCCGTCGAGCTGGCCGGCCGGACGCTGCTGGAGTACGCCGTCGACGCGTTCCTCGACGCCGACGAGGTCGTGGTCGTCGGACCGGCCGTGCGGACCGCGCGGCCGGTGACCTTCGTGGTCGAGGACCCGCCCCGCGGCGGGCCGGTGGCCGGGCTGCTCACCGGCGTCGACGCGCTCCTGCGCGCGCCGCGCCTCCTCGGCGTGCTGGCGGTGGACATGCCGCGGGTGACCGCGTCGACGATGCGGCGCCTGCGCGAGGCGGCAGTGGGCCGGGACGGGGCGTTCCTGGTCGACGGCGACGGCCGGCGGCAACTGGCCGGGGTGCTCGACGCGGCCCGGCTCGACGGCGTACGTCCTGACCTGGAGGGGCAGCACGGGATGGCGCTGCACCGCCTGCTCGCACCCCTCGACCTCGCCGAGGTGCCGGCGAGCGGCGAGGAGGCCGTCGACGTCGACTCGTGGGCCGACCTGCGGGACCTCCGCCCCTGACGTCGGCTCCCTTGCCGCACCCGGGTGGGGTGCGAGACATTGGCTACGTGAACCTCCACGACTGGATCGACGAGCTCGCCGACGTGCTCGACGTCGAGACCGAGGTCGACGAGGGCCTGCTCCTCGACCTCGCCCGCGTGGCCGCACAGAACGTGCAGAAGACCGCGGCGCCCATCACCACCTACCTCCTTGGTGTCGCCGTCGGCGCGGGGGACGCGAACCCCGAGCAGGTCGAGCGGCTCGCCGCACGCGCCCAGCAGCTGGCCGAGAGCTGGGACCGGCCCGCCGACGCGAAGGATCCCGACGACGTGGACGATGAGGTGCCCGACGACTCGTCGGTCGACCACTCCAGCGACCTCTACGAGGACTGATCACGTGCGCGCTGCCGTCACCACCGGGTCCGGTGGACCCGACGTCCTGTCCGTCGGCGAGGTCGACGACCCGCGCCCGGCCGCCGGGGAGGTGCTGCTCGACGTCGTCGCCACGGCCGTCAACCGGGCCGACACCCTGCAGCGGCAGGGCTTCTACCCGCCCCCGCCCGGCGCCTCCGAGATCCTCGGGCTGGAGTGCAGCGGCCGGATCGCCGAGCTCGGCGAGGGCGTCGAGGGCTGGAAGGTCGGCGACGAGGTCTGCGCCCTGCTGGCTGGCGGGGGCTACGCCGCCCGCGTGGCCGTGCCGGTCGGGCAGGTCATGCCGGTCCCGTCCGGCGTCTCCCTCCTCGAGGCGGCCTGCCTGCCCGAGGTCGCGGCAACGGTCTGGTCCAACGTCTTCATGACCGCCCACCTCGACACGGGTGAGCGGTTCCTCGTGCACGGCGGCGGTGGCGGCATCGGCACCATGGCGATCCAGCTCGCGGCCGCCCGCGGCGCAGAGGTCTACACGACCGCCGGCTCCCCGGAGACCCTCGAGCTGTGCCGGTCGCTGGGTGCGGCGCGGGCGATCAGCTACCGCGACGAGGACTTCGTCGAGGTCCTCAAGGAGGCCGGCGGTGCCGACGTGATCCTCGACAACATGGGCGCGACCTACCTCGGCCGCAACGTCTCCGCCCTGGCCACCGCCGGGCGCCTCGTCATCATCGGGATGCAGGGCGGCTCCAAGGGCGAGCTCGACATCAACGCGCTCCTGCGCAAGCGGTCGTCGGTGACGGCGACCTCGCTCCGGGCGCGGCCCCTCGTCGAGAAGGCCCAAATCTGCTGCGGGGTCGTCGAGAACGTCTGGCCCCTCGTCGCCTCCGGCCAGGTCCGCCCCATCGTCGAGACCACCCTCCCCCTCGAGGACGTCGCCCGCGCCCACCAGCTGATGGAGGACGGCGGGCGCGCGGGGAAGATCGTCCTCACCCTCTGAGCTTCCGGCGAGCGGTGCGCCACCCACATTCCGCTCGCCCGGACCGTGGCTCAGCCACCGCCCATACGGCGCGTCCCCGCCGGCACGCCCGCGGGCGGTGCGCCACCCACATTCGGCAGGCGGCGATGGTGGCTCAGCCACCGCTCGCCACAGGACCACCACCGGGAGCGTCATAGGGTTGGGGCCATGACCGACCAGCAGCAGCCCGAGCCCACCGGCGGCCCCAGCAGCCAGGGGGAGGTCGAGGACCAGGTCGTGGTCGTCGGTCCCGACGGCCAGCCCATCGGCACCATCCCGGCGAGCGCGCTGCCGGCGATGACGCAGGCCGCGGGCGACGGTGACGACGAGGACGGCGACGGTGAGCGCCACATCACCGAGCTGGTCGAGCAGCCGGCCAAGGTGATGCGGATCGGCAGCATGATCCGCCAGCTCCTGGAGGAGGTGAAGGCCGCGCCCCTCGACGAGGCCAGCCGCAACCGCCTCAAGGACATCCACGCCGCCTCGATCAAGGAGCTGGAGACCGGTCTCGCTCCCGAGCTGGTCGAGGAGCTCGAGCGGCTGTCGCTGCCGTTCACCGAGGAGGGCACGCCGTCCGAGGGCGAGCTGCGGATCGCGCAGGCCCAGCTCGTGGGCTGGCTCGAGGGCCTCTTCCACGGCATCCAGACCGCGATCTACGCCCAGCAGATGGCCTCGCGCGCCCAGCTCGAGCAGATGCGTCGGGCGCTCCCGGCCGGCCACAGCGGCCACGCCCCGCAGCCGCCGACCGGCATGCCCAACATGCCGAGCCCCGGGGGYGGCGAGGACGACCCCGCCGGCACGCGCGGCGGCATGTACCTCTGACCCTCAGCTCATCCGGCGCGTGAGGCGTCGTACGACGACCATCCCGAGCGCGCCGACGACACCGACCAGCGCGGCCGCCCACAGCACGTCCTGAGCGTCCGCCGGGTCGAGGGCGACCATCGACCGTCCGGGCAGCGGGTCCCGGGGCTCGCCCAGCGCCTCCACCGTGGCGTCGTACGCCGCAGCGTCGGCAGGCAACGAGCCGCTGCACAGGTCGGAGGCGACCCTGCCGCGCTCGTCGAACCGCCCCAGCACCACCATCGTCGTCCCGGTCGCCCACTCGACGCCGCAGGACGCCTGGCCGGCGTTGGGCGTGACGACGTCCTGGCCGCGGCGTACGTCGCCGGCGAGGACGTCCACGACCGTGAAGAGGTGGGCGACGACCTCGGCGTCCGAGCGCTGGCTGGTCAGCACGCCCACGAAGGCGACGTCGGCGTGGTCGGCGAGCTCGACGGGGTCGTTCGTCACGCAGCTGCAGGCCGCGGCCGGGGCCCCCGGCCCGAGCACCAGGCCACTGGCCAGCACCGCCAGCACCGCCGGGACGGCGAGCAGGCGGGCGAGCACGACGTCAGCGCGCGAGGCGTCGTACGACGACGAGGCCCAGGAGGCTGATGATCGCGACGGCCGCACCGGGGGCCGCCGCGCGGGCGAAGCCGGCGGGCGGCGACTCCTCGACCAGCGTGCGCTGGGCGGTCGGGGGCGGGGGCGGCTCGACTGACGTGCCCTCGCCGAGGAGGGCCTCGATCTTGGCGACCTTGGTCGGGTTGGCCACGCTGGTGCCACCGCACGTGTCGGCCTCGAAGGGCGCCTCGGTGCCGGTGGCGAGGAAGAGGTAGGAGGTGCCGACGGCCAGCTCGCCGAGGCCGCAGGCGTTCTTGCCACCGGCCGAGAAGACCTGCGTGGAGCGCTCGGGTGAGCCCTGGTAGGCCCGCGACGCGGTCACGTCGTAGGTGTGGTCGTTGTCGGCGACCTCCACGTTGTCGACCGTGCCGATGAAGACGGCGTCGGCGCGCTTCACCTGCTGCTCGAGCTGACCGCTCTGCTTGCAGGTGCAGTCGGCCGCGGCGGCCGGGGCCTGGACCGTCGTCACGAGGCCGAGGCACCCGAGGAGCAGTGCGGCGGCGAGCTGGACGGCGCGAATCATGGCGGGAAGCCTAGCGAGAGAGGTCGAAGAGCTCGGTGAGCACCGTGGCCACCCCGTCCTCGTCGTGGTGGGGCGCGAGGTGGTCGGCGAGCTCGCGCACGGTCGGGTGGGCGTTGGCCATGGCGTAGGAGGTGCCCGCCCACTCGAGCATCGGCAGGTCGTTGGGCATGTCGCCGAAGGCCACGACGTCGTCGGGGCCCAGGCCCATCCCGGCCGCGACGGTGGCCAATGTCGACGCCTTCGTGACGCCTGCCGCGCTGATCTCCACGAGCGTGCCGACCGACGACCAGGTGGTGACGACCTGCTCGCCGAGGAGTCCGGCCACGAGCTCCCAGTAGGGCTCGGGCTCGTGGTCCTCGTGGCGGGCGAGCAGCTTGACGACGTCGTCGTCGACGAGCTCCTCGAGGGGGGCCGTCGGGACGTCGCGGGCGAGGTTGACCGCCAGGCGGGGCATGAAGTCGGGCTCCTTGGCGAAGCCGGTGGTCTTCTCGAGCGCGAAGACGGTGCCCGGCAGGCCCGCGCGCAGCCGCGCCGCGACCGCGAGGAGCACGTCGGCCGGGATGGTCCGGGCGGTGCGCACCTCCCGGCGCGCGACGTCGTACACGATCCCGCCGTTGCTGCAGATCGCGAGGCCGTGCCCGCCGACCGCCTCCCACAGCTCCTCCATCCAGCGGATGGGGCGACCGGTGGTGAAGACGACGGGTACGCCGGCGGCGTCGAGCTCGTCGAGCACCGCGCGGGTGCGCGCCGAGACCCGCCCCTCCGAGTCGAGCAGCGTGCCGTCGAGGTCGGTGGCCACCAGCCGTGGCGCGCTCACGAGGAATCCCGGACAGACACGGTGACGGTCAGCAGGTCACCCTCGGTCACTCCCGCGGCCGTGCGCACCGCGTTCTTGACCGGGAGCACGAAGCTGCCGGAGCCGGCGTCGGGGAAGACGCTGGTGTCCCAGGTGGTGGATCCGACACGGGCACGCACCCGCACCGAGCCGAAGCCCCGCGGTTCGCCGGCGCGCTCGCGGACCTCGTCGGCGAGGTCCACCGGCAGGGTCACGAAGCACCACGCGCCCGCGTCGGTGGACTCCTTGCGCGCCGTCCACCGCCACAGCTCGGCGGTGAAGGTGACGCCCTCGTCCACGGTCAGGAGTCCTGCGGGAACCAGCGCGAGATCTCGACGGCGGCGCCCTCGTCGTTGACGGTGGCGGTCACGTCGTCGGCGGCGGCGATGACCTCCTCGACGGCCTGCCCCATCGCCACGCCGCGCCCGGCCCAGCGCAGCATCTCGATGTCGTTGCGGCCGTCGCCGATCGCGAGCACGTCGGCGGCGGTGAGACCGAGCTTGTCGCAGACGTGCTGGAGGCCCGACGCCTTCGAGACGCCCACCGGGGAGAGGTCCAGCCAGGCGGTCCAGCCGACGACGTAGTCGGTGCCGTGCAGGCCGAGGTTGGCCGCGAGCTCGATGAAGTCGTCGGCGGTGGCCTCGGGGTCGCGGACGATCACGCGGCTCACGGGCTCGCCGACGATGTCGTCGACGTGGGTGATCAGCTGCTCACCGGAGAGCTCGCCGTCGGGGAAGACGCGGTTGACGCGGTAGCCGCCGACCTCGCGCTCCTCGACCGCGACCAGCGCGCGCGGGTGGTGCTCCAGCACCGCGGCGACCGCGGGAGCGGCGTCGAAGGTCTCCTCGTGGACGACCTCCATCGGCGGGTAGCGGAAGACCACGGCTCCGTTGGACGCGACCACCCAGAGCCGGTCGGCGTTCTCACGCGGGAGGTGGAGGAGGTCGGCGATGGTCGTCATCCCGTGGGGCGAGCGACCGCTCGCCAGCACGACGTGGGCGCCGGCGTCGAGCGCACGGTGCACGGCGTCGTGCACCGGCTCGGTGATGGTCTCGTAGTCCTCGGTCTGCCCGTCGACCCACTTGAGCAGCGTGCCGTCGATGTCCAGCGCGACGACCCGGGGAGTCCAGTCAGCCAACGCGCTTCAGCACTTCCAGTCCGCCCATGTAGGGGCGGAGCGCCTGCGGCACGGTGACCGAGCCGTCCTCGTTCTGGTGGGTCTCGAGGATCGCGACGATGGCCCGCGGGATCGCCGTGAGAGTGCCGTTGAGGGTCGCGACCGGCACGGTCTGGCCCTTCCCGTCGCGCGTGCGGATGTCGAGGCGGCGGGCCTGGAAGTCGGTGCAGTTGGAGGTCGAGGTGAGCTCGCGGTACTTCCCCTGCGTCGGGATCCACGCCTCGCAGTCGAACTTGCGCTGGGCGCTGAGGCCGAGGTCTCCCGCGGCGGTGTCGATCACGCGGTAGGCGAGCTCGAGCTTGTCGAGGAACTCCTTCTCCCAGGCCAGCAGCCGCTGGTGCTCGGCGTACGACTCCTCGACGGTCGTGTGGACGAACATCTCGACCTTGTCGAACCAGTGCACCCGGATGATGCCCTTGGTGTCCTTGCCGTGGCTGCCGGCCTCCTTGCGGAAGCACGGGCTGAAGGCGGCGTAGCGGCGCGGCAGCGTGCCGGCGTCGAGGATCTCGTCGGAGTGGTAGGCCGCCATCGCGACCTCGCTCGTGCCGACGAGGTAGAGGTCCTCGCCCTCGATCCGGTAGACGTCGTCGGCGGCCTGGCCGAGGAAGCCGGTGCCCTCCATGGCGCGCGGCTTGACCAGCGACGGGGCGATCACCTGGGTGAAGCCGGCGTTGCGGGCCTGGTCCATCGCCAGGTTGACGAGCGCGAACTCGAGCTGCGCGCCGACGCCGGTGAGGAAGTAGAAGCGCGAGCCGCTGACCTTGGCGCCGCGCTCGAGGTCGATGGCCCCGAGCATCCTGCCGAGCTCGATGTGGTCGCGGGGCTCGAAGTCGAACTCGCGCGGCGTACCGACGTGCTCGAGGGTGACGAAGTCGTCCTCGCCACCGGCGGGTGCCTCGTCGGCGGCGATGTTGGGGATGGCCTTGATCGCCTCGTCCCACTCGGCCTCGGCGGCGTTGCGGGCGGCCTCGGCCTCCTTCACGCTCGCGGCCAGCTCCTTGACCTGCGCGAGCAGGGCCTGCTTCTCCTCGCCCTGCGCCTTGGCGACGAGCGCGCCGCTGGCCTTCTGCTCGGACCGCTTGGTCTCGAAGTCGGCGATCGCCTGCCGGCGGGCGGAGTCCGCGGCCAGCGCCGTGTCCACCACGTCGTCGGACAGACCACGCTTCGCCTGGGCGGCGCGGACGCGGTCGGGGTCGTCACGGAGCAGGCGCGGATCTATCACGACGCAAGGCTATCCGTCCGGGCGTGGGGGGCCAGTTCCGGTGTGGGCATACTGCGCAGGTGACTCCCGCCTCCCGCAACCGCGCCCTCGGCGGGGCAGCCATCTCGGCCGCCCTCTTCGCGGTGCTCGCCTTCTTCGTGACCCGCGACCGGGCTCCCCTCGACGCCTTCGACACCGAGGGCCGGCAGCTGGAGGACTGGGCCGACGACCACGCCGTGCTGATCGACGTCCTGCGGTTCGTGGAGGCCGCCTTCGGGACGATCGGGATGACCGTCCTCACCATCGTCCTGGCGGGCGTGCTGCTGCTCCGCCGGCACCGCTGGGCGGCCCTGCTGGTCGTCGTCGTGATGTCGGTGACCTCGATCGCGACCACGGGGCTCAAGGTCTGGCTGGGTCGCGACCGGCCGGACTGGCAGGACACGCTCGGCCTGCACCGCAACTTCAGCTTCCCGTCCGGCCACGCCTCGTCGACGGCGGCCTTCGCCGCGCTCCTCGTCATGCTGCTCGTCCTGTTCGTACGTCGCACGAGCCTGCGCCGCCTCGGCATCGCGGTCGTCGTCGGGTGGTGGCTGCTGGTCTGCCTTGACCGGGTGCTCCTGGGCCGGCACTTCCCCACCGACGTGATCGCCGGCTCGCTGCTGGGCCTGGCGGTGTTCTTCCTCGCCCTCGCCTTCATCGACCCCCGCCCACGATCGATCGCGGCGAAGTCGGAGCCGCTCCCGGAGGTGTACGCCTCGGAGAAGCGGCTCGCCGTCATCCTCAACCCGATCAAGGTCGAGGACGTCGGCCAGTTCCGCTCGCTCGTCGCCTCGATGGCCATGGAGTCAGGCTGGTCCGAGCCGACGTGGCAGTACACGACCGTCGAGGACCCCGGCACGGGCATGGCCGAGCGCGCCGCCGTGTCCGGGGCCGACCTGGTCATCGTCTGCGGTGGTGACGGCACCGTGCGCGAGGTGTGCGCCGAGCTCGCCGGCACCGGCATCCCGGTGGGCATCATCCCGGCAGGCACGGGCAACCTGCTCGCCCGCAACCTCGGCATCCCGCTCTACATCCGCTCGGCGATCGACATCGCCCTCAACGGCCAGGACCGGGCCATCGACATGGTCGAGGTCGGTGGCGACGGCATCGAGGACACCCACTTCATGGTGATGGCCGGCATGGGCTTCGACGCCGCGATCATGGAGGGCGTCAACGAGGACATCAAGAAGAAGATCGGCTGGGTCGCCTACGTCATCTCGGGGCTGAAGTCGCTGATGTTCCCCGCGGTCAGGGTCGAGATCCAGATCGACGACGACGATCCCACGGTCCACCGGGCGCGCACGGTCCTGGTCGGCAACGTCGGCTTCCTGCAGGCCGGCATGCCGCTGCTGCCCGACGCCACCATCGACGACGGCGTCCTCGACGTGGTGATCCTGCACCCCCGCAAGTTCCTGTCGTGGATCCCGCTCGCCGTTCGCGTGCTGGCCAAGAGCCAGACCGTCGACGAGCTCATCGACCGCCGCACCGGGTCACGGGTCCGGATCAAGGCCGCCACCGACACCCCCCGCCAGCTCGACGGCGACTCCATCGGCGAGGGCCGAGAGCTGCGGATGGAGTGCATCCACGGGCGGCTGCTGGTCCGCGTCCCGCGCTGAGCGGTCAGCCCCCGGCTGTGAACCGGTAGCCCATCCCCGGCTCGGTGAGGAAGAGCACCGGGCGACCCGGGTCGGCCTCGAGCTTGCGCCGGATGCTGGCCATGTGGACCCGGAGGTAGTTGGTCTGGGTGTCGTACGCCGGTCCCCACACGGCGGTCAGCAGCTCGGCCTGGCGGACCAGCCGGCCGCGCCGGCGGACGAGCACGTCGACGATCCGCCACTCGGTCGGCGTCAGGTGGACCTCCTCGCCGTCGCGGGTGGCACGGGAGTCGGTGAGGTCGAGGCGAAGCCCGCCGGCCTCGACGACCAGGTCGGGCTCCTCGCGGCCCGCCCGGCGCGAGGTGGCCCGGATCCTCGCCAGCAGCTCCTCGATCGAGAACGGTTTGGTGATGAAGTCGTCCGCGCCGAGGTCGAGCGCCTCGACCTTGTCGTCGGACTCGGTGCGGGCCGAGACCACGATCACCGGGACCTGCGTGAAGGACCGCAGCTGCGTGAGCACCGCGACCCCGTCGAGGTCGGGCAGCCCCAGGTCGAGCAGGACCAGGTCGGGCATCCGCTCGTCGACGACCTGCAAGGCCGACCGGCCGTCGCCCGCCGTCTCGACCTCGTAGTCGCGGGCGCGGAGGTTGATCGAGAGCGTGCGCCGCATCGCGGGGTCGTCGTCGACGACCAGGACGAACGTCATCAGGCCCCCTTGCCCCTCTGCAGCTCCAGCACGAACGTGAGCCCACCGCCGGGGGTCTCCTCGGTGGCGATCGTCCCACTCATCGCCTCGGTCAGCCCGTGCGCCACGGCCAGCCCGAGCCCGACGCCGTCCTGCTGCGGCACGTCGCCGAACCGCTGGAACGGCGCGAACAGCCGGTCCCGGTCCTGGTCTGCCACGCCGGGCCCGGAGTCGGCGATGCGTACGACGACCCCGTCGCCGTCCGCAGCCGCGTCGATGCGCACGCGGGCGTCGACGGGCGTGTACTTGAGGGCGTTCTCGCAGATGTTGGCCAGCACCCGGTCGAGCAGCCCTGCGTCCGCGAGCACCAGCAGCTCGGGGTCGACGTCGACCTCGATCCGCTCGCCGCCGGGCAGCGGCGTGATGCTCGTGCGGACGGCGTCGGCCAGGCCGACGTCGCGCAGGACCACGCGCACCGAACCGGTGCTGATCCGGCTCATGTCGAGCAGGTTGGTGACCAGCGCGGTGAGCCGGTCGGTCGACTCCTCGATGGTGGCGAGCAGCTCGTCCTCGTCCTCGGGCGACCAGGTCACGTCCGTGCTGCGCAGGCTGTCGACGGACACCTTCATCGCCGCGAGCGGGTTGCGCAGGTCGTGGGAGACCGCGGCCAGCAGCGCGGTCCGGGTGCGGTCGAGCTCGGTCAACCGCAGGCGCTCGAGCTCGGCCACGGTCGCGACGCGGCGCTCCTCCATCACCTTGGCATAGGCGGCGTACGCGTTGAGCAGGCCGCGCTGCGTGGCCGGCAGGGTCGCGCCGCCGAGGACCAGCGTGCTGTGCTCGTCGATCGCCGCGGACATGTCGGCCTCCTCGACCGACGCGGGCGGGGTGCCGCAGCTCGCCACCACGACCTCCTCCGCCGCCTCGCGCCGGAGCACGGCCGCGCCGTCGGCCCGGAAGAGCCGGCAGGCCGAGGACAGCAGGCCGTCGAGGTCGTCGCCGGAGGTGAGCAGGCTGTGCGCGAGCACCGTCAGCGCGTCGGCCTCGGCGCGCGCGGCCCGCGCCTCGGCCGTGCGGCGGGCCGCGTTGTCGACGACCGACGCGACGGCGATGCCCACCGCCACGAAGATCGCGATGGTGACGACGTTCTCCGGCTCGGCGACGGTGAGCGTGTAGAGCGGCGGCGTGAAGAGGTAGTTGAGCAGCAGCGCGCTCGCCAGCGCCGACACGACCGCCGGCGCGAGCCCACCCACGAGCGCGGTCGCGACGACGACCATCATCAGGGACATCGCCTCGATGGGCAGGCCGTGCAGGTCCTGCGTCGCGTAGAGCAGCAGGCTCACCACCGCCGGCACCGCGAGCCCGACGACGAAGCCCGCGAGCCGGCGCCGCCGGCCGAGGTCGTGGGTGACGGGCCGGCGGCTCGCCGACCGCCGGCGCGCGTGCTCGTGCGAGACGATGTGGACGTCGATGTCACCCGATCCGGCGACGACCCGCTCCCCCACCCCCGGCCGGAGCACTGTCGAGACACGGCCGCGGCGGCTGGCACCGATGACGACCTGGCTGGCGTTCTCGGCACGCGCGAAGGCGAGGATCGCGTCGGCCGGGTCGTCGCCGACCACGGTGTGGAAGGTGCCGCCGAGCTCCTCGGCCTTGGTCGCCATGGCGGCGAGGCCGTCGGGTGACGTGCTGCGCAGCCCGTCCTGCCGGGTGACGTACAACGCCTGCCACTCGCCCCCGGACCGCCGGCTCGCGATCCGCGCGGCCCGTCGCATCAGGGTCGCCGACTCGGGGCCACCGCTGACGGGTACGACGACCCGCTCGCGCGTCGCCCAGGTCGCCTCGATGTCATGCTGCGCCCGGTAGCGCTCGAGCCCCTCGTCGACCCGGTCGGCCAGCCAGAGCAGGGCGACCTCGCGCAGCGCGGTGAGGTTGCCCTCGCGGAAGTAGCGCGAGAGGGCCGCGTCGATCTTGTCGGCGGCGTAGACGTTGCCGTGCGCCATCCGTCGACGGAGGGCCTGCGGGCTCATGTCGACCAGCTCGATCTGGTCGGCGGAACGGACGACGTGGTCGGGCACGGTCTCCCGCTGCCGGACCCCGGTGATCGCCTCGGTCACGTCGTTGAGCGACTCGAGGTGCTGGATGTTGACCGTGGTGACGACCTCGATGCCCGCGTCGCGCAGCGCCTCGACGTCCTGCCACCGCTTCGCGTGCGTGCTGCCGGGCACGTTGGTGTGCGCGAGCTCGTCGACCAGCACCACCTCGGGCCTGCGCGCCAGGACCGCCTCGAGGTCCATCTCCTCGTGGCTCGCTCCGCCGTGTGCGAGGAGCCGTCGCGGCACCACCTCGAGCCCGTCGACGGCCCGCTCGGTCTTCGCGCGGCCGTGCGTCTCGACGTACCCCACGACGAGGTCGGTGCCGCGCTCCAGACGCCGGTGCCCCTCGTCGAGCATGGCGAACGTCTTGCCGACGCCGGGCGCCGCGCCCAGGTAGACGCGCAGCCGTCCGCGATCCGTGGGCAGGGGCATGGCGTCAGTCTCCACCAGCGGTCGCGACCGCGAGGTTGAGCTCGAGCACGTCGACACCCGGCTCGCCGAGGAAGCCGAGGCTGCGGCCGTCGGTGTGCTCCGCGACCAGCCGCTCGACCGCCCTCGCCGACAGCCCGTTGGCCGCCGCGACGCGGGCCACCTGCAGCTCGGCGTAGGCGGGTGAGATGTGCGGGTCGAGGCCGGAGCCGGACGCGGTGAGCGCGTCGGGGGGTACGTCGGCGGGGTCGACGCCCTCGCGCGCCGCGACCTCGGCCCGCCGGTCGGCGATGGCGGCGAGGAGCTCGGGGCTGCTGGGCCCGAGGTTGCTGGGGGCCGAGGCCAGGGTGTCGTACCCGTGGGGCGAGGGCCGGGAGTGGAACCACTGGTCGCCGCGGAAGTCCTGGCCGATCAGCCGGGAGCCGACGACGCGGCCGTCGAGCCGCACGGGCTGGCCGTCGGCGCGGTCGCCGAAGGCCTGGCCGGCAGCCCAGACGGCGGCCGGGTAGCCGACGCCCAGCAGGACGGTCATCACGAGCAGGAGCCGGAGCCCGGCGAGGGACTGGCGGTAGAGGTCGGTGAGCAGGTGGGTCATGGCGCATCCCCTTTCTAGGAGCTCAGGCCCGGGACGGTCGAGACGAGCAGGTCGATGAGCTTGATGCCGACGAACGGCACGACGAGGCCGCCGAGGCCGAAGACGAGGATGTTGCGGCGCAGCACCGACGTCGCCGACGCCGCGCGGAACCGCACGCCGCGCAGGGCCAGCGGGATGAGGGCCACGATCACCAGGGCGTTGAAGACGACCGCCGAGAGGATCGCGGACTGCGGCGAGGACAGCCCCATCACGTTGAGCCGGTCCAGCGAAGGGTAGGCCGCGACGAACATCGCCGGGATGATCGCGAAGTACTTCGCGACGTCGTTGGCGATGGAGAAGGTCGTCAGGGCGCCGCGGGTGATGAGCAGCTGCTTGCCGATCTCGACGACGTCGATGAGCTTCGTCGGGTCGGAGTCGAGGTCGACCATGTTGCCGGCCTCCTTGGCGGCGGCCGTGCCGCTGTTCATCGCGACGCCGACGTCGGCGGCGGCCAGTGCCGGCGCGTCGTTGGTGCCGTCGCCGGTCATCGCGACGAGCCGGCCGCCCTCCTGCTCCCGCCGGATGTAGGCCATCTTGTCCTCGGGCGTGGCCTCGGCGAGGAAGTCGTCGACCCCCGCCTCCGCGGCGATGGCCTCGGCGGTGAGGGCGTTGTCGCCGGTGATCATCACCGTGCGGATGCCCATCGACCGCAGCTCGGCGAACCGCTCGGCCATGCCCTCCTTGACGACGTCCTTGAGGTGGACGACGCCGAGCACGCTGCCGCAGCCCGCGTAGTCCTTGCGGCCGATGACGAGCGGCGTACCTCCGTCGCGGGCGATCGCGTCGACGGTGTCGCGCACCTCCGGCGGCTGCTCGATGCCCAGCCAGGCGCCGATCGCCGAGCCCGCGCCCTTGCGGACCCGGGTGCCGTCGGCGAGGTCGACGCCCGACATCCGGGTCTGGGCGGTGAACTCCACGAAGGTCGCCCCTCTGGGCAGGTCGTGGTCGTCAGCGCCCCGCTGGAGGGCCAGCGCCACGATGGAGCGACCCTCCGGCGTCTGGTCAGCGAGGCTGGACAGACGGGCGTTGTCTCGCAGCAGGTCCTGCCCGACGCCCGGCGCCGCGACGAACCGGCTGGCCTGCCGGTTGCCGTACGTGATGGTGCCGGTCTTGTCGAGCAGCAGCGTGCTGACGTCCCCGGCCGCCTCGACCGCGCGGCCCGACATGGCGAGCACGTTGACGCGGACCAACCGGTCCATGCCGGCGATGCCGATCGCCGACAGCAGGGCGCCGATCGTGGTGGGGATCAGGCAGACGAGCAGCGCGACCAGGACGACGAGGTCCTGCGGCGCGCCGGCGTAGGTCGCCATCGGGGCGAGGGTCGCGACGGCGGCGAGGAAGACCAGGGTGAGGCTGGCGAGCAGGATCGACAGGGCGATCTCGTTGGGGGTCTTGCGCCGTGAGGTGCCCTCGACGAGCCCGATCATCTTGTCGAGGAAGGTGTCGCCCGCCGCGGCGGTGATGCGTACGACGATGCGGTCGGACAGCACGCGCGTGCCCCCGGTGACGGCGCTGCGGTCGCCGCCGGCCTCGCGGATCACCGGCGCGGACTCGCCCGTGATCGCCGACTCGTCGACCGAGGCGATGCCCTCGACCACGTCGCCGTCGCCGGGGACGACCTCGCCGGCCTCGACGACCACGAGGTCGCCGACGCGGAGCCGGGTGGCCGGCACCGGGGTCTCGCCGTCGCCGGTCATGAGGCGGGCGACGGTGTCGGTGCGGGTGGCCCGCAACGAGGCGGCCTGGGCCTTGCCGCGGCCCTCGGCGACGGCCTCGGCGAGGTTGCCGAAGAGCACGGTCAGCCACAGCCAGACGGCGATCGAGGCGGTGAAGACGCTCGGATCGGCGACCGCGGCCGCCGTCGTCGCGACCGAGCCGAGGAGCACCAGGAACATCACCGGCGAGCGCCACAGGTGACGCGGGTCGAGCTTGCGGAGGGCCTGGGGCAGCTGCTGCCCGGCCTGGGTGAGGAGCGCGTGTCCTGCGGGGTCCCCGCGGCGCTGTTCGTCGGAGCGCAGCGGAGGAGAAGAACGTCGTGGGGTGTTCATGCGAGTGCCTCTGCGATCGGTCCGAGGGCGAGCGCCGGGAAGTAGGTGAGGCCGGTCATCACCACGATGACGCCGACGAGCATCCCGACGAACAGGGGTGTGTGGGTGGGCAGCGTGCCCGCGGTGACGGGCACCGTTCCCTGACGGGCCAGCGACCCGGCGAGCAGCAGGACCAGCACGATGGGCAGCAGGCGGCCGAGCAGCATCGCCAGGGCGAGCGTGACCTGGAAGAAGTCCGAGGTCACCGTGAGGCCGCCGAAGGCGCTGCCGTTGTTGTTGGCCGCGGAGGTGTAGGCGTAGAGCACCTCGCTGAAGCCGTGGCCCCCGGCGTTGCCCATCGCGTCGGCGGTCTCGCCGCGGCCGATGGCGACGCCGGTGCCGACGAGGACGAGGGCCGGGGTGGTCAGCGTGTAGAGGGCGACGTAGGTCATCTGCCGGGCGCTGATCTTCTTGCCGAGCAGCTCCGGCGTGCGGCCGACCATGAGGCCGGCGACGAACACGGCCAGGATCGCCATCACCAGGATCCCGTAGATGCCGGCTCCGACGCCGCCCGGCACGATCTCGCCGAGCATCATGTTGACCAGCACCGTGCCGCCGCCGGCCGGGGTGAGGGAGTCGTGGGACGCGTTGACCGCACCCGTCGACGTACCCGTCGTGGCCACGGCGAAGAGGGCCGAGGCCCACTCGCCGAAGCGGGTCTCCTTGCCCTCCATCGCGGCGCCGGCCGCCTGCGCCGCGGCCGAGTGGGCGCCGACCTCGGCCCAGGTCGTGACGGCCAGCGCCACCGACCAGAGCACGCCCATCACGCCGAGGACCGCCAGGCCCTGCCGGCGGTTGCCGAGCATCGTGCCGAGGGTGCGGGTCAGCGCGACCGGGAGCAGCAGGATGAGGAAGACCTCGAAGAAGCTGGTGAGCCCGGTCGGGTTCTCGAAGGGGTGGGCGGAGTTGGCGTTGAAGAAGCCGCCGCCGTTGTTGCCGAGCTCCTTGATCGCCTCCTGGCTGGCCACCGGTCCGCCGGTGAGGACCTGCGAGTGGCCCGCCAGGGTGGTCATCGTGGAGTCGGCGAAGCTCTGCACCACCCCACCGGCGACCAGCAGGACCGCC
Source organism: Nocardioides sp. P4_G10 (assembly GCF_056401175.1). Lineage (NCBI taxonomy): Bacteria > Bacillati > Actinomycetota > Actinomycetes > Propionibacteriales > Nocardioidaceae > Nocardioides > Nocardioides sp. P4_G10. Next base: position 87,494 of record NZ_JBFUJV010000008.1, on the reverse strand, counting down.
GCGACGAACGACAGCGGCAGCAGGACCCGGATCGTGCCCCGGGTCAGGTCCACCCAGAAGTTGCCCAGCGTGGCGCTGCGCGAGCGGACGAACCCCCGGATCAGAGCCACGGCGACGGCCATCCCGACCGCGGCGGAGAGGAAGTTCTGCACGGCGAGGCCGGCCATCTGGGTGGTGAAACCGAGCGTCGACTCGCCCGCGTAGGACTGCCAGTTGGTGTTGGTGACGAAGGAGACGGCCGTGTTGAACGACATCCAGAACGGCACGCCCGGCAGCCCCCGATCCATCGGCAGCGCGGCCTGGCCGAGCTGGACAGCCATCAGCACCACGACCCCCACGAGGCTGAAGCCGACCACGCTGGTGGCGTAGGACCGGGCGCCCTGCTCGGCGTCGGGGTCGACACCGGTGAGGCGGTAGACGGCGCGCTCGACGCGGAGGTGGTGGGTGCTGGTCCACACGCGCGCCATGAAGTCGCCCACCGGGACGTAGGCCGCGGCGAGGAGTGCGACCAGGGCCGCGATGGTCAGGAGGCCGGAGGCGGTGTCGCTCACTCGAAGCGCTCCGGGAAGATCAGGGCCGCGAGGACGTAGAGCGCGATGACGACCACCGCGACCACGAGCAGGCTGCTGGGGAAGGACATGCCTCCAGCCTCAGCCCGTGCCGGGCTCCCCGGGCCGGTCTTGACGCCGTCTTAGCGGCCCTTGACGCCCACTTGTCGCGCCCTCGCTGACCCGTCAGGGGCGGGCGTGCTCGATCGCCTCCTCCTCCTCGGGCGAGAGCTGCTGCTCGCACGACCAGGAGGAGATGGACTTGGCGTAGGTGCGGGCCTCGCTCCGGCCGTGGATCGACGTCAGGACGACCCCGTGACCCGCGTCGTCGAGCACCGCCAGGCTCCAGCTCAGGTGCCCGCCGACGTCGCCGAACGCGTCGTAGCGAACGACCGAGAGGTGCCTCAGCGCGTCGGCGCTCTCCGCCTTGAGGGCCGCGACCTCCTGCCGCAGGCCGTGCACGTCCTCGGGCAGCGCGTCGACCCCCTCGCCGCCCGTGCGTGTCGTCGTACGACGGAGGGCGAGCGCGGCGAGCGCGCAGGCGACGGCAGCAAGGACGACAGCGACCACATCGAGCATGGGCTGACCCTATGTTCGGCGACTGGTCACGGCCCGGCGGACACGGCCGGAGGTGACACACTCGCCGACGTGACTCGACGCATCGCCTACCAGGGAGAGCCCGGAGCCAACTCCCACCTGGTGTGCCAGCAGGCCTACCCCGACTGGGAGCCGCTGCCGTGCGCGTCGTTCGAGGACGCCTTCGCGGCCGTCGAGGGCGGCGAGGCCGACCTGGCGATGATCCCGATCGACAACTCGATCGCCGGGCGGGTGGCCGACATCCACCACTTCCTGCCGACCTCCGACCTGCACATCGTGGGCGAGCGGTTCCTGCGCATCCAGTTCTCCCTCATGGCGCTGCCGGAGGCGAGCCTCGACTCGCTGCGCACCGTGCACAGCCACGTCCACGCCCTCGGCCAGTGCCGCGGCGTGATCCGCGAGCTCGGCCTGACGCCCGTCGTGGCGGGCGACACCGCGGGGGCCGCCCGCGAGGTCGCGGAGTCCGGCGACCCGACCCAGGCGGCGATCGCCCCGCCGCTGGCCGCCGGGATCTACGGCCTGCAGGTGCTGCGCGAGGAGATCGAGGACGAGGACCACAACACCACCCGCTTCGTGGTGCTGTCCCGCGACTTCGAGCAGGCGCCTGCGGGCAACGGTCCGGTCGTGACGACGTTCATCTTCAACGTGCGCAACCTCCCCGCCGCGCTCTACAAGGCGCTCGGCGGCTTCGCGACCAACGGCGTCAACATGACCAAACTGGAGAGCTACATGGTCGGCGGGCACTTCACCGCCACCCAGTTCCTCGCCGAGGTCGACGGCCACCCCGACGACCCGGGCGTGCGCAACGCGCTGGAGGAGCTGGCGTTCTTCACCACCGAGGTGAAGGTCCTCGGCGTCTACCCCGCCGACGCCTTCCGGGCCGACTGAGAGCTCGCGGCGGCTGACTGCGACACTCAGCCGGTGATCGATCCCCTCGTGGTGGCCCTCGCCTTCGGCGCCATCTTCGTCGTCGAGCTCCCCGACAAGACCTTCATCGCCACCCTGGTGATGTCGACGAAGATGCGGCCGCTCTTCGTCTGGATCGGCGTCGGGCTGGCCTTCATGGTCCAGACGGCCGTGGCGGTCGGCATCGGCAAGGCCGCGTCGTTCCTGCCCGAGCAGCTGATCCACACGGTCGCCGCCGTGATGTTCGTGATCGGCGCGATCATCCTCTTCCGCGCCGCGCGCACCGCCGACGCCGACGAGGCCGCCCAGGAGGACGAGTTCGCCGCCAAGTCCGACTCCGCCGCCCACGGCCTCAAGGTCGTGGTGACCTCCTTCCTGGTCCTCTTCGCCGCCGAGTGGGGCGACCTGTCGCAGCTGCTGACCATCTCCCTGGTCGCCAAGTACGACGACCCGGTGTCGGTGTTCCTCGGCGCCTGGGGCGCGCTGCTCGCCRTCTCCGGCCTGGCCGTCATCGTCGGCCGGCTGCTCCTCCAGCGGATCAGGCTCTCGGTCCTGCACTACGTGGGTGCGGCCGTGTGCGTCTTCATGGCAGCCTTGACCGTGTGGGAGATGACGCGCTGAGCGGCCCTCTGGTCGCGGCTGTCCGGGACCGATTCGTCGCCGTCAACGGTGACCACCCGATGACCGCCGAGGACGACGCCTACGTCCGCGAGCACTTCGTCGAGGCCACGCCCGCAGCGCTGGAGCAGATGCTGGCCGGCCGCCTGCCGCTGCCGTCGTACGTCCTCTCCGACGGCACACCGATGGTGCCCGCCGCACACGGCGAGCTCGCGGAGGTCGCCGGCGGGATCGACCGGCTGCGGAGGTGGTTCGTCGCGTTCTGGGAGGGCGAGCCCGACGTCGGCGAGCAGGAGTGGGCGGCGTACCTGTCCGGGCAGTACGTCTGCCTCGAGGAGGTCTCGCCGGTGCGGATCCGGCAGAAGACCGAGCGCGTCGCCGAGGCGTCGGAGGCGATCGAGATCCTGCGCGACGACCCGCACGACCCGATCGGGCGCGGCCTGCTCGGCCAGGCCGTCGACGGCGTGCTGGCCGTGCCGGGCCTCGACTCCCTCCTGCTGCCGATGACGGCGTACGACCGGCTGCGGTTCGGTGGCCCCACGTCGCGCGAACGGTGGGTCGACGCCCCCCGTGCCGAGTACCTGACGCCGGTCCCGCCCGTCTGGCCGCTGCGCACGGAACGGCTGGTGCTGCGCCCCTTCGAGCCGCGCGACGGCGACGCCTTCATCGACGCGTGGGCCGACGAGAGCTACGCCAGCCTCCTGCTCACCCGCACGATGAACGAGTCCGAGGTGCGCGAGATGGTGCGCCGCCGCACCCAGCCGGGCGACGGGCACTTCGTCGGGCTGGTCGTCGAGCACGACGGCGAGGTCGTCGGCGACTCGATCCTCATCCTCCAGGGCACCGGCCTCAGCGAGGGCGAGATCGGCTGGACGATCCTCCCCCAGCATGCCGGTCGCGGCTACGCCACCGAGGCGGCGCGGGCCGTGCTCCACCTCGGCTTCGAGCACTACGGCCTGCGCCGCATCGTCGCCAACCTCGACGCCCGCAACGACCGCTCCGCCGCCCTCTGCGAGCGCCTCGGCATGCGCCGCGAGACCCATCGGCTCGGGGACTTCTGGTCCAAGGGCCGGTGGACCGACTCCTACGAGTACGCCCTCCTCCGCGAGGAGTGGCGCGGGCAGTCCTGACCGGCCTGCGGCCGCTGCTTCCGCGTACGTCGGAGCCTCGGGCGAGCGCTAGAGTCCCGCCTATGGTCACCACCCCGCACGGAGCCGACAGCGAGGTCGGCCGCCTGGCCACCGTCATGCTCCACCGCCCCGGCAACGAGCTGAAGCGGCTCACGCCCCGCAACAACGACCGCCTGCTCTTCGACGGCATCCCGTGGGTCAGCCGGGCGCAGGAGGAGCACGACGCGTTCGCGGAGACGCTGCGCACCCGTGGCGTGGAGGTGCTCTACCTGACCGAGCTGCTCACCGAGACGCTCGAGAGCGAGATGGCCCGCAACCACGCGATCACGAGCGCGCTGTCGGGGCTGCACCTCGGTGACACCATGCGGCGCTACCTCGCGCAGGCGCTGCGCGACCTCTCGCCGGCCGAGCTGACCGACGTGCTGACCGCGGGCATCCGCAACGACGAGGTCAAGGGCGGGCACGGCCTGGTCACCAGCCTGCTCGACCCGCACGACTTCCTCATCGACCCGCTGCCCAACCTGCTCTTCACCCGCGACTCCAGCGTGTGGGTGCGCGACCGCGTGGCCGTCACCAGCCTCGCGATGCCGGCGCGCAAGCGCGAGACCCAGCTGACCGAGCTGATCTACACCGAGCACCCGCGCTTCGCCGGCACCCGCAAGATCCACGGCTGGCACAACGAGCACGTCGAGGGCGGCGACGTCCTGCTCCTGGCGCCGGGCGTGATCGCCGTCGGCGTCGGGGAGCGTACGACGCCCGCCGGCGTCGAGCGGCTCGCCCGCCAGGTCTTCCACGCCGACCTCGCCCACACGGTGCTCGCGGTGCCGATCGCCCAGGAGCGGGCGACGATGCACCTCGACACCGTCTGCACGATGGTCGACGTCGACAAGGTCGTGATGTACCCCAACGTCGCCGACAACCTCCGCGCCGTGACGGTGACGCTCGACGACCCGGGCTCGGGCGAGTCAGACCTCACCCTGAGCGTCAGCGACTCCGAGCCCTTCCTCGTCGCTGCGGCCAAGGCGATGCAGATCGACACCCTCCACCAGATCGACACCGGCCTCGACCCGGTCACCGCCGAGCGCGAGCAGTGGGACGACGGCAACAACACCCTGGCCCTGGCGCCGCGGGTGGCGGTCGCCTACGAGCGCAACGACGAGACCAACGACCGGCTCGAGGACGCCGGCATCGAGGTCGTCCGGATCGCCGGCTCGGAGCTCGGGTCGGGTCGCGGTGGCCCGCGCTGCATGAGCTGCCCGGTCTCGCGCGAGCCGCTGCACGAGGACTGACCCGGGCCGGGGTGTGCGCTCGGTGCACACCCGTTGACCCGATCGTCCGCGGAGGCATCACGTTCACGCCCGTGGATCGTTGAGGGGGCATGACCGAATCGATCCTGGACGCCCTCGACCCCGCCGACGCCCGGCGGGTGCTCGCAGCGGGTCGCGCGCTGACGCTCCCGCAGGGCTGGTCGCCCATCGCCGAGAGCACCCCCGCCGACAAGGCGTACCTCATCACCGAGGGCGAGGTGTCGGTCCGCAAGGGCGGCGTCGAGATCGCCATCCTCGGCCCCGGGTCCGTCGTGGGTGAGGGTGCGATCGTCAACCGCACCCTCCGGTCGGCCAGCGTCGTCGCGCTGACGCCGCTCAAGGTCGTCCACTTCACCCGCGACACGATCGAGGACCTCGTCGAGCAGGTCCCGTCCTTCGGCACCGCGCTCCGCGCCGCCGCGGCGGGGCGCCTCGAGGGAGGCTGACCGGGTGGGCGAAGCCGATCCAGACGCCGGGCCCGACACCGGACGCGCGCTGGGCGCGTTCCTGCTCGGCGAGGAGCCGGGCCTCACCCGCGTCGAGGTGGCCGAGCGCGCCGGTGTGCCGCTCGACCTCGCGATCACGCTCTGGCACCAGCTCGGCTTCCCGCACCGGGCCGACGACGACGTCGCGTTCGTCGAGGCTGACGTGGAGGCGCTGCGGCTGTCGGCCGAGCTCGTCCGGATCGGGATCCTGCCGCCGGACTCGCAGGCCGCGCTCGTCCGCACCTGGGGTCGCAGCTACGCCCGGCTCGCCGAGTGGCAGACCAGCCTGCTCGCCGGGCTGGTCGCCGACGGCGGCGACCCGGCCGACCCGGCAGGCGGACTGGCCGACCTCGCCGGCGACGTGCTCCCCCGCGTCGAGGCACTGCAGAGCTACGTCTGGCGCCGGCACCTCGCCAGCGCGGCGGAGCACCTGCTCGACGACGCCAGCACCCTGACCGCCACCGAGTCGCAGCTGTCGGTCTGCTTCGTCGACATCGTCGGCTACACCACCCAGAGCCGCAGCCTCGACGGCGCCGCGCTCGTGCAGTGGGTGGACGGCTTCGAGCAGGGGACCACCGCGGTCGTCGTCGACCACGGCGGGCAGGTCATCAAGACGATCGGCGACGAGGTCCTGTTCACCGTCGCCGACCCGGCCGCCGCCGTGGCGGTCGCGCTCGAGCTCGCCTCCCGGGGAGCCGACGAGGACGACCCCTTCCCGGCGGTGCGGGCCGGCATCGCCCACGGGGCCGTCGTACGACGCCTCGGCGACGTGTTCGGCTCGACGGTCAACGCCGCCTCCCGCCTGACGTCGGCCGCCCGGCCCGGCAGCGTGCTGGTCGACGCGGGCGTCCACGAGGCGCTCGACGGCAAGAACGGCAGCGAGGACATCGCGGAGGACGACGGCGAGGCGCCGTGGCGCTTCCGCCGCGCTCGCCGGATCACGGCCAAGGGGTTCACCCACCTCGAGGCCTGGCGCGTCCGGGCTCGCTCGGCGGACTGAGTCGCCCACCGGGTCGACGGCACCATCGTGGCCCTGTCGGACACCACCGGCCGGGACCACGTGCACCCGGCGCTGACCGGCACGCACCCCGTGCTCGTCGACGGGCGGCTGCGGAGCGATCGTCGCCTTCGTCCTGGCGACGTACGACATCCGGGCGTGGGTGGTCGCCGCCCTGCTCGCAGCGATCGTCTGGTGGGGCTCGGCGATCACCCGGCGCCTGAGCGGGGCCGGCCGACATGCGGCCTGGTGACCCCGGGAAATAGAAGCCCGGTCGTTGTTGACGGGGGAAACAACAACGACCGGGCAGAGGCGAATCTACTCCGCCCGGAAGGGCGGGCACAACCGTTGAATCCGTTGTGTTCGAGCCGTGGTCAGATGGTGGACCGGGACTTACCGGATCGTCACCTGACGGTTGGCGAGTCCTGCACGCGCAGACCGCTCGGCTGCGCTCAGCTCCCCGCCCTTCAGCGCCTCGTCCAGGTCCGCGGCGAACGTCGCGGCCGGCCCTTCCAGCACCTCGGCGCCGGTGCCGACCGGGAGGTCCCAGACGGGCGCGAGGAGACCGTGCGCGCGGAACATCCCGACGAACCGGGAGTCCTCGGCCACGGAATCCTGACCGGCGGCGTGCAGGCGGGCGAGCGCGTCGAGCAGCTCGTCCTCGGGGTGCGGCATCACCCAGCGCAGGTGCTCCTTGGTGCCGACGTTGGTCCAGTACGCCGCCTCGACCGACGTCAACCGGCTGGTCGGCATCACGCCGTCGTTGGCCTGCTCGAGCGCCGCCTCCATGGTCGCGTCACGATCGGGGATGTCGTCGATCCAGTACTCGAAGCCGTCGTGCACGGTGATGTCGAGGCTGGAGTCGCTGATCAGGTCCTGGATGCTGGGGCCGTCACCGGGCGCGGTCATCAGGCCGACGATGCCCGGCTCCTCGGTGGCCAGCGCGGCCTCGAGGACGGCGCCCAGGTCGCGGGCCGGGTTGCCGTAGGAGTGCTGGACCTGCAGGCCGAGCCAGATGTCGCCCGACTCGCGCACCATCGCCGGCGCGGCGCCGGGCAGCAGGGTGGCGAGGCGAACGGTCCGGTCGCCCTCCTTCAGCGTGAGGGGGGCCGTGGCGGCCGGGACCAGCTCGCGCAGCGCGATCACGTCGCACTCGCTCGGCATGCCCTCGAAGGGACGGGCGACGAAGGTGGGTGCTGCGCCGCCGGCCGCACCGTGGCAGGCCTTGTAGCGCTTGCCCGAGCCGCACGGACAGGGCTGGCGGGGGCCGACCTCGCCGGCGGCGGGTGCGGACTGGGTGCGGTTGCGGGACTTCTTGGCCATGGCCGAACCCTAGTTGTCCGCCCCTCGGGCCGCCGAGGGCGGCCAGCGAGGCATCAGCTCCCCAGCAGCTCCAGCATGTAGCCGGGCCGGTCGCTGATGACCGCGGTGACGCCGAGGTCGAGGCAGAGGTCGAGGTCCTCGGCGGTGTTGACCGTCCACACGTGGATCTCGCGCCCCTCCTTGACCAGGTGCCGCCCCAGCCCGGGGTGCTCGCGCAGCTCCTTGATCCCGGGGCCGATGACCCAGTCGTCACCGACGACCGGGCGCAGCACGGGCCAGTGGTGCGCCTTCTCGACCAGCATCACGACGTCGAGCTCCGGCGCGAGCCGGCGCACCCGGTTCACGGCGCTGAGCGAGAAGCTCATCACCCGCGCCGGCGACCCGGCCCGGTCCCACCCGAAGTCGCCGAGCACCTCGACGAGGCGCCGCTCGACCAGCCCGCCGTAGCGGGTGGGGTGCTTGGTCTCCACGGCCAGCTCGACGCGGCGGTCGTAGTCGGCCACCGTCTCCAGGAGCTTGCGCAGCGTGAGCACCTTCCCGGCCTCCGGGTCGCGGGCGGGGGCGTCGTCGTCGAGCTCGGCCCACGGGTTCTTCCACGAGGCGAAGTCGAGCTCGTCGAGCTCGGCGAGGTTCATCGTCGACACGATCCCGGGCGTGGCCGTCGTACGCCTCAGGTTGCGGTCGTGCATGCACACGAGGTGCCCGTCGGCGGTCAGCCGGACGTCGCACTCCAGTGCCTCGGCACCCTCGTCGAGCGCCTTCACGTAGGCGCCGAGCGTGTGCTCGGCGGTCTCGTGGCTGCTGCCACGGTGGGCCACGACCTGCGGTCGGTCCACGACCGGACGGTCGCGGCGGGCGCGCGGCGTACGTCGCATGGGCACACCTTGACATGCGCGGGGCGCGCGACACGGCACCCCAGGGGACGGAAAAACCTAGTGGACGTGGTCCCGCCAGTCGTCCGGCACCCGGTCGACGGGCCCCGGCACGGTCTGGTCGTCGGGCCGGCTCTGGGGGTCGGCCAGCCGGGGGCCGGACACGCCCACGGAGCGGCTGAAGTCCCAGAACCAGTCCTCGCCCGGCTCGAAGCTCTGCATCACCGGGTGACCGGTCGCCTCGTAGTGCGCGGTCGCGTGCTGGGAGGGGCTGGAGTCGCAGCACCCGATGTGCCCGCACTGGGCGCACCGGCGCAGGTGCACCCACCAGCCACCGGCGTTGTCGCACTCCTTGCACCCGGTGCCCGAGGGGCCTGCCTCTGGATCGATGCCTGCCGTCATGGCCCCAGCCTGCCGCGTCACCCCTCGCGGCGGAAGTCCCCCGCGAGGAAGCCGGGGAGCCAGTGCGCCTCCCAGGCCGGGATCTCCTGCCGCTCGATCACCGAGCGCGCCGGTGCCTGCGCGACGGTCCGGTAGCGACCGTCCGCCCGCTCGAGGTAGCGGTAGTTCACCAGCTCGCGGCGCAGGTAGGCGAAGTCGTCGTGCACCCCGAGCAGCACCTCGTTGACCTCGGGCTCGGAGTAGTCGCGGCCGGGCTCGAAGCGGCTGAGCACCTCGAGCAGCACGGCCGCGCGCACCTTGCGCTTGGCCGGCACCCGCTCGATGCGCCCGTCGGTGAAGAGCCGGCCGACGAGTCGCTCCTGCTCGGCACGGGCGGCGTCGTACGCCTCCTGCTCCAGCGCCGCACGCGCGGCTGTGTAGCCCTCGCCGGTCGCGGCCATGCGGGCGCGGACGACCTGCTTGAAGTCACTGTTCCTGGTCATGGCTCGATCACCTTCGACTGCGCTGCGCCCCCAGTACGCCGCTGCAGCGGGCGTCGACGAACCTGACTCGTGGCTGCCCGAGGATCTGCTCCCCTTCGCCGTGTGCGCGGACTGGGGCCGGCGCGTCGGGCTGGGCGGTGGACGGCGCCCTGTGCCCTGAGTCTCCCAGAGACTCACCGGCCACGGCAAAGCACTTTCCCCTCGCACCATCGCGGCCCCACACTGTGGCCATGCCGTCGTCGAACCAGTGGGCCGCCTTCCTCGTCGCCTCGATCCTGTTCATCCAGGTGCCGGGCCCGAGCCTCCTCTTCACCATCGGCCGCGCACTGACCGTCGGCCGGCGCGAGGCGCTGCTCTCGGTCGTCGGCAACGCCCTCGGGCTGGTGGCCCAGGTCGTCCTGGTCGCGGTCGGGCTCGGTGCCGTCGTGGCCGCGAGCGCGACGGCGTACACCGCGGTGAAAGTCCTCGGCGCGGCGTACGTCGTGTGGCTCGGCGTGCAGGCGATCCGGCACCGCAGCGACGCCCGGCTCTCGATGGCCGCCGAGGCGCCGGTCCGGCGCGGGCACCCCGTGCGGATCGGCTTCACCGTCGGGGCGACCAACCCGAAGACCATCGTGTTCTTCGTGGCCTTCCTGCCGCAGTTCACCGACCCGAGCGGGCCGGTGGCGCTGCAGACGATGCTGCTCGGCCTCGTCTTCGGGGTCCTGGCCGTCGTGTCCGACAGCACGTGGGCGATCGCCGCGGGGACGGCACGCACGTGGTTCGCGCGCCGTCCCACCCGGCTCGACACGCTCAGCGCCACCGGCGGCACGATGATGGTCGGCCTCGGCGCGACCATGCTCGCCGTCGAGTAGCCCTGGTGGTGAGGCCGGGTCGCGACGAGGTCAGCCCACGGACTCCAGCTCGCGCGCCTTCTGCCGGCGGCTGGCGGCCAGGCTCGTGGTGATCGTGACGGCCAGGATGCCGACGATCACGAACAGCGAGGCGAGGGTCGGCACGTCGGGGACCGACGGCCACACCAGGTGCGCCCAGTGCAGCACCAGCTTGAACCCGATGAAGCCCAGGATCGCGGCCAGGCCGTAGCTCAGGTGCACCAGGGCGCTGAGTGCGCCCTCGAGCACGAAGTAGAGCGCCCGGAGGCCGAGCAGGGCGAACGCGTTGGTGACGAAGACGAGGTAGGGGTCGCCGGTGATGCCGTAGACCGCCGGCACCGAGTCGACGGCGAACACGATGTCGGTGGCGAACACGGCGGCGGTCACGAGCGCGAAGGGCGTCAGCATCCGCACGCCCTTCTTGACCACGGTGAGCTTCGCGCCGTCGTACTCGTCGCTGACCGGCATGAAGCGGCGCAGCAGCTTGACGATGCGCATCTCGGCCACGTCGACGTCGTGCTCCTGGCCGCGGATCGCGTCACGCAGCAGCTTGACGCCAGTGAGCAGCAGAACCGCGCCGAAGATCAGGAACACCCAGTCGAAGCGGGACAGGGCGGCGGCGCCGAGGGCGATGAAGATGCCGCGCAGCACGAGCGCGCCGATGATGCCGTAGAGCAGCACCCGCTGCTTGAGCACCTCGGGCACCGCGAAGGCGGCGAGGAGCAGCATGAAGACGAACAGGTTGTCGACGCTCAACGTCTTCTCGACGAGGTAGCCGGTGTAGTACTCCAGCCCGCGGTCGCCGCCGTGGACGTTCCAGACGTAGAGGCCGAAGGCCAGCGGCAGCGCGACGTAGAACGCCGACCAGCCGATGGCCTCCTTCATCGAGACCTCGTGCGGACGGCGGGTGGCGATGAAGTCGACGACGAGCAGGGCGAGCACCACTCCGATGGTGACGAACCACAGGGTGGGGGACGCGATGGACGACATGGATCTCCTCAGGTGTGAATTCCTGAGGTCTCTCCCGCCGGCTCCGCGTGCTGGCGCCGGTCCCCGCCGGGGCGCCTGCTGAGGCGCCGTAGTGACCGACGGAGGTTGGTGGGGTACTCCCCTCGCGGCAGAGTTTAGTTGAACGGGCAAGCGGAGCCCGCATCGGTGTCCCGCACCCGTAGGGTCCCGGCATGGAGACCTTCGAGTACGACGTCGTGGTCATCGGTGCCGGCCCCGCCGGGGAGAACGCCGCGCAGTACGCCGTGGAGGGCACCGGCATGACGGCGGTCCTGATCGAGCGCGAGCTGCTCGGCGGCGAGTGCAGCTACTGGGCGTGCATCCCCAGCAAGGCGCTGCTGCGCCCGATCGCGGTCGCCGACGTGACCGCCGACCTCCCGGGCGTCTCGACGGCGCACGTCGCACCCAAGGCGCTGCTCGAGCGCCGCGACACGTGGGTCTCCCACTACGACGACTCCGGCCAGGCCGACTGGGCGAAGGGTGCAGGTCTCGCGGTGCTGCGCGGCGACGCCCGGATCACCGGTGAGCGGACGGTGCGCGTCTCCTCGGCCGACGGCGACGTCGTCGTCCGGGCGCGGCGGGCCGTGGTGATCGCCACCGGCAGCGCCGCGCACGTCCCCGAGGCGTACGCCGACGCGCTCCCGTGGGACTCGCGCGACGCCACCGGTGTCGTCGACGTGYCCGAGCGCCTGGTCGTCGTCGGCGGCGGAGTCGTGGCCTGCGAGGCGGCGACCTGGATGGCCGCGCTCGGATCGTCGGTGACCCTGGTCGTGCGCGGCCACCAGCTGCTGAGCCGGACCGAGCCCTTCGCCGGCGAGGCCGTGCTCGCCGGGCTGCGCGAGCGCGGCGTGACCGTCCTCCTCGGCACCTCCGTCGAGGACGTACGCCGCTCGGACCCCGATGCCACCGGCACCGGGCGCATCCACGGCGGCCCCGTCACACTGACCACCACCCACGGCGAGCTGGAGGCCGACGAGGTGCTGCTCGCCATCGGCCGGAGCCCGCGGCTCGACGACCTCGGCCTGTCGTCGGTCGACCTGACAGCCGACCACGTCACCGGGGGCCGGCTGCCCGAGTGGCTGTACGCCGTCGGCGACGCCACCGGCGGCCCGCCGCTCACCCACTGGGGCAAGCACCAGGCCCGGGTGGTCGGGGCCCGGATCGCGGCCCGCGCCGCGGGCGAGGTCGCGTGGGAGCCCGACCGCGAGGCGCCGGTGCCCCAGGTCGTCTTCGCCGAGCCCGAGGTCGCCAGCGTCGGGCTCACCGAGGCCCAGGCCCGCGACGAGGGTCACGAGGTGGTGGTGACCCGGGTCCCGACCAGCTCGGCCGCCGGCACCAGCCTGCTGCGCGACCACGTCGCCGGCGAGTCCCAGCTCGTCGTCGACGCCCACACCCGCCTGCTGCTCGGCGCCACCTTCGTCGGCCCCGGTGCCGGGGAGATGCTCCACGCGGCGACCGTGGCGATCACCGGCGGCGTGCCGGTGCACGTGCTGCGCCACGCCGTGCCGTCGTACCCCACCGCCTCGGAGCTCTGGCTCCGGCTCCTCGAGGAGCTGCCGCCGTCCTTCCGGACTCCCCCGCCCGCCTGACTGTTCGCGTCTTCAGCGATCCCCGGCTGACCGGCACTCCCTGAACTTGTCAGGCCTTGCACGGGCCGACAACCTCAGCGATCCCCGGTTGACCGGGGATCGCCGGCCAGCAGAGGAGCGCTCAGCCGCGCTCGCGGAGGTAGCGCCCGAAGTGGGGGACGGTGAAGGCGATCCGGCCCCGCTCCCCGGAGTAGACGAGGCCCTTCTTCAGCAGCGAGTCGCGGGCAGGGGAGAGCGACTGGGGCTTCTTGCCGAGGGACGCGGCCACGTCGGAGCTGGGGACGGAGTCCTCGTCGCCGCCGGCACCGGCCTGGCGCAGCGCGACGTCGGCCATCGCCATCAGGTAGTCGCGCTCCCCCGGCGTCGCGCGCTCGTAGCGTGAGCCGAAGAAGCCGACGGCGAGCTCGGACTCGGCCTCGGGCGCGGCGACAGCGACGTCGGCGGCGGTGATCGGCGAGCGGGGCGCGAGGTCCCACACGGCCTTGCCGTAGGCCTGGATGAAGTAGGGGTAGCCGCCGGTGGCGTCGTACATCGCGGCGAGTGCGTCGGCCTCGTACGCGGCGTCCTCGTCCGCGGCGGGCGCCTCGAGCGCGCGGTCGGCGGCCTCGCGGGAGAGCCGGTCGATGCGCTGGTAGCGGAAGAGCCGCTCGCTGTAGGACTTGCTCGCGCTCAGCACGGCGGGCAGGTGCGGGAGGCCGGCGCCGACGACGATGACGGGCAGGCCCGACTGGCTGAGCTCGTGGCAGGCGGCGCACAGCGCGGACACGTCGTCGGGGCCGAGGTCCTGCATCTCGTCGATGAAGATGCCGATGCCCTTGCCGACGTCGGCGGCGAGTCCGCCGAGGTCGGTGAAGAGCTCGACGAGGTCGATCTCGATGTCGCCGGAGTCGGCACGACCGCGAACGGCGGCGGCGTCGATGCCGGGGCTCCACTGGTCCTTGAGCCTGGCCCCCGCGCCGGAGTCGCGGTGCGCGAAGGACTTGATGACACCGAGGACGTGGTCGACCGAGTCCTCGTCGCGGTGCCCGAGCTCGCGCACCGCCTGGTGCAGCGCGCTGCTCAGCGGACGACGGAGCCCCTGGCCGGGTCGGGCCTCGAGCTTGCCGGTCCCCCAGCCCTTGCGCACGGCCGCACCCCGCAGCGCGTTGAGCAGGACGGTCTTGCCGACGCCACGCAGCCCGGTGAGCACGAGGCTGCGCTCGGGACGGCCGTTGGCGACCCGCTCCAGGACGACGCCGAACGCGGCGAGCTGCTCGTCGCGGCCGGCGAGCTCGGGCGGGCGCTGCCCGGCGCCGGGGGCATAGGGGTTCCGGATCGGGTCCACGATCAGACCCTATTCAGCAATCTAGGTCGCGCCCTAGATTGCCGGATAGTCGGCGAGTCAGCCCGCTTCGCTCGGCCGGTCGAGCCGCTCGACGCGCTCGCGGGCGGCGTCGTAGGCCTCGTCGAGCCCACGCCGCAGCAGTGCGATGAGGTCGGGCACCTCGTCGGCACCGAGCCGGAAGGTGCCGGCGCAGACGTTGTCGCGCCACAGCGACAGCACCACCAGCTGCTGGTCGTGGTGCCAGGTCACGCGCAGCGACCGGTCCTCACCGCGGGGGTCGAGGAAGACCGCTCCGGTGCGAGGAAGGTGCTGACGGGCCATGTCCCATTGTGACCCGCCCCACAAGTTCCTGCCTAGACTCTGATCCGTGCCCGAGCTGCCCGAGGTCGAAGCCCTCGCCCAGGACCTTCGCGGTCGCCTCGTGGGTCGGGCGATCAGCCGTATCGACCTGGCCGCCTTCAGCGCGCTCAAGACCTTCGACCCGCCGCTTCACGCCCTCCACGGGACGCTCGTCGACGACGTCACCCGGCACGGCAAGTTCCTGGACATCGACGCGAGCGGGGTGCACCTCGTCATCCACCTCGCCCGGGCCGGTTGGATCCGGTGGCGGGACGAGGTGCCGGCGCTGCCGGCCAAGCCCAGCACCAAGAACCCCCTCGCCGCCCGCATCGTCATCGACGACCCCGACCTCGAGACCCGACCCGGCCTCGACGTCACCGAGGCCGGCACCCGCAAGGGCCTCGCGATCTACGTCGTCCGCGACCCGCAGGAGGTCGAGGGCATCGCCCGGCTCGGCCCCGACCCGCTCTCCGACGACTTCACGCGCGAGGTGCTCCAGCAGATCCTCGAGCGCGAGGGGCGCAAGCAGATCAAGGGCGTGCTGCGGATGCAGTCGATCGTCGCCGGCATCGGCAACGCCTACTCCGACGAGATCCTCCACGCCGCGCGGATGTCGCCGTTCAAGCCGTCCAACAGCCTCGACGAGGCCGACCTGCAGACGCTGTACGACGCCGTGCGCACGACGCTGGGCGACGCGGTCCAGCGCTCGAGCGGGCTCGCCGCCAGCGAGCTGAAGGGCGAGAAGAAGAGCAACCTCGCCGTGCACGGGCGCACCGGCCAGAAGTGCCCGGTGTGCGGCGACGTGGTGCGCGAGGTGTCGTTCGCGGACTCCAGCCTGCAGTACTGCGCGACGTGCCAGACGGGCGGGAAGCCCCTGGCCGACCGGCGGATGTCCAAGCTGCTGAAGTAGCTGCCGACCGAGCCGGACACGGCGGAGGCGCCGGCTGGGCTCACCCCCGTGACAGCCCGGCCAGCGCCTCGCCCGTCAAGCCTACCCTGACAACGCTGCTGATTTCACGCAGTGGCGCCCTTGTCGCCCGACGACCGGCGCGAGAACCGCTCCCAGGCCGCCTGGCGCGAGACGCCGAGCGCGCGCCCGATCTCCGCCCACGAGATGTTGCGGCTGCGGAGCAGGTCGACCCACTCGTGGGCGAACGCGGTGTTCTGCTCCGCAGACGCGAGGATCTGCGGCAGCGTCGCCAGCAGCTCGGCGTCGTCCATCCGCTCCCACGGGAACGGCCCGCGGACCGCCGCGTAGGTGGCCTCGTCGTGGAGGATGCCGTGGAAGTCGTCGACGCACCGCTCGCACACCTGGGCGCCCAGACCGCCGATCAGGCGCAGCTCGGTGCCCGGTCCTCCGGGTTCGCCACAGAAGGAGCAGATCCTGCCCTCGCGCGTGATCGCCATTGGCGCGTCCTCCCTCTGCAGCACCGCCCGCCATCGTACGTCGCCGACTGGCGCCGCGCCGGGGAGGCGCGGCGAACCGTCAGTTGGTCGACTCGGGGATCTCCGGCAGCTCCGGCATCTCCATGTCGTCCATCGGGTTGCCACAGGTGTCGGTGAGGTAGGTGCCGAAAGCCTCGGCCTGCTTCTTCTCCTCCGCCGACGCGTCGGCGCCGCCCTTCTCGAGGTCCTCGAGGTTGTCCATCGAGAAGTCCGAGGCGTCGATCTCCTTGGCCTGGTCGACGACCGACTCGAATCCCTTGCGCGCGTCGTCGGAGATGTCCTCGGGCGTGCCGACCTCCTCCATCCGCGACCCCCAGTCCTTGACCGCCTTGGCCATGTCCTGGTCGCTGGGCAGCTCGGCGGTGCTCAGGTCCTCGGGCATCAGGTCGGACATCAGGCTGTTGGCCGCATCGCAGAAGCCGTCCTTGCTCGCGTCGCTCGGCGCGCCGCCGCCTCCTCCGCAGGCCGAGGTGACGGTGCCGACCAGCAGCACGGCGCTGGTCAGGGTCAAGCGGGCACGGATGGTCATGGGATCCCCCTCTGGTGGGACGCGTCCCCCGTCGGGACCACGTCGCGATCGCGCCCACCCTCCCGTGAGGCGTCCCTAGTCGTCCACTCGGAAGGGATCCGGCAGCGGCACGTCGAGGCTGCGCCTGAGCGAGTCGAGGTAGTCCGCGCGCGGACGTCGTACGACGCCCAGCGACTCGAGGTGGGGGGTCTGCCACTGCACGTCGAGCAGCCTCCGGTCGGCGTACCGGTCGTTGAGGAGATCGACGAGCGCCAGCAGCGCGACCTTCGAGGCGTCGCGCTCGCGGTGGAACATCGACTCCCCAGCGAAGAGCCCGCCGACGCTCACGCCGTAGAGCCCGCCCGCGAGCCGGTCGTCGCGCCAGGCCTCGACGGAGTGGGCCCACCCGAGGCGGTGCAGGCGGCCGTAGGCGTGCCGGAACTCCGGCGTGATCCAGCCGTCGGCCCGGTCCGGGCTGCCGCACGCGCCGACGACCTCGTCGAAGACGGTGTCGATGCGGATCTCGAACTCGCGCGCGGAACGCCGCAGCGACCGGGACACCCGCAGCCCGTCGAGCGGCAGCACGCCCCGCTCCACGGGGGAGAACCAGCCGAGGTGCTCCTCGCCGTCGAGGGTCACCGGCATCGGGAACAGGCCCAGCCCGTAGGCGGTGACCAGCGTGCCCGGCTCCAGGTCGGCGCCCAGCGCGACGAGGTCGTCGTCGGGGTCCCACGTCGAGCACGCCGGGAAGGCCCAGGGCGTCGGAGCGGGGGCGATGGGCACCCTTCGCACGCTAGCGAACAACCCAACCGCCCGGGACCGCCGTCTCCGGTCCGACCTTCCTCGGACCCAAGGGCGGGGGATCTCGCCCGGGCGCCCGTACGATCGGTGGCATGGGCCTGAAGGAGACCGTCGAGCGACAGCTCGCCCCGCGGATCACCGAGATCGCACCCACCCTGACCGGCGGGTTCGTGCGCGAGGCGCTCAACCGTGCGATCGACGGCGTGGGCCCGCTCGCCCCGGCCGCGCAGGCGGCCGACAAGCAGCTGCACGAGCAGCGCGGCAACGTCGAGCGGGCGATCCACGAGGTGATCGAGAACAACGTCCGGATCGCCGGCGCGCAGGGCTTCGCCACCAACGTCGGCGGCATGATCACCATGGCGGTGATGATCCCCGCCAACGTCACCGGGCTCGCGATCATCCAGTGCCGGATGGTCGCCGGCATCGCCCACCTCCGCGGCCACGACCTCGCCGACCCGCGCGTCCGCAACGCCATCCTCTCCCTCCTGCTGGGCGAGGAGCAGGTGCACGAGCTGGTCGGGAAGCGCAAGCTGCCCAGCACGCCCATGGCGATCGCCACGGCCCCGGTCCACGACCCGACCATCGACCGGGTGATCTCTGCGGTCGTCGCGACCGACATCGTCGCGAGGGTCGCCGGCAAGCGGCTGGCAACCACCCTCGGTCGGAAGATCCCCGTGGTCGGCGGCGTGGTCGGCATGGGCGCCGACGGCTACGCGACCTGGCGCATCGGTCGCTACGCCGACCGCGAGATGCTGCCGCGTCGGCGGTAGTCCTGGCCTCGACCCGTCGCCCTCGGCGGGCGAACCGGGCGGCCCGGGGTCAGTCCTTGTGCCCGCGCAGTCGCCGGTAGGCGTCGAGCGAGCCCCTGCCGGCGGGGCTGTTCTCGAGGGTCGTGACCACCTTGCGCCGGGCGCGGTAGGCCGGGGTCGCACGCGCCCGGTCGAGCTCCTCGCGAGCCTCGCGCACCTCGCCGTGCAGCCGTTCCTCCACCGCCCGCAGCCGCGCAGCCTCCACGAGCAGCGCGCTGATCGCGTCGAGGGCGGGCGGCAGCAGCTCGTCCGCCGTCGCGGAGTCCGGGTCGGCGAAGGTGCCGGCGTCGGGCCCGAGCAGGTCGTCGAGCGAGCCGGCGACGTCGTACCCCCGCGCGGCGAGCACCTCGATCCAGCGCTCCGACAGCTCGCGTGCCCAGGCGTGGTCCTCGGGCGCGAGGCCGAGCCGTGCGGACGCCACGCTGCGCGACAGCGTCTGGTGGGCCAGCGTCTCGCGGACCAGGGGTCGGTAGTCGGGGGGCGCGATGATCGAGGTCACCCGCTCGTTGATGGTGCGCAGGAGCGAGGTCTCCGGGACGCCGAGGGACGGGTTCTCGCGCTCGGCGGTCAGGTCGAGGGGCAGCCCGTCGAGCCCGAAGGTCCGGGAGAACCGGCGCCACAGCTCGCCGCGGTCGGCGCCGGGCGGGGGCAGCGTCACCAGGTGCACGCGCTCGGGCGGCAGCGAGGAGCCCCACCGCTCGAGGATGTCGGGGATCTCCTGCACCGCCCAGAACCACGAGCCGATGCGGGAGTCGCGGGCCGGGTCGCGGATGGTGCGCAGGAACTTGGCGTACGTGATGTGGCTGCGGTGCTTGACGTTCTCCTGCCACTCGGCGGGGATCTGGCGCACCAGGTCGCGCACCGACAGCACGAGGTGCACCTCGGCGTCCCCGAGGGAGGCGAGTGCCCGCTCGACCTGCGTCGGCGTGGCCCGGGCGAAGATCTCGTGGCTCACGATCGAGGTGCCGTGCCAGTCCCGCACCTCGGCGGCGAGCCGGTCCCAGGCACCGACGGCCTCGGTCTCGATGCCGCCCCACGGCAGCGTCATCAGGTCGAGCGCGGCGAGGAAGTGAGCGTCGAACCGGTCGGCGGGGTAGAGGATGTCGTGCTCGCGCAGCACGGGCTGGTTGCGGAAGAGGACGTCCTGGAGGTAGGACGTGCCCGTCTTCGGGCAGCCCACGTGCAGCAGCACTCGCCTGCTCACTGCTCCACGCTCCTCTCCCGGCCCGTGCGCCAGCCCGGGTCGACGATCATCCGGATCGCCAGGTCCAGCACCTGCTGGCCGTCCACCCCCGCCTGCCCGGCCGGCCGGGACGGGCCGGGTCGGTCCGCCGCGGCGCGCGGCGCGAGGTCGGCGAGGTCGCCGACGACAGGGTAGCCAGCGCGGGTCAGTCGCCGCTCCATGCGTGCCGCGGACGTCGCGACCCACTCGTGCTCCGCTGCGGGTACGACGACGGGCGCGACGCCGCTGTCGGGCATCCGGGTCTGCAGCGTCCGCATCAGCGCGGGCCGCTCGGCGACCGGGACCCGGATGCCGACGACGGCCGAGATCCGTCTGGCCAGCTCGGCCTGGTCGGCGCCGGGCACCTGCACCGGCGGCAGCCGACGGACCCCGAGGTGCTCGGGCAGGCGGTCGAGGTCGGTGACGATCCGGACGAACGGCCGACGCCCGCCCCAGCGGCGTACGGAGTCGTCGAGGTCCACGCGGGCCGGCAGCTGGTCGCGCTCGCGCCAGAAGCGCAGCCAGTCGCCCCACGGCCTGCTGCCGTGCTCGAAGCAGCGCTGCGTCCAGGTGTGGGCGAGCAGGTCGTCGAGCGGGCCGCCGACCGCCACGACGAAGGGGCGCGGGCCGCCCTCGGGACGACCGCGGCCCAGCAGGTGCTCGCGGGCTGCGGTGGCGACGACCGGGTCGCCGACGAGTCGGAAGCGTCGCCGCCACGGCCGCGGCATCCCCCGGCGCACCGGGTCCGGTCCGAGCGCGACGAGGTCGTCGGCGAGCAGCGTGCTCGCGACCCGGAGCAGCTCGTGGGCGTCGACCGAGGAGGGGTCGACGGGCCGCGCGCCGAAACCGGTGGTCCCGGCGCCGATCAGGGGGAGGTCGGCCTTGCCACGACCGGCGGCGGGCGCGGCGAGCACCCGGTCCGCGAGTCGAGTGCGCTCGCGGTCGTCATCGCCACGGGGCCGCGCACTCGACGGCCGGGCGAGGTTGATGCGGCGCAGGAGCTCGAGCTGCTGGGCCCCGGGCAGCGCGCGACCCGCCGGCTCGTCGCCGGCACCGGGGTCGGTCCACTCCAGCCACGGCGTCGTACCCCCGGAACGGAGGTGGGCGACCCAGCCGTGCACCGATGCCGCCGGTCGGGTGGCGCTCGAGGGGGCGGTCACCGGTCCCGCAGCCGACGGGCGGTGCCGCGGAGCCGGCCGGCGACCGTGTCGGTCGAGGCCCGGCTGGCGGCCTCCTGCGTCATCTCGGACAACGCGTCGAGGGCGGCTCCGAGCTCGAGCTTGGCGCGCACCCGGTCCGGGTCCTTCCACTTCTCGTCCTCGGCGGGGCGGCGCGGGCGGAGGTCGTCCACGTCACCGACCACGTCGATGCCGCTGCTCTTGATCCAGTCGATCCAGACCTCGCCCTCCTGCTCGGCGAAGTCGAAGCGGTGGGGTGGGAGGCGGACGGGCACGGCGTCGCGGGCGACCAGCACCTCCTGGGCGAGCAGCTCGCGGATGAGGGCGTCGTACACGGGGTCGCGCCACACGCCCAGCTCGAGGCGCCGGTTGAGCTTGCGCAGCAGCGAGGTCTCCGCGATCCCCAGCGACCGGTTGTCGCGCTCGGAGTCGAGCGGCGCCCACGCCGGGTCGATCCGGAACGCCCGGCAGAAACGCAGCCACAGCTCGTCGCCGTTGGGCCCCCGGTCGTGCGGCACCGTGACCACGTGGAGCCGCTCGGGCGGGAGCTTGGCGCCCCACGCGCCCAGGACGGCGGGCAGGTCGAACGCCTGCCGGAAGAAGAACGACGTGCCGGACTCGTAGCGGTCGAGGAAGCGACGGAAGGGCCACTTGCGGCCTTGCTTGATCGACTCCTGCCACGCCGCGGGCAGCTGGCGGCCGAGGTCGCGCGCGGAGTAGACGATGTGCACCTCGTTGCCGGCGAGGTCGTTGAGCGCCTTGGCGATCTTGTCGGGCTTGGCGCCGGCGAGGATCTCGTGGCTGATCACCACGTTGTCCTGCGCGCGGTCGACGCGTCGGACCATCGCGTCCCAGGCGCCCTTGGCGTGCCCGGGTCGGCCGCCCCAGTCCTGGTCGAGCAGGTCGAGCGCGGCCCGGAAGTGGAACATGTCCGAGCGTCCCGAACGCGTTGCCGGGACGGTGACCCCGTGGCGGCCCAGCGCGGCGGTGTTGAGCCGCAGCCGGTCCTGCATGTAGGTGGTGCCGGTCTTCGGGGCGCCGATGTGCAGGTGGACGACACGGCTCATGTCGCTGATTGTGCCCGAGCCGGGGTAGTCCAGTGGAAAGTGGCTGCCGAAGAGCGTCCGGGACGACCATTCGTCACTGGACTACCCCGCCGCGCTGGCCCCGCCGAGGGCGCGTACGACGGCGCTGGGGCTGGGGCGGCCGAGCTGCGCGGCCATCCACGTGCTGGTGGCCACCATGGCGTCGAGGTCGACGCCGTGCTCGATCCCGAGGCCGGTCAGCATCCACACCAGGTCCTCGGTGGCGAGGTTGCCGGTGGCCGACTTCGCGTAGGGGCAGCCGCCGAGCCCGCCGGCGCTGGCGTCGAAGGTGGTGATGCCTGCCTGCAGCGCCGAGAAGGTGTTGGCGAGCGCCTGCCCGTAGGTGTCGTGGAAGTGCATGGCGAGCCGGTCGGTGCCGACGCCCGCGTCGGCGAACGCCGCGACGAGCGCCGTGACGTGGCCCGCGGTCGCGACGCCGATGGTGTCGCCGAGGCTGAGCTGGCTCGCGCCGAGGTCGAGCAGCCGGGTGCCGGCGGTGACGACCTGCTCGATCGGGACGGCGCCCTCCCAGGGGTCGCCGAAGCACATCGAGACGTAGGCCCGCACGTCGAGACCGGCCTCCCGGGCGCGCGCCACGGTCGGCTCGAACATCGTGAACTGCTCGTCGAAGGTGCGGTTGAGGTTCTTGCCGGCGAAGGTCTCCGTCGCGCTGCCGAAGATCGCCACGTGCCGCAGGCCCAGCTCGAGGGCCCGGTCGAGGCCGCGCTCGTTGGGCACGAGCACCGGGAGGTCGCGGCCCTCGTCACCGAGCTCGGTCATCAGCTCGGCGGCGTCGGCGAGCTGCGGCACCCAGCGGGGGTGCACGAAGCTGGTCGCTTCCACGATCGGGAGGCCGGCCGCGACGAGGCGTCGTACGAACTCGGCCTTGACCGCCACCGGGACGATCGCCTGCTCGTTCTGCAGGCCGTCGCGGGGACCGACCTCGTAGATCGTCACGCGCTCGGGAAGGCCGTCCGCGCGGACGGTCATCGGCAGGTCGTTCATGTGGACTCCTCCACCGTGAACAGCACGGCACCGAGCTTGACGAGGTCGCCGGTGGTCGCACCGACCGTGGTGACCGTGCCGGCGAAGGGCGCCTTGAGCGCGAGCTCCATCTTCATCGCCTCCATCACCCCCAGCGTCTCACCCTCGGCCACGTCCTGGCCCTCGGTGACGTTGACCGCCAGGACCGTGCCGGGCATCGGCGCGAGCAGGGTGCCGTCGCCGGCTGCCACGGCGTGGTCGCCGAACGGGTCGGGCCGTTCCCACGCCCACCGCTGGCCGCGGTGCACGACGTCGACGGCGCCGCGCTGGACGTTGAGCACCGCGTGCTCGGGACGGCCGTCGACGAGGAGGTGGACGGTGTGGTCGGCGGCGGAGACCAGGCGTACGTCGTGGGTGGCGCCGGCGTGGGTGACCTGCCCGCGGTGCCGGTCGACCACCACCAGGTCGTCGCCGAGGACCACCGTGTCCGGGGCCGGGTCGGCTCCCATCCGCCAGCCGTCGGCCCGCCACGGGCCGGGGCTGCTCGCCGGGGCGGGCATGGTGTCGAGCAGCACCTCGGTCCAGGCGGCGAACACGCGCGCCAGGGCCGGGTCGGGCGCCGGCACCTCGTTGCGGTCCAGCCAGGCGGTGTCGATCGTCGCCCCGCGGAAGTCGTCGGACGACACCAGCGCGCGCAGGAAGCCCGTGTTGGTGGTGATGCCCAGGATGGCGGTCTCGCCGAGGGCGTCGGCCAGGACGCCGATCGCCTCGTCGCGGGTCGGCGCCCAGGCGATGACCTTGCCGAGCATCGGGTCGTAGGACGTGCTGACCTCCTGCTCGGGCTCGAGGGCGTGGTCGACACGGACGCCGTCACCGGACGCCCACCTCACGACGGACGTGCGGCCGGCCTGGGGCAGGAAGCCGTTGAAGGAGTCCTCGGCGTAGACGCGGGCCTCGATCGCGTGGCCCTCGAGCGTGATGTCTCCCTGAGCGATGCCGAGCGGCTCGCCGGTCGCGACGCGGAGCTGGAGCCCGACGAGGTCGACCCGCTCGTCGCGCACCCGCACGACCTCCTCGGTGACCGGGTGCTCGACCTGGAGGCGGGTGTTCATCTCGAGGAAGAAGAACTCCCCGGTGGCGTTGTCGAGCAGGAACTCGACCGTGCCGGCGCCGGTGTAGCCGCACTGCTCGGCCAGCGCCACGGCCGACGACGTGATCGCCGCGCGCTGCTCCTCGCTGATCGTCGGGGCGGGCGCCTCCTCCAGCACCTTCTGGTGACGGCGCTGGGTGGAGCAGTCGCGCTCGAAGAAGTGGAGCACCGTGCCGTGGGTGTCGCCCATGACCTGCACCTCGATGTGGCGGCCGGACTCGACGTACTTCTCGACCAGGATCGTGTCGTCGCCGAACGAGGACCGCGCCTCGCGCTGCGCCGCGGCGAAGGCCTCGTCGTAGTCGCCCGCGCTCCGCACGACGCGCATCCCCTTGCCGCCGCCACCGGCGGCAGCCTTCACCAGCACGGGGTAGGAGAAGGTGGCCGGGTCGACGGCTTCGGATCCGGTGAGGGAGTACGACGGCACGACCGGCACCCCGGCCGCCACCGCGACCTCCCGGGCGGCGTCCTTGC
This sequence comes from Nocardioides sp. P4_G10, assembly GCF_056401175.1. Taxonomy (NCBI): domain Bacteria; kingdom Bacillati; phylum Actinomycetota; class Actinomycetes; order Propionibacteriales; family Nocardioidaceae; genus Nocardioides; species Nocardioides sp. P4_G10. The sequence continues at coordinate 63,038 of NZ_JBFUJV010000008.1, read as the reverse complement.
GCCCCATCGCGTCCATCACGTCGCCCGACGGCCCGACCAGCGTGATGCCCGCCTCGGCGAGCGCGCGCGCGAACGGCGCCCGCTCGGACAGGAAGCCGTAACCGGGGTGCACGTAGCCCGCGCCCGACTCGCGCGCGGCCGCGACGACGGCGTCGACGTCGAGGTAGGACTCCACCCGCACCACCCGGTCCGCCCCACGGGTGTGCGGGGCACCGGCGTCGAGGTCGGTGTGGATCGCGACGGTCCGCCACCCCAGGCGCTGCGCCGTGCGCATGACCCGCAGGGCGATCTCGCCGCGGTTGGCTATCAGTAGCGTTCTCATGAGTTCTTTCCCATCAAGGGGTTTCGACGCGCCCGCTGCGACCTCGTGCCTCGGCCGCAGGGCTTGCTCAACCTGGTCGCGCCCACGCGACGCGCTCGTTCCTCGCTCGTCACTGCGCGCCTCACATCCTGAAAATGCCGTAGGACGGCTCGGGGATGGGGGTGTACGACGTCGCGGCCAGCGCCATGCCCAGCACCCGCCGGGTGTCGGCGGGGTCGATGACGCCGTCGTCCCACAGCCGGGCGCTGGCGTAGTAGGGCGAGCCCTGGGTCTCGTACTGCTCGCGGATCGGGGCCTTGAACGCCTCGACCGCGGCGTCGTCCTCGAGGTCGGTGCGGACGGTGGCGAGCACCGAGGCGGCCTGCTCGCCACCCATCACGGAGATGCGCGCGTTGGGCCACATCCACAGGAAGCGCGGGTCGTAGGCACGCCCGCACATGCCGTAGTTGCCGGCACCGAAGGAGCCGCCGATGACGACGGTGAACTTCGGCACGACACTGCACGCGACCGCGGTGACGAGCTTGGCGCCGTCGCGGGCAATGCCCTTGTTCTCGTACTCGCGACCGACCATGAAGCCGGTGATGTTCTGCAGGAACACCAGCGGGATCCCGCGCTGGTTGCACAGCTCGATGAAGTGGGCGCCCTTGAGCGCCGACTCGCTGAACAGGATGCCGTTGTTGGCGACGATCCCGACCTCGTAGCCGTCGATCCGCGCGAACCCGCACACCAACGTGTCGCCGTAGAGCTTCTTGAACTCGTGGAACCGGCTGCCGTCGACGAGGCGGCGGATCACCTCGCGCACGTCGTACGGCGTGCGGGTGTCGGTGGGCACCACGTCATAGAGCGACTCCGCCGGCTCGTGCGGCTCCTCGACCTCCGCGCGCGGCGCCCGGGCCGGGGTCGCGGCTGGCAGGGTGTCGACGATCGAGCGGACGATCGCCAGTGCATGCGCGTCGTCCTCGGCGAGGTGGTCGACCACCCCCGAGGTGCGGGCGTGCACGTCACCGCCGCCGAGGTCCTCGGCCGTGACGACCTCACCGGTCGCGGCCTTCACCAGCGGCGGGCCGCCGAGGAAGATCGTGCCCTGGTCGCGCACGATGACCGTTTCGTCGGACATCGCCGGCACGTAGGCGCCGCCGGCCGTGCACGAGCCCATCACGCTCGCGATCTGCGGGATCCCGGCCGCGGACAGGTTGGCCTGGTTGAAGAAGATCCGGCCGAAGTGCTCGCGGTCGGGGAACACCTCGTCCTGCAGCGGCAGGAACGCGCCGCCGGAGTCCACGAGGTAGAGGCACGGCAGGTGGTTCTCCGCAGCGATGGTCTGCGCGCGCAGGTGCTTCTTGACCGTCATCGGGTAGTAGGTGCCGCCCTTGACCGTCGCGTCGTTGGCCACGATCACGCACTCACGACCCGACACGCGCCCGATGCCGGCCACGACGCCGGCGGACGGGACCGCGTAGTCGTCCCCGTCGGCGGACCCGCTGCCGTACATGCCGTACGCCGCCAGCGGCGCGAGCTCGAGGAACGGGCTCCCCGGGTCGAGCAGCCGGTCCACGCGATCGCGGACCAGCAGCTTGCCGCGGTCGGTGTGCTTCTTCCGCGCGCTCTCCGACCCGCCCTGGCGGACCCGGGCCAGCCGGGAACGCAGGTCGTCGACGAGCTCGCGCATGGTGGGGGTCGCCCCTGCCGTCGGGGTCTGGTGCTCGGACACCCCGTCAGGTTAGCGATCGTTAACCTGCGGTGTCCATCGACGACTACGGCGCGAACTCCCCGCGCAGGACCGTCCCGCGTCCCGGGCTGGTGTCGAGGGTGAGCCGGCCGCCGGCCGCGGCGACCCGCGCCTCCATCCCCAGGAGTCCCCCGGCGTCCACCGCGTCGCGGTCGAACCCCCGGCCGTCGTCACTGACGGTGAACGACAGGTGCGGGCGACCGCGCAGGGTCACGTGCACCTCGGTGGCCCCGGAGTGCTTGGCGGCGTTGGTCAGCGCCTCGAGGATGCAGAAGTACGCCGCCGCCTCGACCTGCGGGTCCGTCCGCTCCACGTCGGCGACGTCCAGCGTCACCGGCACCGCCGAGCGTCGTGCCGTCGACTGCAGGGCGGCGACGAGACCGCGCTCGGTGAGCAGCGGTGGGTAGATGCCGCGGGCCAGCTCGCGCAGCTCGGTGACGATCTCCCGGTTGTCGGCGGCCAGCTGGTCGAGCAGGTCGGCCGCCGACTCGTGTCGCCCGGCCTTCAGCTCCTTGCGGGCCCGCTCGATGGTCACGCTCGAGGCCAGCAGCCGCTGCTGGGCGCCGTCGTGCAGGTCGCGCTCCAGGCTGCGCCGGGCGGCGTCGGCCACCTCGACGACCCGGCGACGCGACTCGACGAGCTCGGCCGACTGGCCCTGGAGGCGGGCGTAGGCGCTGCGCACCAGGAACACCACGACCAGCACGCCGGCAGGCAGGGACGCGGCGATCACCACGGCGTTCACCCACCACTCCTCGCTGACCGCCTCCGTACGACGCCACTCGGCGAGGGCGGCCACGCCCGCGCTGCCGGCCACCGCGACGACACTGAGCACCTGGATCCACCACCGCCCCAGGTAGGCGAAGCCCACCAGCAGCGGCACCATCGTCAACAGCGCGGTCAGCGGGCTGAGGTTGGGCGTGGCCCACGTGCCCCCGACGGCGAAGAGGAGGGCGGACAGCGTGAGTCCCACGATCGCCGCCGGCGCGCCGTAGCGCCGGCACAGCGGCGGGGTGACGAGCATCAGCACGATCGACACGGCCATCACGCCGAGGTCGACCTCCACCGAGGTGTGCCGGAAGCCGAGGACGTACGCCGATGCGAGCAGCAGCGTGGCGGTGGTCAGCGCGATCAGGTTGATCCGCATCAGCCAGCGCAGCGCGGGATCCAGGGCGTCCCAGCCCGCCAGGATCCCCCTCACCGGGTGGAGCTCATCGACTCGTCCATCCGCCCCCGCCTCGTCGGCCCGTCATCGGAGGGGCGAGACGCCGCCACCGACACCAGCCTCGCTGAGGAAGACCAGCGTGGCCGCGACCCGGCGGTGCACCGGTGCGTCGGAGGGCAGGTCGAGCTTGGTCAGGATCGAGTTGATGTGCTTCTCGACGGCGCGGTCGGTGACGACGAGCTCGCCCGCGATGGCGGCGTTGGTCATCCCGCGCGCGACCATGCCCAGCACCTCGAGCTCGCGCGGGGTCAGCCGGTCGAGCACCGAGTCGTGGCGGCGGGTGCCGGTCGCGACGAGCGCGTCGACCACGATCTGGTCGATGACCGAGCCCCCGGCGGCGACCGTTCGCAGCGCGGCCACGAGCTCGTCGACGTCGGCCACCCGCTCCTTGAGCAGGTAGCCGCGGCCGTCGCTGCCCTCGCGCACCAGGTCCAGTGCGTACTCGACGTCGGAGTACTGCGTCAGCGCCACCACCCCGATCCCGGGGTGGGTGTGCCGCAGCTCACCGGCCGCCCGGATGCCCTCGTCGGTGAAGTCGGGAGGCATCCGGATGTCGGTCAGCACCACGTCCGGACGGTGCTCCTCGACCGCGGCGAGCAGCTCGGGCAGGTTGGTCGCCGTCGCCACGACCTCGATGTCGTCGTCGCCGTCGAGCAGCGCCATCACGCCCGCCCGGAGCAGGTCGCCGTCCTCGGCGAGGACGACGCGGATGCGGGACATGCGCGCACTGTAACCACGGCCCGACCGGGCGTCGGTAGGGCTGGCACCACCCGACGCGTGGCGCCGTACACCCTCGGCCCATGAATCCGTCGTCGTGACACGCCGTGACGACGGTTCCTTTGCTGGATGGTGGTGCTGGCACCACTCACTCCAAAGGGTGTAGCGCCTAGGATCTACGATCAAGTCGGGTGCACGGATCGGGGGATCAGTGGGCCGCTGCCGGGGTGCGGCCCACTGCAGCACCAGACGTACGGGGAGGCACGAAATGATTCCGCTTGCAGTCTCGGAGGCGCCCGAGCGCCTCATGCCGCTCCCCGGACCACGGGCTCCGTGGGGGTTAGCAGGCACTAACCTCGGCGTCGTGACTCCCCGCCGCCAACAGATCCTCGACATCGCGGCCGACCTCTTCGCCTCGCGGGGGTTCCACGGCGTCTCGGTCGCTGAGCTCGGCGCGGCGTGCGGCGTCTCCGGCCCCGCGCTCTACAAGCACTTCCAGTCCAAGGACGCGATGCTCGCCGAGATGCTCGTGACCATCAGCGAGACGCTCCTCGCCGAGGGACGCTCACGGGTCGCGACCGCCGACGGCCCGCGCGAGGCCCTCGAGGCGCTCGTCGAGTGGCACATCGAGTTCGCCCTCGAGCACCGGGCGCTGATCGTGGTCCAGGACCGCGACTGGAGCAGCCTGCCCGACGAGGCCCGCGAACGGGTCCGCGCCCTGCAGCGCGCCTACGTCGACGAGTGGGCCGCGCAGATCCGCCGCCACGACGCCACCCTCAGCCCGGAGGCCTCGCGCACCCGCGCCCACGTCCTGTTCGGCCTGCTCAACTCCACGCCGCACAGCGGCCGGCTGCCCGACCCGCAGATGCACGACGTGCTGCGCGACATGGCCCACGGAGCCCTCGGGCTCTCCTGAGTCGCGCCCGACCGCAGGTCGCGCCGGTCACCAGGCGTCGAACGGGCTCTCCAGCCGCAGGAGCCGGGCGGCGCGCACGGCGGCGTCCTCGGCGACGACCAGGTCGTCGACGTCGTCGGGCCCGCTGGGGGTTGAGTCTCCCGGAGACTCAGCGTCGCCCGCCGGCGGCCGGACCAGCCGGTGGAGGTCGCGCAGCACCCGCTCGCGCGCGAGCCCGCGCAGGTGGATCAGGACGAACGGATCGGCCTGGATGAGCCAGGCCAGCTGGGTGAGCACCGCCAGCGCGTGCGGGCACGGGTCGAGCCAGGCGTCGCACGAGCAGGCCGAGCCCAGCTCGCCCCCGTAGGGCAACAGCTCGACGCCCGCCTCCTCCACCGCCTCGACGAACGAGTGCGGCAGCTGGCCGGCGAGCAGCGCGCCGATCCGCCCCGACTCGGCCGCGACCAGCTCGACGAACGCCGCGGCGTCGGCCGCGTCGAGCACCGGGACGGTGACCTCGACGGTGAAGGCGTCCTGACCGTCGCTGACGGCCGCCACCGCGCCGCCCTCGCTGACCGTGATCGCGCCGACCGCCCCTGCCCGGGCGAGCCGCCGGCCGACGCGGAGGTCCTTCTCGCCGAAGGCGGCCTCCTCCACCGCCCGGAGCACCGCCTTGCTCCACCAGGTGCCGGACCCACCGCCGCGGCGGGCAGGGAGCCGTGGGTGGGTGGTCGCCGATGCCTCGGGGGTGATCATCGCCGCAGCTCGACAAGGTCGCGGAGCTCGCTGTCGGACAGCTCGGTGAGCGCCGTCTCGCCACGCGACAGCACGGAGTCGGCCAGCGAGCGCTTGCGGGCGAGCAGCTCGGCGATCTTCTCCTCGATCGTCCCCTGGGTGATGAACCGGTGGACCTGCACCGGCCGGGTCTGGCCGATCCGGTAGGCCCGGTCGGTCGCCTGGTCCTCGACGGCGGGGTTCCACCAGCGGTCGAGGTGGATCACGTGGTCGGCGCGGGTCAGGTTGAGCCCGGTGCCGCCGGCCTTGAGCGAGAGCAGGAAGACCGGGGTCTCGCCCGCCTGGAAGCGGGCGACCATCGCGTCGCGCTCGCGCACCGGGGTGCCGCCGTGCAGGAACTGGTGCGGGACCCCCGCGGCGGCGAGGTGGCGCTCGAGGAGCCGAGCCATGGCGACGTACTGGGTGAAGACGAGGACGGCACCGTCCTCGGCCATGACCGTGCCGACGAGCTCGTCGAGGAGCTCGATCTTCTCCGAGCGCCCGCGGAGCTTGGGGTTGGGCTGGCGGAGGAAGTGGGCGGGGTGGTTGCAGATCTGCTTGAGGCCGGTGAGCAGCTTGAGCACCAGGCCGCGGCGGGTCTCCTCGTCGGCCTCCTCGATGCGACGCATCGACTCGCGCACGAGCGTCTCGTAGAGGACGACCTGCTCGCGGGTCAGGCCGAGGAGGTGGTCGGTCTCGGTCTTGGGCGGCAGCTCCGGGGCGACCCCGGGATCGGACTTGCGCCGCCGCAGCAGGAACGGGCCGATGAGGTCGGCGAACTGCCGGGCCTTGGTGGGCTCGAGCCCCGACTCGATGGGGCCGGCCCAGACCTTGCGGAAGGCGTTGCGGCTGCCGAGCAGACCGGGCACGGCCCAGTCGAGGATCGACCAGAGCTCGGTGAGGTCGTTCTCCACCGGGGTGCCGGTCAGCGCCACGCGGGCGGTGCCCGGGATGGTGCGCAGCGCCCGGGCTGCGGCCGATCGCGAGTTCTTGATGTGCTGGGCCTCGTCGGCGACGACCAGGTCCCACGACACCTCGCCGAGGAGGGCCGCGTCGTTGCGCATCGTGCCGTAGGTCGTGAGCACGAAGCCGCCGGTGACGCCGTCGAGGTCGCGCGCGCTGCCGTGGTGACGGCGTACGGCGACGCCCGGCGCGAAGCGCCGGATCTCGGCCTCCCAGTTGCCGAGCAGCGACGCCGGGCAGACGACGAGGGTCGGCCCGCCACCGCGGTGCAGGTGGAGAGCGATCAGCGTGATCGTCTTGCCGAGCCCCATGTCGTCGGCCAGGCAGGCGCCGAGGCCGAGCCCCGTGAGCTCGGCCAGCCAGGACAGCCCGCGGCGCTGGTAGTCGCGGAGCTCGGCCTGCAACGCGGTCGGGACCTCGACGAGCTCGCCCGACGCGGCCTCGCGCACGCGGTCGCGCACCGCCAGGAGGCTCGCCCCGACGACCGCCTCGTAGGGAGAGTCCTCGATGTCGACGACACCGGTGAGCGTCGCTGCCAGCGCCTGGACCGGGGTGACGGTGCGGATCAGCCGCTTGCGGGCGCGCTTGATCACCGCGGAGTCGACCGCGACCCAGTTGTCGCGCAGCTTGATGATCGGGCTGGTGGTGCGGGCCAGCTCGTCCATCTCCTCGTCGCTCAGCTCCTCGCCGTGCAACGAGAGCTGCCACTCGAAGCCGAACAGCGCCTGCGGCCCGAAGAGGCCGTCCTGCAGGGGCTCCTCGCGGGTGCCGGCGGGGGAACGTCGGCCCAGCTCGACCCGCTGGGTGACCTCGCGGTCGAGGTACTTCGGCCACATGACCGGATGGCCCGCCTCGGTCAGCGCCGCGGCGCCACCGTCGAGGAGCGAGAGGATCTCGTCGGAGTCGAGGGTGATCTCGTCGGGGACCCGCAGGTCGAGCAGCCGGTCGAGGACCGGCCAGGCGTCGGCCGCGGAGCGCAGCGCTATGGCGGCGTGGGTGCGCGCCCGCTCGCCGAAGCCGTGGGCCGCCTCCGGACCGGACTCGGCCCACAGCTCGGAGGCGTCGGCGAGGTGGGCGGGGTTGTCGACGGCGTGGACCTGCAGCACCAGTCGTACGTCGCCGGCGACCAGCTCCTCCTCGTCGGCCTCGACGCGGAACGAGATGGACACCAGGTGCGGCCGGTCGTCGCGCCCGCGCGCACGGATGCGGGCGATCCGCTGCTGCAGCTGGTCGCTGAACGCGTCGGGGCTGCGCGGCTCCGACGGCGGGGGAGCGACGGGGATCGGGCCGCGGTGGCGCGAGCGGCCCGGGGTGGTGCGGGGCATGGTGTCGACCACGGCGTCGAGCAGGCCGCGGACCATGCCCTCGGCGGTCGCTTCGTCGAAGCCGTCCCAGGCCCGGGAGCGCGCCAGCTCGGCGATGCGGCGCTCGTCGGCGGCGTCGAGCCCCGCGACCTGCCAGTGCCGACCCTCGGGGTCGGGGGCGAAGCGGCCCGAGGCGACCAGCTGGAGGCCCATCAGCGCAGCCCCGGCGAGCAGCGCGACCGAGGGATGCACGTCGGTCTGGTCGCGGACCTTGCCGAGCACCGGCAACGCGCCGCGGATCGGCATCACGATGGTGCGGCGCTCGTCGGTGAACTCGACCGAGCCCTCCCGGGGCGGCTCCCCCACCAGCAACCTGGCGGGACCGGTGACCGGGACAAAGCTCATGCACGTACTCGCTTCGCTCCGTGCGCGCATGAGGCACGAGTCGCACGGCGCTGAATGATTCGCTCGCTCCGCTCGCTCATGGGCACCTTTCTGGCTCGCTCGGCAGCGGGCACAGGGACGGTAACGCCTCGCACCGACACGGAGTTCCCGGGCGACTACGGTCGTGCGTCATGGACACCCCCGCCGACACCCCCGCCGACCTCCCGGTCGACGTCCCCGCGCTGCTCGCCGCGCACCCCGTGATCGACGGCCACAACGACCTCCTGTGGGAGGCGCGCGAGCAGGCGGCGTACGACTTCGCCCGCCTCGACGTCGGTGCGGGCGGCACCGCGACCCACACCGACCTGCCGCGCATGCGCGCGGGCGGGATGGGCGCGCAGTTCTGGTCGGTCTACGTGCCGACCCGGCTGACCGGGGACGACGCGGTCAGCGCCACCCTCGAGCAGGTCGACGCCGCGCGCCTGCTCACCGAGCGGTACGCCGACCAGCTGGCGTGGGCGACGACCGCCGACGAGGTCGAGGAGGCCTGGGCCGCGGACCGGATCGCCTCGCTCGCCGGCGCGGAGGGCGGGCACTCGATCAACAGCTCCCTCGGCACGCTCCGCCAGCTGCACGCACTCGGGGTGCGCTACCTGACGCTGACCCACAACGCGAACACTCCCTGGGCCGACTCGGCCACCGACCGGCCGGTCGCGGGCGGGCTGACGGCGTTCGGCCGCGAGGTCGTGCGGGAGATGAACCGGGTCGGGATGATGGTCGACCTGTCCCACGTCTCGGCCGACACGATGCGCGACGCGCTCACGGTCGCCGAGGCGCCGGTGATCTTCAGCCACAGCTCGGCACGGGCGGTGACCGACAGCCCGCGCAACGCCCCCGACGACGTGTTGGAGGCGATGGCCCGCGGCGGGGGCGTGTGCATGGTCACCTTCGTGCCCAAGTTCGTGAACGCCGCCTGCGCCGACGCCCACCGCGAGCTCGTGGCGGCAGCGGCGCAGGAGGGCATCGCCGAGGCGGACGGCGTACGGTTCGGGGCCTTCGAGCGGACCTGGTCGCTCGACCATCCCCAGCCGCGGGCCACCCTCGCCGACGTGGTGGCGCACTGCGAGCACGTGCGCGAGGTCGCCGGGATCGACCACATCGGCCTCGGCGGCGACTACGACGGGGTCGAGACCCTCCCTGACGGACTCGAGGACGTCTCGACCTATCCCGCCCTGCTGGGGGCGCTGGCCGGGCGCGGGTGGTCGGCCGACGACCTCGCCCGGCTCACCTGCCGCAACACCCTGCGCGTGCTGCGCGACGTCGAGGCGGTGGCCGCGGACCTGCAGTCCGTGCGCGGCCCCAGCCTGGCCCGGATCGAGGACCTGGACGGCGTACCCGCTGTCCCGAGGCCCCTCCACCCGTGAGGGTGACGCAGGCCACCGCGAAAACGATTGCTCCGTTGTCGGACGCAACCAATACCGTTGGCGGGTGACCGACACCCAGACCCAGCCCGGCGCCACCCAGCCGGAGCACTCCGACAAGCTCGACAAGGGCGTCCTGATGGTGGCCGGCGTGGTCGTCCTGGGGGCGATCATGTCGATCCTCGACATCACCGTCGTCTCCGTCGCGCTCAACACCTTCCAGGAAGAGTTCAACGCCACGGCCGCCGAGGTCGCCTGGACGATGACCGCCTACACGCTGGCTCTCGCCAGCGTGATCCCGCTGACCGGCTGGGCCGCTGACCGCTTCGGCACGAAGCGCCTCTACCTCCTCGCGGTCGCGCTCTTCACCGCCGGCTCCGTGCTCTGCGCGGCGGCGACCTCGCTCGAGATGCTGGTCCTCTTCCGGGTCCTGCAGGGTCTCGGCGGCGGCATGCTGATGCCGCTCGGCATGACGATCCTGACCCGGGCCGCTGGTCCGGAGCGGGTCGGTCGTGTGATGGCCGTGCTCGGCATCCCGATGCTCCTCGGCCCGATCTTCGGCCCCATCCTCGGTGGCGCGCTGATCGAGAGCGCCTCGTGGCACTGGATCTTCCTGATCAACCTGCCGATCGGCATCGCCGCGATCGTCTACGCCTGGATCGTGCTGCCCAAGGACAACGTCGAGCCGTCGGAGACCTTCGACTGGCTGGGCATGCTGCTGCTCTCCCCGGGTCTTGCCGCGTTCCTCTTCGGCGTCAGCTCCATCCCCGAGGAGGGCACCGCGATGGCCCCCAAGGTGCTGGTCCCGATGATCCTGGGTGCCGTCCTGATCGCCGCGTTCGTGCCGTGGGCGCTGGCCAAGCGCAACATCCACCCGCTGGTGGAGCTGCGGCTGTTCCAGAACCGCAACCTGACGGTCGCGATCATCGCGATGACGCTCTTCGCGATCGCGTTCTTCGGCGCCTCGCTGCTGTTCCCGCTCTACTTCATCCAGGTGCGCGGCGAGGGCACGCTCGCCACCGGCTGGCTGCTCGCCCCCCAGGGCGTCGGCGCGATGATCACCATGCCGATCGCCGGCATCCTGGCCGACAAGATCGGCCCCGGCAAGATCGTCCTCGTCGGCATCACCGTGATCACCGTCGGCATGGCGATGTTCACCCAGATCGGCGCCGACACGTCCTACGTCTACATCCTCGGCGCGCTCTTCATCATGGGTCTCGGCATGGGCGGCACGATGATGCCGATCATGACCGCCGCGCTCGCGACGCTGACCGCGCACAACGTGGCCCGCGGCTCGACGCTGCTCAACATCACCCAGCAGGTGGCGGCCTCCATCGGCACCGCGCTCTTCTCGGTGATCCTGACCAACGAGATCACGGGCAGCAAGTCCGCCCAGGCCTACCTGGCGGCTCAGTCGGCCGATGGCGATCCCTCGGCCCTCACCGCGCTGGCGGCGAGGTTCGGACTGCCGCTCGACCAGTTCCAGGCCGTGCTCGCCTCGGGCCAGGTAGCTCTCGCCGACGCGTTCGGCACGGTCTTCATCGTCGCCACGATCCTGGTTGCCTGCTGCCTCATCCCGGCCGCCTTCCTGCCCCGCAAGAAGGTCGCCCCGGTCGACCCGACCGCGATGATGGTTCACTGACCCGACGTCGTACGTCGTACGCGGCCCGTCCTCCTGCTCGGAGGGCGGGCCGCTGTCGTGCCTGCCGGGTCAGAATGGTGCGGAGAAGCTCGCGGAGGCTGTCGATTTCCCGGGGTCGTCGGCGACGAGGTGGTGACGAGCCCCGAGAAGCGGGGCCGAGACAGAGAGGCACGACCATGAAGTACGTCCTGATGTACACCTCCCGCCCCGACCTGGCCGGGGAGACCGACACCGAGGCCGCGCAGGCGATCTACAAGCGGGTCTACGAGTGGTTCGGCGAGAACGCCGGCGTGATGGCCGACTCCGGCGCCGAGCTGCTCGGCGTCGAGACCGCCACCACCGTCAAGCACGGCGCTGACGGCGCGGTCGTCGTCGACGGCCCGTTCAACGAGGCCAAGGAGGTCATCGGCGGGTTCAGCGTCATCGACGTGGCCGACATGGACGCCGCGATCGCGGTGGTGAAGAGCTGGCCGATGCTCGACCTGCCGGGCGTGGCGGTGGAGATCCGGCCGATGGTCGAGGACTACTCCCACATGGAGGGATGACGAGCCGGCGGCCGACCACCACGGACGACCTCCTTGCGCGGACCCTGCGCGAGGAGGCCGGCCCGCTGGTGGCCCGGCTCTCACGCCGGTTCGGCGACTTCGACCTGGCCGAGGAGTCGGTGCAGGGAGCGGTCGTCGAGGCACTGACGTCGTGGCGTCGCGACGGTCCCCCGCAGCGACCCGGCGCCTGGCTCCAGGTCGCCGCGACCCGCAACGCGATGGACGGCATGCGGTACCGCGACCGCCAGCGGGCGCTCGCCGCGCGGGCCGACGTACCGACCACCGACGAGGCCGGCGAGGGGACCGACGACCGGCTCGCGCTGCTCTTCGCCTGCTGTCACCCCGCGCTCTCACCCGACGCCCGGCTGGCGCTCACCCTGCGTGCGGTCGTGGGCCTCACCACCCCGCAGATCGCGCGCGCGTTCGTCGTCCACGAGTCGACGCTCGCCCAGCGCATCGTCCGCGCGAAGCGGAAGATCGTCTCCGTCGGCATCGCCCTGACCGTCCCCACGCAGGCGGACCTCACGTCGCGGCTCGACGACGTGCTGGCGGTGGTCTACGTCATGTTCAACGAGGGCTTCGTCTCGTCGACCGGGCCAACACAGGACCGGGACCTCGCGGCCGACGCGGTCTGGCTCGCGGACGTCATCGCCGCGTCGCTACCGGACGAGGCCGAGGCGTGGGGCCTCGCCGGCCTGCTCACCATCCAGCACGCCCGCAGCCGGGCGCGGTTCGCCGAGGGTGACCTGGTGCTGCTCCGCGACCAGGACCGGAGCCTGTGGGACCACGACGCGATCGCCGTGGGTGAGCGGCTGATCGAGCGCGCCGCCTCGCTCCGGCGGCCCGGGCGCTACCAGCTGCAAGCCGCGATCGCCGCGGTGCACGCGACCGGCGCGAGCTGGGCCGCTACCGACTGGCTCCAGATCTCCCTGCTCTACGACGAGCTCGCTCGCCACGACCCGTCGCCCGTCGTACGCCTCAACCAGGTCGTCGCGCACGCGCAGGTCGTCGGCCCCGTCGACGCCCTCTCCCGCCTCGAGGGGCTCGCCGAACCGCTCGGGGAGTACCACCTCTTCCACGCCACTCGCGCCGAGCTCCTCACCGCCGTCGGTCGCGATGACGAGGCAGCGGTGGCGAACCGGCGCGCGCTCGAGCTCACGACGAACGACGCCGAACGGCGGCTGCTGGCCACGCGACTCCACCGACGCCCCCTCGACGACGGATCCTGACGACCGCGCGACATCTGAGGAGGTGGCGGACCGACCTCGCGCCGATCCACGTCCGTCACGTCCTCAGATATCTCGTCCAGGCGGAGTCAGGCTGGAAGCTGCTGGCAGGTCAGCCCTGGGCGGCGAGGGCGAGGGGCAGCACCGCGGACGCGCCGGCCGCGCGGATCGCGGTCGCGGCCACGGTGAGCGTCCAGCCGGTCGCCACCTGGTCGTCGACGAGCAGGACGGTCGCCCCGGCGGGTACGTCGGCGTCGAGCCCGCCGCGACGACGTACGGCGGCGACGCGCTGCGCGGAGTTGGACTGGCCGGCACGCGGCGGGACGGAGGCGTCGCGGATCGCCCAGGTGCCGACCACCGGGACCTGCATGACGCGGGACAGGCCGTCAGCCAGGTCGCGCACCAGGGTGGGGCGGGTGGCCGACTCGACGACGACGATCACGTCGGGACGCGAGGTCCACTCCGGCGACCAGTCCTTCATCACGTCCATCACGGCCTGCGCGAGGCCCGGCGGCACGGGCCCGTCGGGGGTGTCCTCCCGGAACAGCGCGCGCAGCGCCTGGCCGTGGCCGAGGTCGGTGAGGCGGGCGACCGTCCGGCCGGGCTCGGCGCCGGCGGAGATCTTGCCCTTGAGGTCGAGGCCGAGGTTGGACAGCGCCGTCGGCCACATGCGCCGCGGCTCGAGCACGACGCCGGGGCGGGACAGCCGCTGGCCGGCCTCGGCGACAGCCGCCTCGCTGACCGACGCCGACAGGGTCAGCCCGCCGCAGTTGTCACAGCGGCCGCAGTCGGTCGCCTCGGGGTCGTCGAGCTGCTCGCGGAGGTAGCGCATCCGGCACTCGGTGGTGCGCAGGTAGCCGAGCATCGCCTGCTGCTCGCGCTCGCGGGCCTCGGCGACCCGGGCGTAGCGATCGGCGTCGTAGGACCAGGGGCGCCCGGTCGCGACCCAGCCGCCCTGCACCCGCTGGACGGCACCGTCGACGTCGAGGACCTTGAGCATCGACTCGAGCCGGTTGCGCCCGAGCTCGACGCGGGTCTCGAGGGTGGCCGTCGAGAGCGGACGCTCGGAATCGGCGAGGGCGGCCAGGGTCTCGCGCACCTGCTCCTCGCGGGGGAAGCCGAGCGAGGCGAAGTAGGCCCAGATGTCGCGGTCCTCGATCTGGGGCAGCAGGACCACCGTGGCCTCGTCGGTGCCGCGGCCGGCACGACCGACCTGCTGGTAGTAGGCGACGGGCGACGCCGGCGCACCGAGGTTGATGACGAAGCCGAGGCTGGCGTCGAAGCCCATGCCGAGGGCGCTCGTGGCGATCAGCGCCTTGACGCGGCCGTCGACGAGCGCCTGCTCCAGGGCATGCCGCTCGTCGGCCTCGGTCTGACCGGAGTAGGCGGCGACCTCGAGGCCACGGTCGCGGAGGTAGCCGGCGACCTCCTGGGTGGCGGCGACGGTGAGGCAGTAGACGATGCCGGAGCCGGGCTGCTCTGCAAGGTGGTCGGCCAGCCAGGCCAGCCGCTGCTCGGGGGTCTTCATCTGGACCACGCCCAGCCGGAGCGACTCGCGGTCGAGCGTGCCGCGCTGGACGAGGACACCCTCGTCGGTCGAGGAGTCCGGTTCGTCCGAGGAGGGCGCGTGCACCCCCAGCTGCTCGGCGACGTCGTCGGTCACCCGGGCGTTGGCGGTGGCGGTGGTCGCGAGGACCGGGATGCCCGACGGCAGCTCGGCGAGCAACGTGCGCAGGCGCCGGTAGTCGGGGCGGAAGTCGTGGCCCCAGTCGGAGATGCAGTGGGCCTCGTCGACGACGAGCAGGCCGCAGGTCGCTGCCAGGCGCGGGAGCACCTCGTCGCGGAAGCCGGGGTTGTTGAGCCGCTCGGGGCTGACGAGCAGCACGTCGACCTCACCGGCGTGGATCTGGTCGTGGATCGGCTGCCACTGATCGATGTTGGTGGAGTTGATCGTCACCGCCCGGATGCCGGCCCGCTCGGCCGCGGCGATCTGGTTGCGCATCAGCGCGAGGAGCGGGCTGACGATCACCGTCGGCCCGGCGCCGGCCTCACGCAGCAGCTTGGTGGCCACGAAGTAGACGGCCGACTTGCCCCACCCGGTGCGCTGCACGACCAGCGCGCGCCGGTGGTCGACGGCCAGCGCCTCGATGGCCGCCCACTGGTCCTCGCGGAGTCGCGCGTCGTCGCGCCCGACCAGCGCACGCAGGTGCCGCTCCGCGGCCTCCCGGGCGGAGAGGCGTACGTCGTCGGTCGCGCCGGTGGCAGTGCTCATACGGGGTCCCCGCGGCGTTCTTCGGGGGAGCGCAGCGCAGGAGACGAACGTCGTGGGGTGTTCATGGCCCCTGTCTACCAACCGGCACCGACGGCTGCACCGTCGCATCCACAGGCACCCGCCCTGGTGGTCCACCGGCTTGCGGTCGTCCCGACGCCACGGGCACGACCGTTTCCCGGTGGACTACCCCAGGAGGGTCGGCGGGTCAGCGGTTGCTGCGGGCGATGAAGCGGTCGATGTCCACGCCGGCCTTCCGCGCGGCCCGGCGCGCCGCGGGGGTGGTGAGGTCGGGGGCGACGAAGATCTCCTGCTCGATCGTTCGGTCGGCGTCGACGTACTGCTGCTGGAGCGCGGCCTGCTCACCTGCGCTCGCGGACGAGGCGGCGACGACGTCGGCGGTGACGGCCACGGTGGCGCCGGTCAGCAGCGGGCTCACGGTGGGCGTGTAGCCGCCCGCGTGCCCGGTGGCCTTGGGGTGGTAGCTCTCGCTGATCGGGTTGGACAGGCCGTTGATCCACTCGTCGGAGTCGCAGACGGCGTGGCCGACGAAGCGGCTGGTGGGGTTGGCGAAGGAGAAGCCGGCGCCCGACGCGGCGGTGGCCAGCCGCGAGTTGAGCAGGTCGGCGGTCTGGTTGAGGCGCGACTCCTCGGCCGGGGAGAACCAGGTGAAGGCGTTGCAGTCCTCGCCGTTGAAGATGCGCGGGTAGCCGACGACGACGACCTTGGCGTAGGGCGCGCGGCTGCGGATGCCGGAGTAGAGGGTGGCGAGACGCGAGGGCAGGGTGGCGTTGATGAAGGACTGGGCGGTGTTGATCGCGCCGTCGCAGCTGCTCATCCAGCCCGGCTGAGCGCACTCGGTCAGCACCTCGGCGAACCCGGCGTCGTTGCCGCCGACCGAGATCGACACGTAGGTCGTCGCGGAGGTCAGCGCGGACAGCTGGGTGTTGGTCACGTCGGCGACGGTCGCGCCGGAGCAGGCGCGGAAGTTGAGCGCGTAGCCGCGGGCCGCGGCGATCAGGCTCGGGTAGGCCGAGGTGGAGCGCTGGCAGCTGGTGCCGTCCGCGATGTAGGAGCGGGTGCCGGTGCCCGAGGCGTAGGAGTCGCCGAGGGCGACGTAGGCCGGGGCGGCGGCCTGTGCCGGCTGCAGCAGCAACGGGGTGAGCAGTCCGGCGAGGGCGGTGCCGAGCACGGCGAGGCGGGTCGTTCGATTCATCTGATCGGTCCTGTCCGAGAAGAGCCACCCGAGTGTGGCCTCGATCACACTAGGGACAGGTCGGACCGCTCCACCAGACCGATCGGTCAGTTTCCTTCCGGCGGTCAGTCGCCGACGCGCCGCAGCCGGGCGCCGGCCGGCGGCAGCGAGGCGGCGTCGCGGAACGACTCCCCCACCAGCACCGGCACGACCTCGCTGACGTCGCGCTGCGCCGCGATCTCCACGTCGGCCACGAAGCCGGCCTCGGTGAGCTCGCGGCCGCCGGCACAGTGGAGCAGGTCGTGGGGCAGCACCGCCGCGTGCCAGGCGGCGATCGCCATCCGCGCCTCGGGGCTCGCTCCGGCCTCGGCCTCGGCGTCGAGTGCGGCAAGGACCGCTCCGGCGCCCCAGAGGTCCTCGACGGCCGGCCGGAGCGTGTCGTCGTGCCACCGCTCCCCCGCGGGTACGACGACCACGCTGGCGCCGTCCGCGACCCGCGGCCCCAGCCACCGGGCGACCGCGCCGGCGTTGCGCAGGCACGCGCCGACGACCTGGGCGCCGGACTCGGCGAGCGCGAAGGCGATGGTCGACCCGTTGGGCGAGGGCAGGACGAGGCGCTCGACACCGTCGACCTCCGCGAGGCTGGCAGGCGAGAGGGAGACGTGGCGGGCGTCGCCGCGCGAGAGGGCCTCGAACCGGCCGACGGCGAGCGTCGCGCCGTGGCGCACGGCGTGCTCGGCGGCGCGGGAGTCCTTCCAGCGGAACGGGAAGACCTCGATGCCGCGCTCGAGCGCGACGCTGAGCGTCGTCGTGAACGACAGGACGTCGACCACGACGGCGAAGTCCGCCGGCACCGCCTCGGCGCCGGTCGGCCCCCACTCCATGCGGAGCCGGTAGGTCGACTGGTCGTGCCCGGGCAGCGTCACGCGAGCCATTCAACAGCCCCGGTGGGGCGCTCGCCCAACACGGCGGCCGGTCAGTCCGGGATGTTGGGCACCACGAGCACCGGGACGGGTGAGTGGCGCACGACCTGGGTGGCCGTCGAGCCGAAGCGGAGACCCTTGAACCCGCCGGCGCCCCGGGCGCCGACCACGAGCATCTCAGCCTTCGACGCCGCTGCGACGAGGCACTCCGTGGCCTGCCCGCGCAGCGCGTACAGCTGGATCTCGACGTCGTCACCCAGCCCGGCCGCCGCGCAGTCGTCCTTGAGGTCGGCGATGACCGCCTGCTCGAACTCCGCGAACGGCGGGACGTAGCCGCCGACCATCGAGTCGGGCCTCGGTGCGGTCGCGAGGTTCCACACGCGGATGACGTGGAGCGTCACTCCGAGGCGCTTGGCGAGGTCACCCGCGCGACGTACGACGGCGCCCGATGCGCGCGAGCCGTCGTGCCCGACGACGATCCCACCGGTGATGTTGGCTTCTTTCCGGACCATGCTCCATCGTAGGAAGCCGGCGTGCCGGGCGACAGGGGTCGAAGGTCCCGATCACCCGGCCCCACCGTGGTCACCAGATCCGGACGCGCCCCTCGGGCTCGAGCCACAGGCCGTCGCCCGGCTGGGTCTCGAAGACCTCGTGGAACTCGTCGAGGTTGCGCACGATGTTGGCGCGGAACTCGGCGGGGCTGTGCGGGTCGATGGTGAGGTACTGGAGCTCCTGCTCCTTGCGGCGCTTGGTGCGCCAGACGTGGCTCCAGTTGAGGAACAGCGTGCGCCGGTCGTCGAGGGAGGCCTCGCCGCCCTGGCTGATGACGTAGGCCTTGTGGGCGATGGTCAGCCCGCCGAGGTCGCCGATGTTCTCGCCGACGGTGAGGCTGCCGTTGACGTGCTCGCCCGGCAGGTTGCGTGGCTCGAAGGCGTCGTACTGCGCGATGAGCGCCTGCGACTTGCCCTCGAAGGCGGCCTTGTCGTCGGCGGTCCACCAGTCCTGGAGGTTGCCGTCGCCGTCGTACTGCGCGCCCTGGTCGTCGAAGCCGTGGCCGATCTCGTGGCCGATGACCGCGCCGATGCCGCCGTAGTTCTCGGCGTCGTCCGCGTCGGGGCTGAAGAAGGGCGGCTGGAGGATGGCGGCCGGGAAGCAGATCTCGTTGGTGCCCGGGTGGTAGTAGGCGTTGACGGTCTGCGGGAGCATCAGCCACTCGTCGCGGTCGACCGGCTGGCCGACCTTCTCGAGCTGGCGGTCGGTCTCGAACGCCGAGGCCGACGCGACGTTGCCCATCAGGTCGTCGGCCGAGACGGTCAGCGAGGAGTAGTCGCGGAACTCCGTCGGGTAGCCGATCTTCGGGTAGAAGCGGTCGAGCTTGTCGTACGCCTTCTGCTTGGTGTCCTCGCCCATCCAGTCGAGCGCCTCGATCGAGCGCCGGTAGGCCGTGACCAGGTTGGCGACGAGCTCGTCCATCATCTGCTTCGACGTCGGCGGGAAGTGCCGCTCGACGTAGACCTTGCCGACGGCCTCGCCGATGGCGCCCTCGACGAAGTCGACGCCGCGCTTCCAGCGGGCGCGCAGCTCCGGGGTGCCGTTGAGGGTGCGGCCGTAGAAGTCGAAGTTGGCCTCGACGAACGGGTCGGGCAGGTAGGGCGCGGAGCTCCGCACGATGCGGACGTGGAGGATCTCGCGCCAGGTCTCGATCGGCGTCTCCTCCAGCACCGTCGACAGGTGGGAGAAGAAGTCGGGCTGCATGACGATCGAGCGCCGCAGCGTCTCCTCGGTGCCGCCGAGGCCGGTGACGTAGGTGATCCAGTCGAAGGCCGGGCAGAGCTCGCGCAGCTCCTCGAGGCTCAGGTGGTTGGTCGTCTTCTGGACGTCGCGGGTCTCGGCGGCCTCCCAGTGACCCTCGGCCAGCCGGGACTCGTACGCCAGCACGCGCGCGGCCGCGCCTGCCGGGTCGTCGTGCTCGCTGAGGGTGAGCAGCGTCGTCAGGTAGGCGAGGTACTTCTCGCGGATCTCGGCGAACTTGTCCTCGCGGTAGTAGGACTCGTCGGGCAGGCCGAGGCCGCCCTGCGCGAGGTAGACGATGTTCTTCGACGCGTCGCCGCGGTCGGGCGTGATGTAGGAGCCGAACAGCCCGGGGCCGCCGATGCGCTCGAACATGCCGAGGAAGGCGGCCAGCTCGGTCAGGTCGGTGACGCCGTGGGCGCGGTCGAGCAGGCCCTGGACCGGGCCGAGGCCCAAGGCCTGGATGGTCTCGGTGTCCATGAAGGACGCGTAGAGGTCGCCGACCTTGCGCGCGTCACTCTGTCCATCGCTGGCGAGCTCGTCGCCCGGACGGTTGGCCAGCTCGGTGATGATGTCGCGCACCTGCTGCTCGGCGGCGTCGGCGAGCGCGATGAAGGCGCCCCAGCTCGACTTGTCGGACGGGATCTCCGTCTCGTCGAGCCAGCGACCGTTGACGTGGCCGAAGAGGTCGTCCTGCGGTCGGATGTCCGGGTTCATGCCGTCGCGCGCGGCGTCGAGGATCGTCACGCGGTCGACCCTAACGCTGGGGTCCCAGCCTCAGCGCACGTGCACGACCGACTTGCCGAGCGTGCGTCGCTCGTCCATGTCGACCAGCGCCCGGCCGAAGCCGGCCAGGTCGTACGTCGCGCCGACCGGCGGCTTCACGACACCCGACTCGATCATCGGGACCAGGCGGTGCCACTGCTGCTGCATGTAGCCGGGCCGGGTCATGGCGTACGCCCCCCAGCCGACGCCGCGGACGTCGGTGTTGCCGAGCAGCAGCCGGTTGACCTTGACCTCCGGGATGCCCTGCCCGGAGGCGAAGCCGACAACCAGGATCCGGCCCTGCTCGGCAAGGCAGCGGAGGGAGTCGGTGAAGGCGTCGCCGCCCACCACGTCGAGGACGACGTCGACCCCGCGGCCGCCGGTGAGCTCCTTGACGGCGTCCTTGAAGTCAGGCCCGACCACGGCCTCGTCCGCGCCCGCGGCCCGCGCGAACGCTGCCTTCTCCTCGGTGCTGACCACCGCGATCGTCCGCGCGCCGAGGCCCCTGGCGACCTGCAGGGTGGCGGTGCCGACCCCGCCGGCGGCGCCGTGGACGAGGACCGTCTCGCCCTCGCGCACGCCCCCGCGCTCCTCGAGCGCGAAGAGGGCGGTCAGGTAGTTCATCGGCAGCGCCGCCCCTTCGTCGTACGACACCGCGTCGGGCAGCGCGAACGTGAAGATCGCCGGGTTCGCGACCTGCTCGGCCGCCCCGCCGCTGAGGTTCACCCCGGCCACCCGCTGACCGACGGTGAACGCGCTCGACTCCGGGGAGCCCGGGTCGAGGACGACGCCGGCGAAGTCGACGCCAAGAGTGAAGGGCGGCTCGGGCTTGAACTGGTACTCGCCGCGGCTCAGCAGCAGGTCGGGGAACGCGACACCGACGCTGTGCACCTCGACCAGGACGTCGTTGTGGCCCTGGGTGGGCGGGTCGACCTCGCGCACCTCGACGTCGGACGGACCGGTGAGCGTGACGACCTGGACTGCGCGCATGCGCCGACCCTAGCCATCGCTGCGATCCCCGGATATCCGGGGAAGTTCCCGCTTGTCGGCCGAAGCATCAGCACCCAAGCGGGAGCTTCGGCCGACAAGTCCCGCTCAGCCGGCCCG
The DNA here is from genome assembly GCF_056401175.1 of Nocardioides sp. P4_G10. Lineage (NCBI taxonomy): Bacteria > Bacillati > Actinomycetota > Actinomycetes > Propionibacteriales > Nocardioidaceae > Nocardioides > Nocardioides sp. P4_G10. The sequence goes on along the minus strand of NZ_JBFUJV010000008.1, from coordinate 41,844 downwards.
CTTCACCTCGGCCAGCTCGAAGTGCATGGGGTCGGTCCAGCGCCAGTCGCCGCCCCAGGCGAAACCCCAGGTCTTGAAGACCGCGACCACGTCGCGGTCGATCTCGCCGACCGTGCCGCGCTGGTTGCCGCGGGTGTTGAGGTCGAGGGCGAGGCCGAACGAGTGGTTGGAGAGCGTGGTCGTGTCGGCGATGAAGCGCGGGTAGTAGCAGCCGGCGTACTGGCCGGGGTCGATCGCGTCGGCCAGCCCCCGCTGCTGCACCTCGAGCAGCGCCGCGCGCAGCTGCGGGAAGAGGTCCTTGTGGCAGGTGACGCTGCCGAGGATCGGCACCACCTCGGTGCGGATGTTGGCCGACACCCACGCCGGGTCGGGGGCGATGCGGCCGCCGCCGAGGACGCGGTAGCGGAAGGTCCCGACGACGCTGCCGAGCGTGCCGCCGGTCGGGACGGCGGTGAGCTTCGCGTCGGGGTCGAGGCCGATGCGGGAGGCGACGTCGAGCATCTGCACCGACGCGTCCTTGCCGACCAGCCGCTCGAGCGGCTTGCGGATGCTCGCCGGCGTCTTGCGGTCGGTGGAGATCAGCAGCCCGTTGTCGGTGGCCATCTCGATGTCGTCGGCCCACGCGGTGTTGACCACCATGTCGATGGTCGGGACCTGCGGTGTGTACGCACCCACGTGCAGCTCCGGCGCGTCGTCCTCGGGCCCGAGCCGGATCATCCCCGCCTTGTCGGCCAGCCGCTTGGCCACGGTGCGGTCGATGGCCAGCTCGCCGCCGGCGACGCGGTCCCACGCCTCCTGGAAGTCGGCGACCTGCGCCTGGGTGAAGTTGCGGTAGCGGCCCGGGTCGACCGAGGCGACGGTGAGCACGCGGTTCTCCAGGCTGACCTGGCCCAGCCCGATGCGCTCGGTGTGGGCCACGCCTTCGAGCCCCTCGATCTTCTCGAGCAGCTCGTCGTCGATCGTCTTGTCCCACTGCACGAGGATGTCGGCGCTCCACAGCCGCCCGTCGCGCTCACCGGGCGGGTCGACCGCGTGGGCGGGGTCGGCCACGGGCACCGTCGAGGCCTTGCCGGTCGGCGTGGCGGTCGGGCTCGGCGCCGGGTCCGGCTCCTCGCGCGCGGCCGGCTCGCTGCACGCGGCGAGCAGCACGAGCAGGACGGCTGTCGCCGCCACCCCCGCCCCTCGTCGTACGCCCACGCTCCGACCCTAGGCAACCGGTGTCTGGACGCGGCTGGGGATGGTGAACCACGAGATCAGCCCGCCCAGGGTGAGGAGCGCCGCGCAGGCGATCATCGCGGTGGCGTACGCCGTGTCGAACGCCGCCGGGTCGCGGTAGTCGTCGCCGGCGAGGCCGACCGCCGTGGGCAGCGCCGCGACCGCGAGCAGGGAGCCGGCGCGGGCGACGGCGTTGTTGATGCCGCTGGCGATGCCGGCCTCCTCGTCGGGTGCGGCGGCCAGGACGGTCGCGGTGAGCGGGGCGACCATGAGCGCGAGGCCGAGCCCGAAGACGGTGAGCCCCGGAGCGACGTCGCGCCACCACGAGACGTCGGGACCGACGCGGAGCAGCCACAACGTCCCGACCGCCATCACCAGCGGACCGAACGTCATCGGGATCCGCGGTCCGATCCGCTCGCCGAGGGCGCCGCCGCGCGAGGCGAGGAGGAGCATGCAGATGGTGATCGGCAGGGTGGCCAGCCCGGCCTCGAGGGCGTTGTAGCCACCGACGGTCTGCAGCTGCAGCACGAGGAAGAACAAGATGGCGCCGAGCGCGGCGTAGACGAGCAGCGTCATCAGGTTGGCCGCGCTGAAGGTGCGGTCGTGGAAGAGGCCGAGCGGCACCATCGGCCCGCGCGAGCGGCGCTCGACCACGACGAACGCGACCGCCGAGACCAGCGCCCCGCCGGCCGCCCACAGCGTCACCGGCCCTCCGGCATCGGTCAGCGCCCACGTGAGGCAGGCGAGCGAGAGCGAGGCGAGCGTCGCCCCGGGGATGTCGAAGCGCCCCTGCGTGCGGGGGTCGCGCGTCTCGGGTACCCACTGGTGCGCCAGCCACACGGTCAGGACCGCGAGCGGGAGGTTGATCAGGAAGATCCAGCGCCAGGACGCGTGGTCGACGAGCAGCCCGCCGACCAACGGTCCGAGCGCCGCGGCGATGCCGCCGAGGCCCGACCAGGCGCCGATGGCCCGGCTCCGGTCCTCCGAGCGGAACGCTCCCTGGATCATCGCCAGGCTGCCGGGCGTGAGGAGCGCGCCGCCGATGCCCTGCAGCACCCGGGCCGCGATCAGCACCTCGGCGTTCGGCGCCACGCCGCACATCAGGGACGCCAGCGCGAACCAGATCGTGCCGATGACGAAGACCCGCCGCCGGCCGAGCCGGTCGCCGAGCGACCCCCCGATCAGGATCAGCGAGGCCATCGAGAGGAAGTAGCCGTTGGTGATCCACTGCAGCTGCGCCAGCGACGCGTCGAGGTCGGCGCCGATCGACCGCAGCGCCACGTTGACCACCGTGCCGTCGAGCAGCGTCAGCCCCGATCCGAGGGTGGCCGCAGCCACGATCCCCCGCGCGGTCGGCGTACCCCAGACGACTCCGCTCACGCGCCCACCCTAGGGCTCGGCGACGTCGCGGAGCGCTCAGCCGCGCAGGACCTGACCGGCCAGCCAGGCGATGTCGGCGCCCGTGCGCTCGGGCGATCCGGACGGCTGCATGACGTGGCTCAGCACGACGCGCACGACCATGTCGATGGCCGGGTCGAGGCGCTCGGCATCGATCCCGGGGGCGTACGGCGTCACGCGTGCGGTGATGACCTCCTTGGCCGCGCCGAGCAGCGAGCCGGCGTTGGTCGTCAGCAGGGGCAGCAGCTCGGTGTCGGCGCCGTGGGTCGCGCTGACGACGGCGTGCAGCAGCTTGTTGGCGCTGGCGTAGGTCAGCACGTCGGTGACCGCGCGCTCGATGGCGCGGGTGAGGTCGTCGGGCTCGGCGTCGAAGGCCTGCTCGACGACCTGCAGGAACCGCGTCAGCTCCTCGAGGATCATCGTCTCGGCCAGCGCCGGCTTGGAGCCGACCTCGTTGTAGACGGTCTGCCGGCTCACCCGGGCCGCGTCGGCGAGCCGGCCCATCGTCACCGCCGCCCAGCCCGACGAGGTGGTCATCTCCACGGCCGCGGCGACGATGCGCTCGCGGGTCGTGGTCGGCATGCCGGAAGTCTCGCAGGTCAGGTGTGGTCGCCGTCCCGGCCCGGCCGACATCCTGGCGGCCGCCTGCCCGGGACGACCTGCGGTTCAGCCCTGGTAGCGCACCTGTTCGCCGCGCTCGACCCGCTCGCGCTGCGGCACCACCGTGTACTTCGGGTCCCTGGCCGAGGCCATCCCGGCCTCGTAGACGCCCAGGCGGGTGCAGAGCGAGCCGGCCATCAGCGCGGTGCCCGAGACGACGGAGAGCAGCCGGCTGCGGCCGCCGAGAATGGCGCCGGCGGCACCGGCCGCGGTCAGCACCTTGCTGGCGCGCATCAGCGTGCCGGCCTTCCCGGTGTGCAGCAGCTCGGCGGACAGGCCCATCGAGGACTCCATCCGGTGGGCCATCACCAGCTCGACGGCGGCACCGCCCACGGCGAAGGCGCGGGCCGGTCCGGCCTCGGCGACGGGCGCCGTGGCCATCGCCCACCCGCCCGACGCCGCAGCGGCGGATCCGCAGAAGACGAAGGGGAGCTCCTCGTAGGCCGAGTGCCACGCCGGGGTGGCGGTGTCGGAGAGCAGCACCGCGGTGTACGCCGCCACCGGCGGGGCCGTCACGGCCCCGATCAGGCCGGCCGGACGTCCGACGCGCAGCAACAGGCGCACCGGCCCGCGGTGCCAGCGGGTGGGCAGCATCCCCACCAGCTCGGCCGCGGACGCCAGGCCGGCGAAGGGTGCGTGCAGGGACAGGATCCAGGTGCCGACCGACATCGGCGAGGTCAGCTTGACCACGCGCAGCATGTTGAGGAACCGGCTGGGCTTGCCGAGGTCGTGCACCAGGGCGACGACGCTGAGCAGCAGCGCGATGAGCGAGCCGATCCGGCCCGCACGTCGCAGCCCGGGTCGGTCGGTCAGGTCGGCCCCGCCCGCGAGGAGCGAGGAGCCGGCGGCGACGCCGCCGGTGAAGAGGTAGTAGGCGATGTCGCGCTCCCACGGGGCGGCCTTGACGATCGGCCGGCCGTAGTAGGAGGTGAAGTCGGCCTCGGGCACCATCACCCGGTCGCCGCCGCGCGAGCTGCCCCGCGAGCGGCCGGGGCTGCCGCCGTGCTGGACCTCGGCTCCGGAGCCGTGGCGGTCCGTCGACTCGCTCACGGTCGCCTCCTCACGAAGGACAGGGCCGCGCCGACCAGCAGCGCGGTGCCCGCCATCCCGGCCCGGGTGAACATCCGGGGCAGGTCCTTGGTCGTCACGACGGGGTCGGGCGGCAGGCCGTAGACCTCCGGCTCGTCGAGCAGCAGGAACATCGCCCCGGTGCCGCCGACACCGTCCTCCGGGTCGTTGCCGTAGAGCCGGGCGTCCATCACACCGCGCTCGTGGAGCAGCTCCACCCGCGCGTTGGCGCGCTCGCGCAGCTCCTCGACGTCGCCGTACAGGATGGACTCGGTCGGGCACGCCGCCGCGCAGGCGGGCCGCTGGCCGTCGGTGAGCCGGTCGTAGCAGAGCGTGCACTTCTGCGCGATGCCCACCTTGGGGTCGCCCTCGGGCCCGCGGCGGCGGTCGATCACGCCGTAGGGGCAGGCGGCGACGCAGTAGCCGCACCCGTTGCAGATGTCGTCCTGCACCACGACGGTGCCGAACTCGCTGCGGAAGAGCGACCCCGTCGGGCACACGTCGAGGCAGGCGGCGTGCGTGCAGTGCTTGCACACGTCGGACGACATCAGCCACTGGAAGTCGGGCTTGTCGTCCTCGTGCACGTCGCTCACCGGCGCGCCGACCGAGGGCATCCCCAGGTCGACGGCGGGCTTCGACGCGGGCTTCTCGATGAACGCGACGTGGCGCCACTGGTTGGCGTTGAGCGAGTGGCTGTTGTCGTAGGACGTGCCGAGCATCTCGAAGAGGTTCTCCGGGACGTCGTTCCACTCCTTGCACGCCACCTCGCAGGCCTTGCAGCCGATGCAGACGCTGGTGTCGGTGAAGAAGCCCTTGCGCTTGGGCGCGTCGGTGTAGCCGGCGTCGGGCGCCGGGTCGAGCGGCCCGAAGAGACTGTTGCGGCCGATCACTGGCCCTCCTGGTCGTCGTCGCTGGTCTCGGCGGCCGCGAGCGACCGCGCCTGGGCGTCTGCTGACGCGGTGACGACCCGGGGGTGGACGTCGTCCCTGATCCCGGACCGTCGGGCGTAGTCGGTGACGAGCTCGCGCAGCGCGGCACCGGTGGGCCGCCGCCCCGGACGTACGTCGCAGGTGCCGACCTTGCTCTCCTGGATGAGGACGTTGGGGTCGAGCGAGATGCCGAACAGGTCGTTGGCCGAGTCGCCGGTGACGAGGCCACCGCCGCCCCAGTGGTAGGGCATCCACACCTGGTGAACCGTACGACCCTCGATCCGCAGCGGCCGCAGCCGCTCCGTCACCATCACGCGGCCCTCGACGGCCGAGCGGGCGGTCACGACGTGGCACCACCCCATGTGCTCGAGGCCGCGCTCCTGCGCCAGCGCCGGCGACACCTCGACGAACATCTCGGGCTGCAGCTCGGCGAGGTGCTCGAGGTAGCGGCTCATGCCACCGGCCGTGTGGTGCTCGGTGAGCCGGCTGGTGGTGAAGACGAAGGGGAAGACGTCGCTGTGCTCCTCCGGGGGCGCCGGGTTCAGTTGGTTGTCGTTGCGGCGGTACTGCTTGCGCGTCGGGTTGGCCTGCTGCCCGTAGAGGGGGTTGCGGAACGGCGACTCGACCGGCTCGTAGTGGGTGGGCATGGGTCCGTCGATGAGGCCCTGCGGCACGTAGAGCGCACCCTTCCCGTCGCCCTGCATGATGAACGGGTCGACGCCCTCGATGGCCTCGACGCCCTCGGACCCCTCGGGAGCCCGGTAGGACGGCGGCTTCGTCTTCTCGAAGTCGGGGACGTCCTGCCCGGTCCACTCCCCCGCCTCGCCCTTCTCCGGGTCCCACCAGACGAAGGCCTTGCGCTCGCTCCACGGCTTGCCGTCGGGGTCGGCCGACGCGCGGTTGTAGAGGATGCGGCGGTTCAACGGCCACGCCCAGCCCCACTCGGGCGCGACGAACGACTGGTCGTGGCGCGACTTGCGGCGGTTGGCCTGGTTGACGCCGTCGGCGAAGACGCCGGTGTAGATCCAGCAGCCGCCGGCCGTCGAGCCGTCCGCCTTCATCTCCACGAACGACGACAGCGGGCGGCCGGTCGCGACCTCGAAGCCGTTGATCTCCTTCAGCACCGCCTCGGCGCTGGGCTCGCCCCAGGCCTGCGCGCCCTCGGTGCCGAGCACGCCCTCGTCGTGCACGGGGTAGTCCCACGCCAGGTCGAGCACGGGCCGGTCGCGCTCGTCGGTGGAGCCGGCCAGGCGCTCACGCACCATCCGGCCCAGGTGATAGAAGAACCACAGCTCCGAGCGGCAGTCGCCCGGCGGGTCGACCGCCTTCTCGCGCCACTGCAGCATCCGCTGGGTCTGGGTGAACGTGCCCTCCTTCTCGGCGTAGGACGCCGCCGGGAAGAGGAACACCTCCGTGCGGCACTCCTCCGGCACGATCTCGCCGGTCGCGACCTCGGGCGAGTCCTTCCAGAACGACGCGCTCTCGATCTCGAAGAGGTCGCGCACGACGAGCCAGTCGAGGTTGGCCATGCCGAGCCGCTGGGCCCGGCCGTGGGCCGAGCCGACCGCGGGGTTCTGCCCGAGCAGGAAGTAGCCGGAGACCTTGCCGTCGATCATGTCGAGCACGGTGCGGTAGGTGCCGTGGTCGCCGGTGATCCTGGGCAGGTAGTCGAAGCAGAAGTCGTTGTCGGGGGTCGCCGCGTCGCCCCAGTAGGCCTTGAGCAGGCTCACCGTGTAGGCGTCGGCCTTGGACCAGAAGCCCTTGCTGCCGGGGTGGCGGATGCTGTCGACGTAGTCGGTCAGCGTCGGGTGCTGGTCGGGGTTGGGCATCGGCAGGTAGCCCGGGAGGATGTTGAACAGGGTGGGGATGTCGGTCGAGCCCTGGATGCTCGCGTGGCCGCGCAGCGCCATCACCCCGCCGCCCGGGCGCCCCATGTTGCCGAGCAGGAGCTGCAGGATCGCGCCGGTGCGGATGTACTGCACGCCGACGCTGTGCTGGGTCCAGCCCACGCTGTAGACCAGCGCCGTGGTGCGCTCGCGTCCGGAGTTCTCCGTCCACGCCCGGCACACCTCGAGGAAGTCCGCCTGGCTGACGCCGCAGGTCTGCTCCACCATCTCGGGCGTGTAGCGGGCGAAGTGGCGACGCAGCACCTGGTAGACGCAGCGCGGGTGCTGCAGCGTCTCGTCGCGCCGGGGCTTGCCCTCCACCTGCATGCCGTGGGCCTCGTGCTGCAGGCCCGCCGCGGACTCGCGCTGTCCGTGGGTCTCCTCGGAGTCGTCGGCCTGCGCCGCGCTCTGCTCGCCCGGGCCGTCCTCGACGTCGTACTGCCAGCTGCTGGGGTCGTAGGTGCGCTTGTCGGGGTCGAAGCCGCTGAAGAGCCCGTCGAGGTCGTCGGTGTCCTCGAACCTGTCGCTGACGAGCGTCGCGGCGTTGGTGTAGTTGACGACGTAGTCGCGGAAGTCGAGGCCGTTCTCCAGGACGTGGCTGATGATGCCGCCGAGGAACGCGATGTCGCTGCCGACGCGGATCGGGACGTGYTTGTCCGCGACCGCGCTGGTGCGGGTGAACCGCGGGTCGACGTGGATCACCTTGGCGCCGCGCTGCTGCGCCTCCACCACCCACTGGAAGCCCACCGGGTGGGCCTCGGCCATGTTGGAGCCCTGGATGATGATGCAGTCCGCGTTGGCGAGGTCAGCCGTGTAGCCGGTGGCGCCGCCGCGTCCGAAGCTGGTCCCCAGACCGGGGACGGTGGCGGAGTGTCAAATACGCGCCTGGTTCTCGATCTGGATGGCGCCCATCGCGGTGAAGAGCTTCTTGATGAGGTAGTTCTCCTCGTTGTCGAGCGTCGCTCCACCCAGGCTGGCGATGCCCATGGTGCGGCGCACCCGCCGGTCCTTCTCGTCGAGCTCCTGCCACGCGTCGCGCCGCGACTTCAGGACCCGGTCGGCCACCATCTCCATGGCGGTCGTGAGGTCGAGCTCCTCCCACTCGGTGCCGTGGGGCCGGCGGTACTTGACCGTGGTCTCGCGCAGGCTGCTCGTGACGAGGTTCTTGCTGGCCGAGCCCTTGGGGCAGAGCCGGCCGCGGTTGACCGGGCTGTCGGGGTCGCCCTCGATCTGCACGATCTTCTCGTCCTTGACGAAGATCTTCTGCCCGCACCCGACGGCGCAGTAGGGGCACACGCTGCGGGCGACGCGGTCGGCGGTCGTGGTGCGCGGCTCGACCTCGTCGGTGCGGCGTGAGCGCACGGCCTTGCCGCGTCCGAGGAGGTCACCACTCGTCAGTTGGCGGAGCACGGGCCACGGGAGGAGGGACCTCGACTCCGCCATGCCGTCACCTCCGCGTGTGTGTGGCTGATGAGACTACGGACGCCTCACGACGTGCGTCCACCGCCCGAGGGGTGGGCGTGTCAGCGGACGACGATCGCGTGCTCGCCGGCAGCCACGACCTCGCCCACCACCGGGTGGCCGGGCAGCTCGCCGACCACCAGCAGGCCGCCGGAGGTCTGGGCGTCGGCGAGCAGCACGAGCTCGTCCTCGTCGACGGACGCGTCGAGGTGCGGGCGCACCCAGTCGAGGTTGCGGCGACTGCCGCCCGGCACGAAGCCGTCGGCCAGCGAGGTGCGCGCGCCCGCGACGTACGGCACCGCTGCCGCGTCGACCACGGCCGTCGTCCCGCTCGCTCGCATCATCTTCATCAGGTGGCCGAGCAGGCCGAAGCCGGTGACGTCGGTCGCCGCGCGGAGCCCGGCGTCGACGGCCGCGCGGCTGGCGTCGCGGTTGAGCTCGGTCATCACCGCGACCGCCTCCTCGAACCACTCGCCGGTCGCCTTGTGGCGGTTGTTGAGCACGCCGAGGCCGAGCGGCTTGGTCAGCGTCAGCGGCATCCCGACCTGCGCCGCGTCGTTGCGCAGCAGCTTCTCGGGGTCGGCGAGGCCGGTGACGGCCAGGCCGTACTTCGGCTCGGGGTCGTCGATGCTGTGCCCGCCGGCGAGGAACGCCCCCGCCTCGGTGCACGCGTCGTCGCCGCCGCGCAGCACCTCGGCCGCCACGTCGAAGGGGATCCGGTCGCGCGGCCAGCCGAGCAGGTTGACCGCGACCACCGGGGTGCCGCCCATCGCCCACACGTCCGACATCGCGTTGGTGGCGGCGATGCGCCCGAAGGCGTAGGCGTCGTCGACGACCGGGGTGAAGAAGTCGGCGGTGGCGATCACGGCCCGGCCGGTGCCGTCGGGGGCCGGATCGATCCGTACGGCGGCCGCGTCGTCGCCGTGGTCGAGACCGACCAGCAGGTCGCCGGACGCCCGTCCCCGACCGAGCCCGCTCAGCACGCGTTCGAGCTCACCGGGCGGCACCTTGCACGCGCACCCGCCGCCGGCGGCGTACTGGGTGAGGCGGATCGACTGGTCGGTCGTGCTCGCGCGGGTGCTCACCCGCCCAATGTAGGCAGCCGACGGGCGTCCAGTCTCACCCCGTTGCCCGTGGCGGCGCGCGTGACGCGCGCCTAGTGTCGAGACGTGTACAGCGACAACTCCGCGATCGCTCGCATGCTGGACCGGTGCCAGCAGGCGCTCGACCGCGTCGAGCCCGCGGACCTCGCGGCCGTCGCGGCAGCCGGGGCACTGGTCGTCGACATGCGGCCGGTGCAGCAGCGCCTCCGCGACGGTGAGCTGCCGGGCGCGCTCGTCGTCGACCGCAACGTGCTCGAGTGGCGCCTCGACCCGACCAGCCCGTACCGCCTGGCCGTCTCCGACGACCCCGACCGGCACATCGTCCTGGTCTGCAACGAGGGCTACAGCTCGAGCCTCGCGGCCATCACCCTGCAGCAGCTGGGCCTGCCCCGGGCGACCGACCTGGCGGGTGGCTTCACCGCGTGGTCGGCGTACGTCGCGGAGGTGCAGGCGGACGAGATCGCGACCGCGAGACGGGTCGCGACGCACTAGGCTGGCTCGTGGAGGCGGTTCTCGTCTGGTGACGGACGCGGTCCTCAAAACCGTTGCGACCCAGCAGCTGGGTCGGGCGGGTTCGATTCCCGTCCGCCTCCGCCAGTCGTGAGCAGTCGTGAGCCAGTCGTGAGCCACCCGTGAGCCGGGGCGTCGGACGAGGAGGGTGGGTGCCAGATCCGCGCCGGGCCACGCCCCGCACCGACCACGTCCTCGCCGACGTACGCCTGCAGGCCGCCGCGACCCGGCTGGGGCCGGTCCTCGTCAAGCACGCGGTCACCGCGGCGCTGGAGCGGTGCCGGGCCGGCGAGCTCGACCCGGCTGCGGTCGCCGACGCCGCGGTCGCGGCACTCCCGGCGTCGGCCACCACGCTCCGGCGGGTGGTCAACGCGACCGGGGTGGTGGTCCACACCAACCTCGGCCGCGCGCCGCTGTCCGGCGCCGCCGTCGAGGCCGTCCGCACGGCGGCCGGGGCCACCGACGTCGAGCTGGACCTCGCGACCGGGCAGCGCGGACGACGGGGCCGCGGCGCGCTGGACGCCCTGGCCGCCGCCGTCCCGGACGCCGGCGGGGTCCACGTCGTCAACAACGGCGCGGCCGCCCTCGCCCTCGTCACGCGGGTGCTGGCGCGCGGCGACGACGGGCGCGACACCGTGGTCATCGCCCGCGGCGAACTGGTCGAGATCGGCGACGGCTTCCGCATCCCCGAGCTGATGGAGTCCGTGGGCGCCCGGCTCCGCGAGGTCGGCACGACCAACCGGGTGCACCTCGCCGACTACGACTCGGCGGTCGACGACTCGACCGCGTTCGTGCTCAAGGTCCACCCCTCCAACTTCGCCGTCACCGGCTTCACCTCCTCGGTGCCGGCCCGCGAGCTCGCCGGCCTCGAGCACGCGGGGCGACGGGTCCCGCTCGTGGTCGACATCGGCTCCGGGCTGCTCGAGCAGCACCCGCGCCTCCCCGACGAGCCCGACGCCGGGCGCGCCCTCCGCGACGGCGCCGACCTCGTCACCGCCTCGGGCGACAAGCTCCTCGGTGGTCCGCAGGCCGGCCTGCTGCTCGGCGAGGCCGGCCTCGTCGAGCGGCTGAGGCGCGACCCCTTCGCCCGCGCCCTGCGCGTCGACAAGCTCACCCTGGCCGCCCTCGAGGCGACCCTGGTGGGCCCGGTGCCCCCAGTGCGGGCCGCGCTCGGTCGGTCGGTCGAGGACCTCCGGACACGGGCGCGCGCGATCGTCGGGGCGTGGCCCGCCGACCTGGTCGCGGCCCTCGGGGCCGAGGTCGTCGACTCCGCGGGCGCGGTCGGCGGCGGCGGCGCACCCGGCGTGGAGCTGGCGAGCGCGGCCGTCTCGCTGCCCGAGCGCCTTGCCGCACCACTGCGCGACGGCGATCCGCCGGTGCTGGGTCGCACGGTGCGCGGCCGGCTGCTGCTCGACCTGCTGGCGGTCGACCCCGTCGAGGACGACGCCATCTCCGACGCCGTACGCCGCGCTGCGGGGGCGGGCCGGGCCTGATGCACGTCGTCGCGACCGCGGGTCACGTCGACCACGGCAAGTCCACCCTGGTCCGCGCCCTCACCGGCACCGACCCCGACCGGCTCGAGGAGGAGCGGCGGCGCGGGCTGACGATCGAGCTCGGCTACGCCTGGACGTCGTGGCCCGGCCTGGGCGAGCTCGATCAGGTGGCCTTCGTCGACGTCCCGGGCCACGAGCGGTTCCTCACCACGATGCTCGCGGGCATCGGTCCGGTGCCGGCGGCCCTGCTGGTCGTCGCGGCCGACGACCCGTGGATGCCGCAGGCGGCCGAGCACCTCGCCGCGCTCGACGCCCTCGGCGTCGGCCACGGGGTCGTCGCCGTCACGCGCAGCGACCTCGCCGACCCCGGGCCCGCCGTGGCTCGGGCGACGGCCGAGGTGGCCCGCACCAGCCTGGCGGGGGCACCGGTCGTCGCCGTCAGCGGCCGCACGGGCGCCGGGCTCGACGACCTCCGCGCCGCCCTCGCCGACGTGCTCGCCGCGCTGCCACCACCCGACGCGGACGCCGACGTACGCCTCTGGGTGGACCGCCGCTTCACCGTGCGGGGCGCGGGCACCGTGGTCACCGGCACCCTGCCCGCCGGCACCGTCCGGGTCGGCGACACCCTCGCCGACGGCGACCGGCTGGTGCGCGTGCGCGGACTGCAGGCGCTCGGGCAGGACACCGACGCGGTGAGCGGCACCGCCCGCGTCGCGCTCAACCTCACCGGGGAGGTCGACGGGATCGCGCGCGAGACGGTGCTGACCACCCCCGACGCGTGGCACCACACCGAGGTGGTCGACGTACGCCTGCGTCCCGGACCCGGCACGGGTGACGCCGGTCCTCCGCTCGCCCCGCAGCTGCACGTCGGGGCCGCGGACGTCGCGGTCCGGCACCGCCCGCTCGGCGACCCGCGCGGCGGCATCGCCAGGCTCACGCTCGAGCGCGCCCTGCCGCTGCGGGTGGGCGACCGGATGCTGCTGCGGGACCCGGGCGACCGCCGGCTCTGGCGCGTCGACGTCCTCGACCCCGACCCACCGCGGCTGCGTCGACGGGGTGCGGCCGAGCGGCGTGCCGCGCAGCTCGCCGGCGCCGACGGCACCCCGCGACTGGCCGACGAGCTCGCCCGCCGTGGGCTCGCGCACCGCGACCGGTTGCGCCGCATCGGTGTGCCCGTGACGTCCGGCGACCACCTCGAGGCCGGACCCTGGCTGGTCAGCCCGGCGCTGGTCGGGGCGATGGCGGAGCGACTGGTGCCCCTCGTCGAGGAGCACGCCCGCACCCATCCACTCGACCCCGACGTCCCGCTGACCGTGCTGGCCGACCGGCTCCGCCTGCCGAGCCCCGACCTCGTCGCGCCGCTGGTCCGCGCGCCGCTGCAGGTCGTCGGTGGACGGGTCAGGTCGCCCGGGGCGGGCCTCCCGACGGCCGTGGCTGCCGCCGTCGACGTCGTACGACGTGAGCTGGAGGCCGCGCCGTTCGCCGCTCCCACCGCCGACCGGCTCCGCGATCTCGGCCTCGACGACCGCGCCCTCGGGGCGGCCGAGCGCGCGGGGCTGCTGTGGCGCGTCGCCCCGGGACTCGTCCTGTTGCCGGGGGCGGCGGAGGCAGCGGCGGCCCGCCTGGCGCTGCTCGAGCAGCCCTTCACCACCAGCGCGGCCCGTCAGGACCTCGGCACCTCGCGCCGGCTGGTGCTGCCGCTGCTCGACCGGCTCGACCGGGCCGGGCTCACCCGGCGCCTCGCCGACGACCGGCGCGAGGTCGTGGGCTGAGGCTCACACCACCGAGCGCTGGGGCGGGCAGGGGACGAAGTCGACCTTCTCGCGCACCCCGCAGTCGGGACAGGACCAGTCCTCGGGGACGTCCGCCCAGGCCGTACCGGCCGCGAAGCCCTCGTGCTCGTCACCGGCCGCGACTTCGTAGACGTACTCGCAGCCCGGGCAGCGCGCCGCCAGCACCTCCGTCCCCGGGTCGAGTGCGGAGGCGGTCGTGGTCCCCTCGGGGCTGCGCACTCGACTCGTGGCGCCGTAGCGCTCGAGGTACGTCACGCGCTTGCGCGGGCTGATGTTGGCGAGCGACACGTCGCCGGCGAAGTGGTCGACGACCCGCTGGTCCATCACCCGCCGCCAGACGGCCGGCACGGCCGCGAGCACGATCATCCCGGCGTAGCCCGTCGGCAGCACCGGGCTCTCCTCGAAGTCGCGCAGCGTCTGGTAGCGCCGGGTCGGGTTGGCGTGGTGGTCGCTGTGGCGCTGCAGGTGGTAGAGCAGGACGTTGGTCGCGATGTTGTTGGAGTTCCAGCTGTGGCCGGGCAGGACGCGCTCGTAGCGCTCGCGGTCCCCCGCGCCGACCTTCTGCCGCAGCATCCCGTAGTGCTCCATGTAGTTGACGACCTCGAGCAGCGAGAAGCCGACGACCGCCTGGATGAGGAGGAACGGCAGCACCTCGATGCCGAAGGCGACCAGCACCGCCGTCCAGAGGAGGAGGGTCATCAGCCACGCGTTGAGGACGTCGTTGTCGAGGCGCCACGAGGACTGCTTGCGTCGTGCGAGTCGCCGCTTCTCCAGCCGCCACGCGGACCTCAGTGATCCGCCGACCGTGCGCGGCCAGAACGCATAGAAGCTCTCCCCCAGCCGGGCGCTCGCAGGGTCCTCGGGGGTGGCGACCCGGACGTGGTGGCCGCGGTTGTGCTCGATGTAGAAGTGGCCGTAGCAGACCTGGGCCAGCGCGATCTTGGACAGCCAGCGCTCGTGGGCCTCCTTCTTGTGGCCGAGCTCGTGGGCGGTGTTGATGCCGATGCCGCCGATGCAGCCGATCGAGATCGCCAGGCCGACCCGGTCGATCGTCGACAGCGGCTGGTCGGCGAGCACGCCGAGGACGTCCCAGCCGCCGACCACCGCCATCGCGCCCAGGAAGCCGGCGTACTGGATGGGCAGGAAGAGGTAGGTGATCCACCGGTAGTAGCGGTCCTGCTCGAGCGCCTCGATCACGTCGTCCGGGGGGTTCGAGCGGTCGAGGCCGGCGACGAGGTCGATCGCCGGCACGATGCCGAGGATGACGATCGGTCCTACCCAGAACCACACGCTCCAGCCGGTCGCGACGTAGCCGCCGAAGGCGACGAACGCCAGGCTCGGCACGACCAGGCCGATGAGCCAGAGGTAGCGCTTGCTGTCGGTCCAGAGCTCGGTGGTGCCGTCGGGGACGGTGCCGCTGGGGGCTGGTCGGGTGGGGTAGCCGGCCATCGTCGTGACCTCCTGCCGTCGGGTTTACACGACCATAGGATGTGTAAACTCGGTTGACAAGACCAGTCTTTCTGTCAAGCCGGTGCGGCGGCTCGTCTCGCCCGGTGTTGCCCCCGTCACACCCGCGAGCGGCTGGCGATAGGTTGGTCGCCATGGAACACCCCTTCGGCATCGACTTCGGCGGCACCGGCATCAAGGGCGCCCCTGTCGACCTCGAGGTCGGCGACTTCGCGCACGACCGGATCCGGATCGACACCCCGCGCCCCGCGACACCGCAGGCGGTCGCCGGTGTCTTCGGCCAGATCATCGACAGCTTCCCGGCCTCCACACGGCCCGTCGGCGTCACCGTGCCCGGCATCGTCCGCCGGGGCGTGGTGCACTCGGCGGCCAACATCGACAAGTCGTGGATCGGCGAGGACGCCGACGCGATCTTCACCGCCGCCCTCGGGCGTGAGGTGCACGTGGTCAACGACGCCGACGCCGCGGGCCTCGCCGAGGCGGAGTACGGCGCCGCGAAGGGCCGCGGCGGACTGGTCATGGTCATCACGCTCGGCACCGGCATCGGCTCGGCGATGATCTGGGACGGCCAGCTCGTCCCCAACTCCGAGATGGGTCACCTCGAGCTCGACGGCGCCGTCGCGGAGGCGACCACGGCGACCAGCGCCCGCGAGCGCGAGGGCCTGTCCTGGGAGGAGTGGTCGGAGCGCCTGACGGCCTACTTCCGCCACCTCGAGCGGCTGTTCTCCCCCGACCTGTTCGTGATCGGCGGCGGCGTCAGCAAGTCCTGGGACAAGTTCGGCCACCTGATCAAGGCCGAGACCGAGATGGTCCCCGCGACGCTGCAGAACCGCGCCGGCATCGTCGGCGCCGCGCTCGTGGCGCACCGCATGGCCGGCATCGAGGACTGACCCCGGACGACGACTGGGCTGGCGGGCGGTGCCCCAGCCACCTTCCTGGCTCGGCGAACGTGGGTGGCGCACCGCCCCCGGGCGTGGCGTACGGCGACGCGCCGACGAGCGGTGAGCCAGCCACCTCCAGGTGCCGTGGAAGGTGGCTCAGGCACCGCTGCCCTCAGTCGTCCAGCACCCGCTCGAACGCCGCCGTCGCGCCGCGGAGGTAGCGCTGGACGACGGCCTTCTCCTCCTCGCTGAAGGTCGCGTCGTGCTGGTCGAGGGCGCGGAACATCGGCATCAGGTGACCGATGATCTCCGCACGCCCGGAGCCGGTGATGTGCAGCTCGGTGCGCCTGCGGTCGAGCTCGTGGGGGCGGCGCTCGACGTGGCCGCGCGCGACGAGGCGGTCGACGATGCCGGTCGCGGCGGCGGTCGAGACCTCAAGCCGTCGGGCGACCTCCGCGGGGCCGATCTGCTCGCGGCTGAGGTGCTCGAGCGTCACCAGCTCCGACTCGCTGAGCCCGGCTCGTCGCGACACGACGTGGTTGACCCGGCTCCCGGCCGCGACGAGGTCGCGCAGCGCGAGCAGCGTCGGCGGTTGCACTGGCCGTTCCTCGCCGCGGCCCACCCAGGGCGGGGGCGCGACAGCGTGCTGGTCGTCCGTCACGGGCGCCCCACCTCCGTCGTCGTCTCGGCTTGCCCCCGGGATGATACTACCGATAACTTGATAAGTAACTTAGTTAGCAATCACCCTCCCTAGCTATCTCCCCGAGGAGACGTCGTGCCCTCCCACCACACCCCCGCGCCCGCTCGGGCGATCGCCGGACGCAGGCTGGCCTGGTTCTTCGCGATCGTGCCGATCTTCTTCGCGATCTTCGTGATCGCGTTCGTGCCGGAGGGCGAGCGTGAGAGCTCGGCCCTGGACACACTGCCCGTCGGCGCCGACAGCACCTTGGCGGTCGAGCTCGAGGAACAGCTGCCCGACGACGAGGGCCAGGTCGCCATCGTGCTGTGGACCGCCGACTCCGGCGAGCTCGACCAGGCGACCCAGGACGAGCTGACCAAGCAGGGGACCGCTCTGCTCTCGCAGTCCGCCGAGCGGGCCGATGGACAGGGCGCACCGGAGGGCGCCCCGGACGGCGCCCCGGACGGCGCGTCCGGCCAGCCGGGCGGGTCCCAGGGCGGGCCTGAGGGCGGGTCCCAGGGCGGACCGCCCGGTGGCGGCGAGGGGCAGCAGTCCCCCGTCGTGGTGTCCGAGGACAAGACCGCGGCGATCGTCGCCGTACCGGTGGTCTCCGCCTCCAACACCGACAACATCGACAAGGTCGAGGAGCTGCGCAACCAGCTGCGCGAGGACGCGCCCGACGGCGTGGAGGTCCAGGTGACCGGTCCTGCGGCCATCCAGGCCGACATCGGGCAGGTCTTCGACGGGGCCGACATCCGGCTGCTCGCCGCGACCGCCGCGGTCGTGGCGATCCTGCTGATCATCACCTACCGGAGCCCCGTGCTGTGGCTGGTGCCGCTGACGGTCGTCGGTGTGGCCGACCGCTTCGCCGCGATCGTGTCGACCAACGTGCTCGAGGCCGTCAACGTGGCGTGGGACGAGTCGACCGTCGGCATCCTCAGCGTGCTCGTCTTCGGCGCCGGCACCGACTACGCCCTGTTGCTGATATCGCGCTACCGCGACGAGCTCAAGACCACCGAGTCACGGCACGAGGCGATGGCGCACGCGCTCAGCCGGACCTTCGAGGCGGTGCTCTCGAGCTCCACTACGGTCGTGCTCGGCCTGCTCACCCTGCTGCTCTCGGCGATCCCGACCACCCGGGGTCTGGGTCTCGCGTGTGCCGTCGGCGTGGTGATCGCCGCGACGTTCGCCCTCGTCGTGCTGCCGGCGGCGCTGGTGCTGTTCGGCCGGTGGGTGTTCTGGCCGCGCGTCCCCCACGTCGGGGACGCCGTCCTCGTGGACTCCCGCGGCGTGTGGCGCCGGGTCGGCGACGCCGTCTCCCGCCGTCCGCGGACCTTCGTCGCGGCGACGGTGGCGGGGCTGGCGGTCCTGTCCATCGGCGCGACGTCCATCACGACCGGCCTCGACCCGGCCGACCAGTTCCTGCAGCAGCCCGAGGCCATCGCGGCCGCGGAGCGGCTGGGCGAGTCGTTCCCGGCAGGCACGAGCGACCCCGTCCAGGTCCTCACCAAGGACGAGCCGAAGACGGTCCTCGCCACGGTGGAGAAGGTGGACGGCGTCGACTCGGCGCGCATCACCAGCACCGGTGACGGCATCGCGCGCATCGACGCCGTGCCCGACGCGAC
This sequence comes from Nocardioides sp. P4_G10, assembly GCF_056401175.1. NCBI lineage: Bacteria > Bacillati > Actinomycetota > Actinomycetes > Propionibacteriales > Nocardioidaceae > Nocardioides > Nocardioides sp. P4_G10. The sequence continues at coordinate 23,676 of NZ_JBFUJV010000008.1, read as the reverse complement.
CCCGGGCAGCGACGAGGCCAAGCAGGTGGTGCTCGACGTCCGCACGGCGGTCGCCGACTTCGACGACACCCACGTCGGCGGCGGTGACGCCGAGTCGATCGACGCGGAGGAGTACGCCGCGAGCGACCGGCAGGTGATCCTGCCGCTCATCCTGCTGCTCGTCCTCGGCGCGCTGCTCCTGCTGCTGCGCTCGATCGTGGCGCCGCTGCTGCTCGTCGCGACGGTCGTGGCGACGTACGCCGCGGCCATGGGTGCGTCGTGGTGGCTCTTCCAGACGGTGTTCGGCTTCGAGGCGATGGACACCGGGGTGCCGTTGCTGGCGTTCCTGTTCCTCGTCGCGCTCGGCGTCGACTACAACATCTTCCTCGTCACCCGGGCCCGCGAGGAGGCGCGCGAGCACGGCACCCGCACCGGCATGCTCCGCGCGCTGACCGCCACCGGCGGCGTGATCACCAGCGCCGGCATCCTGCTCGCCGCCGTCTTCGCGGTGCTCGGCGTGCTGCCGCTCGTGGTGCTCGCCCAGCTCGGCGCGATCATCTTCGTCGGCGTGCTGCTCGACACGCTCGTGGTCCGCACGGTGCTGGTCCCGGCGCTCGCGCTCACCCTCGGCGACACGTTCTGGTGGCCGCGGAAGGTCGGGCCCACCTGAGCCCGGGCCGCGTCGCCGCGCCTGTCGGGGTCCCCGCTCGAGCGGGGACTCCGACACCAGGCTCAGCCCTCGCGGCCGCTGATCGCCGACGCCACGCGCTTGGTCACGTCGGGGTGGAACACGCTCGGGATGATGAACGCCGCGTGCAGCTCCTCGGCGCTCACGGTGTCGGCGATCGCCTGGGCGGCGCGCAGCAGCATGTCGACGGTCACCTCGGTGGCGCCGGCGTCGAGGAGGCCGCGGAAGACGCCGGGGAAGGCCAGCACGTTGTTGATCTGGTTGGGGTAGTCGGAGCGGCCCGAGGCCACCACGGCGGCGTACTTGTCGGCCTCGGCCGGGTCGACCTCCGGGTCGGGGTTCGCGAGGGCGAAGACAACCGGCTTGGGCGCCATGGTCGGGATCCACTCGGGGTCGAGGATGCCCGGCGCGGACACGCCGACGAAGACGTCGGCGTCGACGAGCACCTCGCGCAGCGACCCGGTCGCCAGGCGCGGGTTGGTCGCGGCGGCCAGCTCGGCGTGGGCGGTGGACAGCGACTCGTCCCCGGCGGCGAGGGCGCCCTCGCGGTCGACGACGACGACGTCCTTCGCGCCCGCGGCGAGGAGCAGCGTGACGATGGCGGTGCCGGCAGCGCCGGCACCGGAGACGACGATCCGCACCTCGGCGAGCTGCTTCTCCACGCAGCGCAGCGCGTTGGTCAGCGCGGCGAGCACCACGATCGCGGTGCCGTGCTGGTCGTCGTGGAAGACCGGGATGTCGAGCGACTCACGCAGCCTGGCCTCGATCTCGAAGCAGCGCGGGGCGGCAATGTCCTCGAGGTTGATGCCGCCGAAGCCGGGGGCGATCATCTCGACGGCCTTGACGATCTCGTCGGTGTCCTGGCTGGCCAGGCAGATCGGCCAGGCGTCGATGTCGGCGAAGCGCTTGAACAGCGCGGCCTTGCCCTCCATCACCGGCATCGCCGCGCCGGGACCGATGTTGCCGAGACCGAGGACTGCCGAGCCGTCGGTGACGACGGCGACCGAGTTGCCCTTGATGGTGAGCTTGCGGACGTCCTCGGGGTTGTCGTGGATCGCCATCGACACGCGGCCGACTCCGGGCGTGTAGGCCATCGAGAGGTCGTCGCGGGTGCGCAGCGGCACCTTGGACTGGACGCTGATCTTGCCGCCGAGGTGGAGCAGGAACGTGCGGTCGCTGACCTTGTGCACCTTCACGCCCTCGACGCCCGACACGGCCGCGACGAGCTCCTGCGAGTGGGTGGCGTCGGCGGCCGAGCAGGTCACGTCGACGGTGAGGCGGTCGTGTCGCGACTCGGCGACGTCGATCGCGGTGACGACGCCCCCGTTCTTCGCGATGGTGGTCGCGACCGCGCCGACCACGCTGTGGTCGGCCGCGGTGTACAACCGCATGGTGATCGAGTACGACGATGCGGTTGCTGCCATGCCCGCACCCTCTCCCCCGGGCGGGGTTACGGGCAAGTCACCTGCGACTAGGCTCAGGTTGTGGACACAGAGTTCGTGGACGTTCCCGACAGCCACCGCTACGAGCTGCGATCCGGCGACCAGCTCGTCGGCTTCCTCGTCTACCGCCTCAACGGCGACGTGATCCGGCTGATCCACACCGAGGTGCCGCCCGCCTTCAGCGGGCAGGGCCACGCCTCGACGCTCGCCCGCTCGGCGCTCGACGACGCCCGCTCACGCGGGCTGACGGTGCGACCCGACTGCCCCTACGTGGCGTCCTACATCAAGAAGCACCCCGAGTACGCCGACCTCGTCGCCGCGTAGGCCGGACCGCGCACGCCGACGAGCTCGACCCACCAGGACCGTCCGGGAGGACCCCGATGACCACGCCCACCCGCCGCCGCATGCGCTCGACCAGCATCTCGCTGGGCATCACCGCGCTGATGGCCAGCAGCCTGACCGGGTGCGCCTCCAGTGCCGACTACGCCGCCGTGTGCGTCGACCCGGACACCGAGGAGCGCGTCGCCGACGACCAGTGCGACGACGACTCCGACTACAACGGGACCGGCGCCGGCTTCTTCTGGTACTACCTCGCCGCGAGGTCGGTCGTCCCCGGCGTCGGCTCGACGGTGACCGGCGGCACCTTCAACGGCCGCACCCTCAACGGCACGGTGCAGCGCGGCGGCCTGCCCACCACCGGCGGCTCGACCGTGAAGTCCGCGACCACCAAGGGTGGCTTCGGCGGCAGCTCGCGCGGCTTCGGCTGAGCCGGACCGTCCCGCACCCGACCACCCAGCACTGCACCGCACCGCTCAGGCACCACTCCCAGGAGACTTCCGTGACCGACCTGTTCGACGCCCTCCTCCACGCCGTCGCCTACGCCCTCGTCGGGGGCGCGATGCTCGTGGTGGCCTACTACGTGCTGGACCTCGCCACGCCCGGCCACCTCGGCACCCACCTCCGCGGCGTCGACGAGAACGGCAACGAGTCGGTGCACGCCCACTCCAAGGGCGCGGGCGTGGTCACCTCCGCGTGGCTGGTCTCCAACGCGGCGGTGCTCTTCACCGCCATCTGGACCAACGGCGAGACGTCGCTCGGCTCTGCGCTGGTGTGGACCGTCGCCTTCGGCGCGGTCGGCATCGCCCTCAACACCCTCATGTTCTTCGCCGTCGAGGCGATCACCCCGGGCGACCTGCGCCAGATCGTCACCGCCCCGGGGCCCGTACGCCCGCTCGCCCAGGTCGCCGCGGCGGTCGCCCTCTCGGTCGGCGCCATCGTGTGCGCCAGCATCGCCTGACCGGGCAGGGGTCGAGGAGATGTGGCGGCACCGGTCGCGGGCGCGTGAGGGCTGGCGCGACACCGTCGTCGAGCAGGGACTGGTCTTCCCGACCACGAAGATGCCCGACGGCTCCGAGCTGCCCTACTGGAACGAGGACGCCTGGTACGAGGTGACCATGGAGGAGGTGGAGGCGCTCGAGGCCGCCACCGAGGAGCTGTGGGCGATGTGCCTGCAGGCAGTCACCCACATGGCGACGACGATGACCGACGAGCGGCTCGGCCTCCCGCCCGGCTCGCTGGGTGTCGTACGACGCTCGATCGAGGCCGACGACCCGGCGCTCTACGCCCGCTTCGACCTGGCGTACGGCGCCGACGGGTCGATCAAGATGCTCGAGATCAACGGCGACACCCCCACCGGCCTCGTGGAGACCGGGATCGTCCAGTGGAACTGGATGGAGGACGTGATGCCGGAGATGGACCAGTGGAACTCCGTCCACGACCGGCTGGTCGCCGGGTGGCGCAAGCTGCGGCGGTCCGGGCACTTCGACGGCGACCGGATGCACTTCCTCTACGACCTGGGCGAGGAGGACTCCTACGACGGCGGCGAGATGGAGATGACCGTCCACTACCTGATGGACGCCGCCGTGCAGGCCGGCTGGATCACGATGGCGCACCCGATGGCCGAGGTCGGCTGGAACCCCGAGACCCGCGACTACCGCGACGTCCACGACGAGCCGCTGCGCAACGCCTTCAAGCTCTACGCCTGGGAGGAGATGCTGGCCGAGCCGTTCGGCCGCCACGTCGTCGAGCAGCAGGAGTCGCGCCCGACGCGGTGGATCGAGCCGGCGTGGAAGGCGCTGCTCAGCACCAAGGCGCTGCTGCCGGTGCTGTGGGAGCTGTTCCCGCGCCACCGCCTGCTGCTGCCGGCGTACTTCGACGAGCCGCGCGACCTCGAGCGCTGGGTCGCCAAGCCGCTGCACGGGCGCGAGGGCGACAACATCCGCATCCACCTCGACGACACCCTCGAGGACGTCGTGATGCCCGGTGGGTACGGCGCCGAGGGCTGGGTCTACCAGGCCTACACCGACCTGCCGAGCTTCGAGGGCAACCGCGTGGTGCTCGGGTCGTGGATCGTCGACGGAGAGGCCGCCGGGATGCTCGTGCGGGAGTCCGACAACCTCGTCACCGACTACTTCTCCCGCGTCGCGCCCCACGTCATCAGCGACGGGCTCGCACCGTCGGAGGAGCAGGTGGCGCAGTGGCTGGCCGAGCGCGTCGGCCCCGACGCGCCCTCGCTCGGCTAGCTCTGGTCGTCCAGCGCGTCCAGCCCCCCCAACGCTGACTCCCAGCGCTCACTGCGCTCGGACGCGGTCTGCTCCCACCACGGCGTGCCCCGCTCGCCGAGCCCGACCTTGGCCAGCTGGGTCCGGTGCCGGGTGGCCTCGAGCTCGGCCTCGGACGACGCCGTGCGCACGCCCGACCGGCCGCGGCCCAGGTGCGACGTCAGTCGCGCGAGGGCGTCCGCCGGGATCGCCGGGTCCGTACGCCGCCAGCTCCGGCCGTCGACGACCAGCCACTTCTCGTCCTCGGTCGGCTCCACCATGCCGCCAGTCTGCCGGTGCCCCTGTCGGCCCGGGTCCGGGGTTGCGGGCGGACCGGTCGTTCACCACCATCGACCCATGCCAGCCGCACACACCGGCCCGCTCACCGTGGGTCTGCTGGGCCTCGGGGTCATCGGGCAGGTGCACCTCCGCACCCTCGCGGCCCGGGCGGACACGACCGTCGTCCTCGCCGTCGACCCCTCGCCGACGGCCCGCGAGACGGCCGGCGTCCCGGCGTACGACGGGCTCGACGCCGTGCTGGCCGACCTGCGGTCCGGTGGCGTCGAGGAGCCCGACCTGTTCGTGCTGGCCACCCCGACCAGCACGCACCTCGACCTGGTGGAGCGGCTGCTCGGCCACACCGACGCGGACGTGCTGTCGGAGAAGCCGCTGACCGAGGACCCGGTGGCGCTCGACGCGCTCGAGCCACGCGGAGACGCCGCCGCCCGGGTCCGGGTGGTCAACCACTTCGCGTTCTCCCCCGAGGTGGGCTGGGCCGTCGGGCTGGTGGCGGCGCGAGGCTGGGGCGAGCCCGCCGTCGTCGTGTCGACCTTCAACGACCCCTACGTCACGATGCCGCCGACCCGCCGCGCGAGCTACGTCTCGACGTGGGTCGACTCGGGGCCCAACCAGCTCGGCCTGCTCGCCCGGTTCGTGAGCGGCTGCGAGGTGCGCGCGCACAGCGCGGCGCCCGACGGCTCGCGCTCGGTCACCGAGGTCGGCTTCGCCACGGGCGCGGGCGTCCTGAGCGCCAACTGGCACACCGGCGACAGCAGCAAGCAGACCTCGCTGCGGTGGGACGGCGGCCGCGAGGTCCTGCTCGACCACACCGCGATGACCGGGCTGGCGATCGACGGCGGCACACCGGTCGAGCACTTCGGCCACGACGGCACCGTCGACCGCAAGACCGCCCACTACCGCGCGATGTACGACACCTACCTCCGCGACCGCGACCACCCGCTCCTCTCCCTCGCGCACGCCCGGTCCACCGCCGCGCTGCTCGGGCAGGCCACCGGTGCGCCGCGTGTGGCGTCGCTCGTCTGGCGCCAGCCGCCGACCGAGCGCGGCTAGCGCACCACCGAGTCGGTGATCGTCCGGCTCGCCCCGAGGAAGAAGATCCCCGGGATCGTCTCGAAGCCGTCGCTCGGGTTGTCGGTCAGCCGCGAGCCGTCGATGGTGAGGGTGCCGGTGCGGTCGTTGGAGACGAAGAAGATCGCGCCACCACCCTCGCGGGCGCGGTTGCCGGTGATCGTGGAGTCCTCCACGGTCAGGTGGATGTCGTCGCCGTCCAGGTAGATCGCGCCGCCCGACCCGCCGCCGGGGCTGCCGGGTCGCGCCGGGTTGGCGCCGCGCCCGATCGCGCGGTTGCCCGTGAACGTCGACCCGCTGACGCGCCACGAGACGCCGATGCTGCTCAGCGCCGAGCCGTTGCTGCACCGGCCGCCGGTGAAGGTGGAGCGGCGTACGACGACCGGCCGGTCGCGGTGCTGGTCGAGCACCCGGACGGCTGCCCCGCCCACGTCGGGGCCGGTGCGGTCGCAGCGGTTGTCGGCGAAGGTCGAGTCGACGATCGTGAGCCGGCCGCCGCGCACGAAGACCGCGCCACCACCGCCGCCGTCCGTCGTCTCCCCCGTGCTGTTGCCGCGGACGAGGCGCATCCGCTTCAGCACGAGCCGCGGCTCCGCCTGGTCGTTGCAGTGCGACGTCGTCCAGACCTGGGACTTGTCACAGGTGTTCATGTAGAGGATCCGCCGCTGGCCCTCACCGCTCAGGGTCACCTTGCCGCCGCCGTCGAGGACGACTCGCGCGGAGGTGTTGACCACCTTGGCAGTCTTCTTCATCGCGATGGTCACGGGGTCGGGACCGCAGGCGAAGCCGATCACGCCGCCCTTGGCCACGGCGCGCACGACCGCGCTTGAGGTGCACGACGCGGGAGTGCCGGTGCCGACGACCACGTCGGCGGTCCTCATCGCCGGTCGAGGAGGTCGCTCTGCGACCGTCACGAGACCCGCTCCCGCGGGCGCCGCCGACGCCACCACCGCGGCGACGACCGCCGCGGCGAGGACGCCGGCCCGGGTCACAGCGCCTTCTCGATGTCGCCCGACAGCTTCTCCGGCTCGGTCTGCGGTGCGTAGCGGTCGATGACCTGGCCGTCGCGGCCGACGAGGAACTTGGTGAAGTTCCACTTGATCTTGCTGCCGAGCAGGCCGCCCTTGGAGTCCTTGAGCCACTCGAAGAGCGGGTGCGCGTCGTCGCCGTTGACGTCGACCTTGGAGAACAGCGGGAACGTCACGCCGAAGTTGCGCTCGCAGAAGTCGGAGATCTCCGCCTCGTCGCCCGGCTCCTGGTTGCCGAACTGGTCGCACGGGAAGCCGAGGACGACCAGGCCCTGGTCGGCGTAGCTGTCCTGGAGCTGCTGCAGGCCCTTGTACTGGCCGGTGAACCCGCACTGCGAGGCGGTGTTGACCACCAGCACGACCTTGCCGTCGTACTGCGCGAGGTCGGTGTCGGTGCCGTCGATCGCGGCGGCCGAGAAGTCGGAGAGAGAGGTCATGCCCCAGAGTCTGCCAGCGACGCCGGCACGAACGGTTCGCCGAACCGCTCACCGAACACCCACTCGCCCAGCGGCCTGCGTGCGCGGTCGCGCCGGTCGCGCGCGGCGGTGCGCTCGTCGACCTCGGCGGGGTCGCCCGGCACCCCGACCGCGATGCCGGTGAGCACCCGGTGGGTGGCGGGAACGCCGAGCGCCTCGGCGAGCGCGTCGTGGTCGAAGCCGGCGAACTGGTGGGTGTGCAGGCCCATCGCCCCGGCCTGCAGGGTCAGGTGGGCCGCGGCCTGGCCGACGTCGTAGAGGGCGTGGTCGCTGTACGGCGCCGCGTCCGGCTCGTTGCTCTCGCGCACCTGGGCAGTGGCGACGAAGACGACCGAGGCGCGCGGCACCCAGCCGGCATTGCCGCGGCTCAGGGTCGCGACGAGCGTGTCGTGCTGGGGGGTGCCCGGGACGCAGACGAAGAAGGCCCAGGGCTGGGTGTTGCCCTTGCTCGGCGCCCACTGGGCCGCGCGCAGCAAGGTCTCGACCTCGGTGCTGCTCAACCGGTGCGCGTCGTCGTACACGCTCGGGCTCCAGCGCGACCGCAGCGGCTCGGCCAGGCCGGCGGCGGTGGGGTGGGGTGCGCGGTCGGTCACGCGGCCGAGTATGCCGACCGTCCGGACGCCTCAGTGCTCGAGGGCGTCGGTGGTGCCGTGCCTCACGCGCGGGCGGGGACCAGCGTCGGAAGCGCCACGACGTCGGACGCCGGCCGGCGGCGTCGGCCGATGACCTTGATCAGCTCGTCGACGACGATCAGCGTGGCGGCGAGGCCGGTGCAGATGCACCACTGGGCGAAGGTCAGGCCGGTGGTGCCGAAGATGCGTTGCAGGAAGTCGATGCTGGTGATGAGGATGATGGCCAGGAGTGCGAGCCCGTAGCGTCGCAGCTGGGTCACGGCCGGGAGTGCGTCCCGGTCGAAGATCGTGTTCACCTGGTCGCGGCACAGCAGCGCCCCCGCCAGGTGGAACAGCGACAGCGTCGTGAGCAGCATCGTCGCAGCGACCACGGCGCCCTCCTGGGCGTCGCCGATCTGGTAGGCCACCAGCGCCCCGACGGTCATCACGGCACCCTGGATGCACAGGCGGATCCAGTTGGCGCGCGAGAGGACCGGCGCACTCATGGGGCGCGGAGGGCGGGCCATCAGGCCGCGCGCCGGCTGGTCGAAGCCGAGGGCGATCGCGAGGGGGATGTCCACCACCATGTTGAGCCACAGGATCTGCAGCGGGTTCAGGGGTGAACCGTTGGCGATGTCGAGGACACCGGCAGCGAGGAAGACGGCGATGTAGGCCACCAGGGTCGACATCTGGAACCGCAGGTACTTCAGCAGGTTGTCGTAGAGGGTCCGGCCGTAGGACACCGCTCCGACGATGGTGGCGAAGTTGTCGTCGGTCAGGATCATCACGGCGGCCTGCTTGGAGACCTCCGTGCCGGTGATGCCCATGGCGACACCGATGTCCGCGGTCTTCAGCGCCGGCGCGTCGTTGACGCCGTCACCGGTCATCGCGACCACGTTGCCCATCCGCTTGAGCAGGGTCACGAGCCGGACCTTGTCCTCCGGCGCCACCCGGGCGATGACGCCGATGTCGTCGAGCTGCCCCAGCAGCTCCTCGTCGGTCATCGAGGCGAACTCGTGGCCCGTCACCGCCCGACCGGGGATGCCCAGCTCGGTGGCGATGGCCGCCGCGGTGCTGGCGTGGTCGCCGGTGATCATCCGGACCCGGATCCCGGCGTCCCGACACTCCGCGATCGCCGCCTTCGCCTCCGCCCGCGGCGGGTCGACGATGCCGACCATGGCGAGCAGGGTGAGGTCGCGGACGTGGTCGATCAGGTCGCCCCCGGCCTGGATGACCTGCGGGTCGAGGTCGCGCTGGGCGACGACCATGACGCGCTCGCCGGCGTTCGCGATGTTGTCGTTCGCCTCGAGGGCCAGGTGCTGGTTGTCCGGGGTGATCGGCACCAGGGTCCCGTCGGGGCTCCGGAAGGTGGTCGCTCGCGCGATCAGCACGTCGGGTGCGCCCTTGACGTAACAGCGGACGACGGGGCGGCCGTCGTCCGCCGTCATCTCGTGGAACGTCGCCATGAACTTGTAGTCGGAGTCGAACGGCACCTCGGCGACCCGTGGCAGCGCCGACCGGGTGCCGGCGATGTCCAGCCCGCCCTTCGCTCCCAGCACGATCAGCGCGCCCTCGGTGGGGTCACCGATCAGGCTCTCCCCGTCGAGCACGGCGTCCGCGCACAGCACCATCGGCAGGAGGTAGGGGTCGAGGTCGTGGTTCTGCCCGCCGACATGGGTGATGTCGCCGGCCGTGCTGTAGCCCTCGCCGGAGACCGTGTAACGGTTCTGGCCGGGGATGAGCAGCTGCCGGGCGGTCATCTTGTTGAGGGTCAGGGTGCCGGTCTTGTCCGAGCAGATCGCGGAGGTCGAGCCCAGCGTCTCCACCGCCGGCAGCCGCTTGACGATGGCGTGGCGGTTGGCGATCTCCCGGGTGCCCATCGACAGCAGGGCGGTCACCACGGCCGGCAGCCCGGTCGGGATGGCGGCCACCGCGAGAGCGACGCCGGTGACGAAGAGGGTGTCGAAGGACTCGCCGCGGGCGAGGCCGAGCATGAGGACGAGGAGCAGCGCCACGCCGGCGATGCTCGCGATGATCTTGGACAGCGAGTCGAGCTGCTTCTGCAGCGGCGTCTTGCTGGTCTCGGCGCTGGCGAGCATGTTGGCGATGTGGCCGATCTCGGTCTTCATGCCCGTGGCCGTCACGATCATCTCGCCGCGGCCGCGGGTGACGGAGGTGTTCATGTACGCCATGCACGTCCGGTCTCCGAGCGGCACGTCCTCGCCCATCACGGGCTCGACCGACTTCCCGACCGGCAGGCTCTCGCCGGTCAGCGCCGCCTCCTCGATCTCCAGCGTCGCCGCGAGGTAGACGCGGCCGTCGGCGGGGATCAGGTTGCCCGCCTCGACCAGCACGACGTCGCCGGGCACCAGCTCCTGGGCGTCGATCTCGACGGCCTGGCCGTCGCGGCGCACCCGCGCGATCGTCTTCATCATCTGGGCCAGCGCCTTGACGCTCTCCTCCGCCTTGGACTCCTGGCGCAGCCCGATCACGGCGTTGAACACGGTCAGGCCGGCCAGCAGCACCGTGGTCCCGGTCTCCTGCGTGACGAGCTGGTTGACGACGGCCGCCACCAGGAGGATCACCTGCATGAAGTCCTGGTACTGCCGCAGGAAGGCCTTCAGGCCGGACTCCTTGGCGGTCTCCGAGAGACGGTTGGCGCCCATCGACTCCAGCCGCGCCTTCGCCTCCTGCGCGGACAGGCCGGTCTCGGGCGCGACTCCGAACGCCTGGGCGACCTGTGCCGCGTCGGCGCTGACCGGATCGACCGTCGGGCTCGCGGCACCAGGGACTGCATGCTCCGTCGTCATCAGCGACTCTCCTGTCGTCTACGTCGGACGTTGCCGCGCCGATTCCGTGGCTCGAACGTAGGCGTCGACAGGGAGGGGCGCCTCACCCAGAGCGGAGTAGTTTCCGTCGCTCGTCCGGGGAACGCACAGGGCCCCCGACCGTCTGGTCGGGGGCCCTGATCGCTGTGTGCGCGAGGGGGGATTTGAACCCCCACGCCCTTTCGGACACTGCGACCTGAACGCAGCGCGTCTGCCGTTCCGCCACTCGCGCAAGAAGCGGGCTCAGGCTACCCCACCCCCGACAGGCCCTCCCAATCGGCCGGACGCCGGGGCGCCACCGTGGCGGAGCAGCACCCGGCCGGTACGCTCGGCCGCACCGGTCGGGCGGTCGTTGATGCCTGCCCACCACGACGGTTCGACGAGAGGAGGCCTGACGATGAACCCCTTGCAGCGCTTCGAGCAGCGGCTCGAGACCGTGATCTCCGGCGTCTTCGCGCGGGCCTTCCGCAGTGCCGTGCAGCCCGTCGAGATCGCCGCCGCGCTGCAGCGCGAGTGCGACAACAACGCGCAGGTGCTGAGCCGGCAGCGCCGACTGGTGCCCAACGACTTCCACGTCGAGCTGTCCGCCACCGACCTCGAGCGCATCGTCGGCCTCGGCCGCGCGCTCGAGCAGGACCTCGTCGACCAGCTGCAGGACCACGCCGACGCGCAGGGCTACGTCTTCACGGGGCCCATCAGCATCGCCTTCGAGTCCGCCGACGACCTGACCACCGGCCGCTTCCGGATCAGGTCCAAGGCGCAGGCGAGCGTCACCGACAACGACCAGCGGACCCGCACCCGCTCCTCCCACGCCACCCTCGAGGTCAACGGCACCCGCCACCCGCTGCGCCCGCCCGGCCTGGTGGTCGGCCGGGGCACCGAGGCCGACCTGCGGATCAACGACCCCGGCGTGAGCCGGCGCCACCTCGAGCTCGAGGTGAGCATCGACGGCGTCGAGGCGGTCGACCTCGGTTCGACCAACGGGATCCTCGTCGACGGGTCGAAGGTGGCTCGCGCCCGCCTGCGCGACGGGTCGACGATCCGGATCGGACACACCGAGATGACGGTCCGCATCGACGGCGGACGCGACGAGGCCGGGGGCTGGAATGTCTGAGCTGACCCTCTTCCTGATCCGCATGGCGTTCCTGGCCATCCTCTGGATCTTCGTGCTGTCCGCGATCTCGGTGATCCGCTCCGACATGTTCGGCGCGCGGGTCCCCGAGACGGCGCGCAACGGCGCGCCCGCTCCTGCCCGCAAGGGCAAGGCCGCGAAGGCCAGCAGGAAGCCGCGCCGCGGTGCGCCCACCCATCTCCTCGTCGTCGAGGGTGAGAACCCCGGCACCCGTGCCGAGCTCGCCGACGCCCCGCTCCTCATCGGCCGCGGCAGCGACGCGGCGATCAAGCTCGACGACGACTACGTCTCCACCCGCCACGCGCGCGTCGCGGTGAGCGGCGACGAGTGGTTCGTCGAGGACCTCGGCTCGACCAACGGCACCTACGTCGGTCCCGTCCGCATCACCCAGCCCACCACCATCGGCCTCGGTGTCCAGGTCCGCGTCGGCAAGACGATCCTGGAGCTGCGGAAGTGATGTACCTCCACTACTCCGCGATCTCCGACGTCGGCCGGGTGCGCCGCGAGAACCAGGACAGCGGCTACGCCGGTCCGTGGCTGCTGACGGTCTGCGACGGCGTCGGCGGCGCGGTCCGTGGCGACCTCGCCTCGAGCACCGCCGTGCAGGCGCTGCGCAAGCTCGACCAGGAGCCGGACGACGACATCCTCGGCCAGGTGGCCGGTGCCGTGCACCGTGCAGACGACCGGATCGCCGAGCTGGTCGAGGAGGACCCTGCCCTCAACGGCACCTCCACCACCGCCACCGTCGCGCTGTTCGACGGCACCCGCTTCGGGGTCGGTCACATCGGCGACAGCCGCGCCTACCTCTACCGCCGCGGCGAGCTGCGCCAGCTCACCCACGACCACACGTTCGTCCAGTCGCTCATCGACGAGGGCCGGATCACCGAGGAGCAGTCGCGGACCCACCCGCACCGCAACCTCATCCTCAAGGCGCTCGACGGCATCCGCCACGAGGAGCCCGACCTCTTCGAGTTCCCCGCCGAGCCGGGCGACCGCGTGTTCCTCTGCAGCGACGGCGCGTGCGGCACGCTCACCCACGACCGGATGGCCGAGATCCTCGGCACCGGAACCCCCGACTTCGCCGCGGTGGAGCTCGTCCGCGCGAGCCTCGAGGCCGGCAGCACCGACAACGTCACCTGCCTCGTCGCCGACGTCTCCGAGGAGGCGCCGCCCGAGGACCTCACCCCCCTCCTCGTCGGCGCGGCCGCCGACCTGCCCCGGCGCCTTCCGCTCGGCGGCGCGGTCGGCGGGCTGTTCCGTGGCCACCGCTCGGGTGACACCGGCGAGATCCCGCCCGTCCCGGACGACGTCCCCGAGGGCGCCTACGTCGCCGACCCGATCGACCCCGAGGCCGCGCGCTACGCGCCCCGCGACCCCGGTCGTCACGCCTGGCTGCGCCGGCTGCTGGTGGCCGCCGTGCTGCTCGGCCTGGGCTGGGTCGTGCTGGCCGCCGGCTGGTCGTGGAGCCAGCAGCAGTTCTACGTCGCCGAGGACGACGGCAAGGTCGCGATCTTCCGCGGCATCGACGCCAGCCTGCCCGGCGTATCTCTCTCCCACCCCTACGAGGTCACCGACGTCGAGCTCACCCGGCTCAGCGACATCGACGCCGAGCAGGTCCGCGAGGGCATCGAGTCCGACGACCTGGAGGACGCGCGGCTGACCGTGGACAACTACGCCGCGCGCCAGGAAGTCGACTGACGGGCCGACTGCGATGACTCAGACCGGGACCCTCATGGGCTTCGTGCACCGGCGCCGCCGGGGCGCGGAGCTGTTCCTGCTGATCCTCGCGCTCGCGGTCGGCATCGGCGCCTACGCCGCCGTCGGCCTCGGGGTCGAGGGAGCCGTGCCCGCAGACATCCTCGGCTACGGCGGCTGGCTGACGGGGCTGATCGTCGCCGCCCACATCACCGTGCGCATCGTCGCGCCCTACGCCGACCCGGTGCTGCTGCCCCTCGTGGCCGCCCTCAACGGCCTCGGGCTCGCGGTGCTGCGCCGCCTCGACCTGACCTACGAGTCGTTGGGCGACCCGCACACCTTCGCGCGTCAGCAGCTGACGTGGATGACGCTCGGCGTCGTCCTGTTCATCGTCACGCTGGTCCTGCTGCGCGACCACCGGGTGCTCCAGCGGTTCACCTACACCGCGGGGCTGCTCGGCATCGCGCTGCTGATCCTGCCCTTCCTCCCCCTCGTCGGTCGCGAGATCAACGGCGCCCGGATCTGGATCAACGTCGCCGGCTTCAGCTTCCAGCCGGGCGAGGTCGCCAAGGTGATGCTGGTGATCGCGTTCGCCGGCTACCTCGTCCTCCACCGCGACGCCCTGGCGCTCGCCGGGCGCCGGGTCGTCTTCGTCGACCTGCCGCGCGGGCGCGACCTCGGCCCGATCCTGGCGATGTTCGGCGTGTCGATGATGATCCTGGTCCTGCAGAACGACCTCGGGTCCTCGCTGCTGTTCTTCGGCCTCTTCCTCGCGATGCTCTACGTCGCCACCGAGCGGCCCGGCTGGCTCGTCGTCGGCGGGCTCCTGTTTGGGGCCGGCGCGCTGGCGGCGTACACGTTCGTCGGCAACGTGCAGAACCGCTTCAACTTCTGGCTGCACCCGATGGACTACTACGACGACTCGCCCGGCAGCTACCAGCTCGTCGAGGCGCTGTTCGGCCAGGGCTGGGGCGGCCTCATCGGGCGCGGCTTCGGCAACGGCTTCCCCGAGCGGGTGCCGTTCGCCTACTCCGACTTCATCCTCTCGACCATCGGCGAGGAGCTCGGCCTGACCGCGATCATGGCGGTGATCCTCTGCTACGGCCTGATCGTGGAGCGGGCGCTGCGCATCGCGCTCATCTCGCGCGACGGCTTCGGCAAGCTGATGGCCGTCGGCCTCGGGACGATCATCGCGCTCCAGGTCTTCGTCGTCATCGGCGGCGTCACCGGCCTGATCCCGCTCACGGGCCTGACCACCCCGTTCCTCTCCTACGGCGGCTCCTCGCTCGTCGCCAACTGGGTCGTCGTCGCGCTGCTGCTGCGCATCTCCGACCAGGCCCGCCGGCCCACCCCCCGCCTCGACCCGGTCGACGACGCGGGCGAGGACAGCGAGACCACCCAGGTGGTGAAGCTGCGATGAACAAGCCCATCCGCGTCGTCTCGGTCTTCTGCCTCGTGCTCTTCATGGCGCTGCTCGTCAACGTCACCTACCTGATGTACGTCCGCGCGGACACCCTGTCCGACGACCCCCGCAACCGGCGGATCATCACCGCGACCTTCTCCCGCGAGCGCGGTGCGATCCTCGTCGGCAAGGACGCCGTCGCCCGCAGCGTGCCGTCCGACGACAAGTACAAGTTCCAGCGCGTCTACCCGCAGCCGATGAAGTACGCCCCGATCACCGGCTACTTCTCCTGGTACGGCCAGACCGGGGTGGAGAGCTCCCAGAACTCCGTGCTCGCCGGCGACGACTCGCGACTGTTCGTCACCCGCCTCGTCGACATGCTCAGCAACAGCGACCCCAAGGGCGGCAACGTCCAGCTGGCGGCCAACGCCGCCGCGCAGGACGCCGCGTGGGAGGGTCTCGAGGCCCTGCCGGGCGATGCGCAGGGTGCCGTCGTCGCGCTCGAGCCGACGACCGGGCGCGTGCTGGCGATGGCCTCCACGCCGACGTTCGACCCGAACAAGCTCGCCTCGCACGACTTCGGCGCCGTGGCCGACCTCAGCAAGGAGCTCAACGCCGACCCCCGCGAGCCGCTGATCAACCGCGCGATCGGCACCACGCTGCCGCCGGGATCGACGTTCAAGCTCGTCACCGCCGCGGCCGCGATCGAGTCGGGCAACTACGACGCCGACTCGCAGGTCCCCGGCGGCTACCGCTTCAAGCTGCCGCAGTCCACGACGTCGGTCGGCAACTACGACGGCGGCAACTGCGGCGGTCGCCGGATCACGCTGACCCAGGCGCTGCAGGTCTCCTGCAACGTGACCTTCATGAGCCTGGCCAACGAGCTCGGCGTCGACGCGATGGCCGAGCAGGCCGAGGCGTTCGGCTTCAACGACACCTCGCTGGAGGACCTCGGCGGCCAGGCCGAGTCGCTCTACCCGCGTGACCTCGACCCGCCGCAGACGGCCCTGTCGGGCATCGGCCAGTCGAGCGTCACCGCCACCCCGCTGCAGATGGCGATGGTCGTCGCCGCGATCGCCAACGACGGCGACGTGATGCGCCCCTACGTCGTCGACGAGGTGCGCGCGGCCAACCTGTCGGTGCTCGACCGCACCGACCCGCAGAGCATCAGCAAGGCGATCTCGAGCACCACCGCCGAGGAGCTGACCACGATGATGGTCGCGACCGTCGACTCCGGCACCGCGACCCCGGCACAGATCCCGGGCGTGCAGGTCGCCGGCAAGACCGGCACCGCGCAGTCCACGGCCGACCGGCCGCCCTACGCCTGGTTCGTCTCCTTCGCGCCGGCCGACAACCCGCAGGTGGCTGTCGCCGTGCTGGTGCAGTCGAGCGACACCTCGCGCTCGGAGATCGGCGGCGGGCGCCTCGGCGGCCCGATCGCCAAGGCGGTCATGGAGGCGGTGATCAACCAGTGACGGCGCTGACCCCGGGCGGACACGTCGACGACGCCCAGCGCTACCTCCTCGAGTCGCGCATCGCCACCGGCGGCATGGGCGAGGTGTGGTCGGCGCGCGACACCGTCCTGGACCGGCCGGTGGCAGTCAAGGTGCTCAAGGCCGAGTACGCCGACGACGCGCTCTTCCGCACCCGCTTCGAGACCGAGGCGCGCAACGCCGCCGCGCTCCACCACCCCGGCATCGCCGCGGTCTTCGACTATGGACAGGGCGCACCCCGCGACGGGTCGTCGACCCACCGCCCCTACCTGGTCATGGAGCTCGTCGACGGCCAGCCGCTGTCCGCCCTGCTGCGACCGGGGGCCCCGCTCGACCCGGCCGCCACCCAGGAGCTGCTCGCCCAGGCGGCCGACGCCCTCGGCGTCGCCCACGCGGCCGGGATCGTGCACCGCGACGTGAAGCCCGCCAACCTCCTCGTGACCCCCGACCGCCGGATCAAGGTGACCGACTTCGGCATCGCCCGCGCGGCCGAGGGGATGGCGCTGACGCAGACCGGTGAGGTCATGGGCACGCCCGCCTACATCTCGCCCGAGCAGGCCGAGGGCACGTCGGCCACCGCGGCGTCCGACGTCTACTCCCTCGCCGTCGTGGCCTTCGAGTGCCTGGCCGGACGCAAGCCGTTCGTCGCCGACACCCCGGTCGGCACCGCCATCGCCCACCTGCGCAACCCGGTGCCCGACCTGCCCGACACGGTGCCCGCCGACCTCGCGGCCGTCGTACGCCGTGGGATGGCCAAGTCGCCCGGGGAGCGCTTCCCCGACGGTGCCGCGTTCGCCCGGGCGCTGCGTTCCCCCGCCTCGGTCACCGGGGCGGGCGCCGCCACCGTCGTCGCCCCGCCCGTCGCACCTACGGGGAGCACGACAGAGGTGATGCCGGCGGCCGCACCTGCTCCCGCACCCGCCCCGACCCCGGTCCCGGCCCCCGCGCCGGCGCCCGCCCGTCGTCGTACGACGCCGTGGCCGCTGCTCCTCGGCATCGCGGCCGTGCTGGTCGCCGTGCTGCTGGCCGTCTGGCTCGGCTCCCGCGACGACGAGCCCACTGGCTCGACGGGCGACAACACGCCCTCGCAGGGTCAGTCGCAGTCGCCCGGGAACTCGCCGAGCCAGTCACCCAGCCAGTCACCCAGCCAGACCCCCACGGACACACCGACGGAGACTCCCAGCGAGACCCCGACGGAGACGCCCACCGAGACGCCCACCGAGACCGAGCCGGCCACGGTCGAGGTCGACCCCGCGGCCTACGTCGGGCGCGACCGCAAGGACGTCGAGAAGGAGCTGCGCGACCTCGGCCTCAAGCCGGTCGCCGTGGAGCTGGACAACCCCGGCGACCAGCCGGACGGCATCGTGGACTCGGTCGAGCCGAGCGGCGCGCTCCAGGACGGCGACCAGGTGACGGTCAGCTTCTGGGGCAAGACCCCGCCGAGCCAGCGACAAGACGACGAAGGGAACGACCAGGGATGACGCAGCCGGAGCCGACGCTCATCGGCGGCCGCTACGAGCTCGGCGAGCTCCTCGGCCGAGGTGGCATGGCCGAGGTCCGGAAGGGCAAGGACCAGCGCCTCGGCCGCACGGTCGCGGTCAAGCGGCTGCGCACCGACCTCGCCAGCGACGCCACCTTCCAGGCCCGGTTCCGCCGCGAGGCGCAGTCGTCCGCGTCCCTCAACCACCCCTCGATCGTCTCGACCTACGACACGGGCGAGGAGATGGCCACCGACGGGTCCGGGGTCGCCCAGCCCTACATCGTGATGGAGTGCGTCGAGGGGCGCACGCTGCGCGACATCCTGCGCGAGGGACGCAAGATCCTTCCCGAGCGGGCGCTCGAGATCACCGCCGGCGTGCTGTCGGCCCTCGACTACAGCCACCGCGCCGGGATCATCCACCGCGACATCAAGCCCGGCAACGTGATGCTCACGCCGTCGGGCGACGTGAAGGTGATGGACTTCGGCATCGCCCGCGCGATCTCGGACGCCTCCTCCACGATGACGCAGACCGCGGCCGTGGTCGGCACCGCGCAGTACCTCTCCCCCGAGCAGGCGCGCGGCGAGACGGTGGACTCACGCTCCGACGTCTACTCGACCGGGTGCATGCTCTACGAGCTCCTCACCGGCCGGCCGCCGTTCGTCGGCGACAGCCCCGTCGCGGTCGCCTACCAGCACGTGCGTGAGCAGGCGGCCCCGCCGTCCGACCTCGACGACCAGCTCGACCCCGAGATCGACGCGATCGTGATGAAGTCGCTGGCCAAGCGCGTCGAGGACCGCTACCAGAGCGCTGCCGCGATGAAGGCCGACATCGAGCGCTACCTCGCCGGCCACCCGATCCAGGCGCCCGCCGTCCTGCCGCCGGCGGAGACGCAGTACGTCCCGCCGGTCCCGCCGGGCGACGCCACCTCGACCATGGCCGCCTCGCCGCCGCCCCAGCGCGACGAGCCGTCGCGCAGCCGCGCCGGGTGGTGGGTCCTCGCCGGGATCCTGGTCGTGGCCCTGCTCGCGGGCGGTGCGTACGTCCTCAACGGGATGCTCTTCGACGACGCGCCCGAGCGTTCCCCGGTGCCCAACGTCGTCGGCCTCACCGAGGACGAGGCCCGCCTCCAGATCGCCGATGCCGGCTTCCAGGTCGGCCGGATCACCAGGGAGACCTCCGAGACGGTGGCCCCCGACACGGTCATCGAGCAGGACCCCAACCGCGACGTCTTCGCCGACCCCGGCAGCTCGGTCGACTTCGTGCTCTCCCTGGGCAAGCCCGAGGTCGAGGTCCCCTTCGTCGTCGGCACGCTGCGCAAGGAGGCGCGGGCCGCGATGCTCGCCCAGGACCTCAAGGTGCGCTTCCAGGAGGAGGACTCCGACGAGCCGCGCTTCCAGGTCCTCAGCACCGACCCGCCCGCCGGCACGTCGGTCGAGGAGGGCACCACGATCACGATCGTGTTCTCCGACGGCCCCGAGAAGATCCCCGACGTCCGCGGGCTGAAGCAGGGCCAGGCCGAGCGGGCCATCCGCGACGCGGGCTTCACCCCGGACGTACGCACCGACGCCGCCTCCACCGAGCCCAAGGGCACGGTCGTCGACCAGATCCCGGCCGGCGGCACCGCCGACCAGGGCAGCACCGTGACGATCTTCGTCTCCGCCTACGAGGAGCCGGTCGAGACGCCGACCGAGACACCCACCGAGACGCCGACCGAGACGCCCACGGAGACACCCACCGAGACGCCGACCGAGACGCCCACGGAGACCCCGCCGGCGTGATCGCGGTGGTCGGCGCGGGGGACTACTCCGGGATCGGCGTCGCGTAGGTGAGGTCGAGCAGGCCCTCGTAGGGCGGCGCGACCGCCGAGTCGAGGCGCGCCATGTCCCACGAGACGCCGCCACCCGGCACGAGGGTGTAGTCGCGGTAGGTCGCGAGGATGGGGTCGGTGGTGAGCTCGGCCTCCATCTTGGCCGGGTCGCCGATGCCGACGATCACGTAGGGCGGCGAGTAGGGGATGCCGTGGAGGGTGACCTGGTTGCCCTCGCACTTGATGCCGGTCGTGGAGATCAGCCGCTGCCCCTGGATGGTGACCGCCTCGGCGCCGGCGTTCCACATGGCATTGGCGACGGCCTGGATGTCCTGCTGGTGCACCACCAGGTCGTTGGGGTCGCCGTCGTAGGCCAGCCGGGACTCCTCGGAGGCGTCGTCGAGGGAGACCTTCACGGCCTGTCCGGTCTTCTCGGTCAGCCCCGCGGGGTCGACGAGGGTGGCGATCTCGTCCTGCGCCCGCTTGACCGACCGGTCGCCGAGCTGCGTGCTGAGTGCCTCCACCTCGGCGTTGAGCGAGCCGGCCTGCGCGGTGAGCTGCGCCGCCTCGTCGCGCTCGGCGCGGACCACGGAGGCGAGGTCGGTGAGCCGTCCACCGCGGAGGTCGAAGCCGTCGCTCTGCTCCGCGCTGACCGCGAACAGGCCCCCGATGAGCAGGATCATGACCGGCGTCGCCACCCGCCACAGGCGACGACGCCCGGGGGACGAGTGGGACGGTGACCGCATGACGACTACGCTAACCCCCCGTCGGGCACCGTACCGCCCGTGACCGGTGCTGCGAGCGCGCCGGGACCCTGACAGACCAGCCCCAGGAGCAGCAGTGTCGAAGTCCCCCACGATCACCTCCCCGGAGAAGACCTCGCTCTTCACCCCGAGGTTCGTGATCGCCCTGGTGCTCATCCTCGCCGGCATCGGCTGGCTGGTCTTCTACTACGTCCAGGCCCGCGGCAACCCGCTCGCCTTCCCGCCGGTCGAGGGCACGCCCAAGGTCATCGCCGACCTCGGTGACTGGAACTACCTCATCGGCTTCGGGCTCCTGCTGGTCGGCCTGATGGTCTCCGCCCACCCTTCCACGCCCCTCGGCCGCGGCCGCGGCGTCGTGGTCGGCATGCTGGGCTGCTTCCTCATCGGCCTGGTGTGGATCTGCACCTTCTACATCTTCTCCGACGACCTCTCCAAGCTGCCGATCTTCAACGACCTCGGCCAGTGGAACCTCGTCGTCGGCATCGCCTTCATGGCGGTCGGGTTCAGCTTCGCGACCAAGTGGGAGTAGGTTCTCCCTCGGCCCGGTGATCCGGGTCACCACGGCACTCGCGCCTCGAGCGGTGAGTGAGGCGCCTTCCTGGGGAAGGGAAGGCGTCTCTCTCACCGCTCGAGTCGATTTCGGGCCCGGGAGATATCCCCACTGTGGACAACGTCTGTGGAGAATTACACGCCTGTAGTTATCCACACCTGTGTGCACAGCTGGGGATATCGAGCACGACGCCCGGCGGCCGGTCCCCCTCGCAACGACACGGCCCCCGCCTCCCCGTCGTACGACGAGGGGCGGGGGCCGGTGAGCCTGCCGGGCAGGCGTCAGGAGAGGGCGACGTCCTGCACGAGGGCGAGCCCGAGGAGCACGGCCAGCAGGAGGCCCAGGCCGACCCACTGCACGAGCGCGCGCCGGGACGCCGGGGCGTAGGCGATGATCGCCGCGGCCAGCGCTCCGCCGAGGAGGCCGCCGAGGTGGCCCTGCCAGGAGATGTAGCGCCAGCCCACCACGGTGATGACGACGCCGAGGACGAGGTTCTGCACGAGCCACTGCGAGTTGAGCCGAGCCTTGCTGGCCAGGACCAGCAGGGCGCCCAGCAGGCCGAAGATCGCTCCGGAGGCACCGACGGTGGAGGTGAAGTCGTAGCTGAACCACACCACCATCACCGATCCGGCGACGGCGCTGATGAGATAGATGGCCAGGAAGCGCACCCGGCCCACGATGCCTTCGAGCGCGGGGCCGAAGAGGAACAGCGCGAACATGTTCATCGCGAGGTGCCAGATCTCGACGTGGGTGAACGCCGCTGTCACCAGCTGCCACCAGGCCCCGTCGGAGAAGCCGGCCTGGAAGGTCGCGCCGGACGCCTCGCAGACCTGCTTCTCGATGTCGTAGAGGGAGCCGTTGGCCGGGTCGCACACCCCGACGGGTCGCAGCGCCAGCAGGTGGGTCAGCCACGAGGTGCGACCACCCGTGATGGTGATCGCCAGCCACACCACCGCGTTGATGCCGATGAGGACGAACGTCGTCAGCCGCGGGTCGGCGCTGCGCTCGCCGCCGTACATGGCGCGGTTCTGGCGCGACCCCTTGCTGGCCTCCTTGACGCAGTCGGGGCACTGGAAGCCCACCGCGGCGTCGCGCATGCAGTCGGGGCAGATCGGCTTGTCGCAGCGCTGGCAGCGGATCCAGGTCTCGCGGTCGGGGTGCCGGTAGCAGGTGGGCACCCCGGCCGCGGTCTGGTCCGCGGGCGGCCCGTCAGGTGGCTGGGTCAAGGTGGATCGCGTCGCGGGTCGGTGTGCGGACCGGGGTGGGTCAGCGCTCGATGGTGACGGACTCGAAGACCACCGGCTCCTGCGGGCGGTCCATCGCGCCGGTCGGGCTGGTGGCGATCGCGTCGACCACGTCGCGGCTGGCCTGGTCGGCCACCTCGCCGAAGATCGTGTGCTTGCGGTTGAGCCACGGGGTGGCGCCGACGGTGATGAAGAACTGCGAGCCGTTGGTGCCCGGGCCGGCGTTGGCCATCGCGAGCAGGTAGGGCTTGTCGAAGACGAGCTCGGGGTGGATCTCGTCCTTGAAGGTGTAGCCCGGGCCGCCGGTGCCGGTGCCGAGGGGGCAACCGCCCTGGATCATGAAGCCGTCGATGACGCGGTGGAAGCCGAGGCCGTCGTAGTACTTCTCGCCCGAGCGGCCCGCGTCGTCGCGGTAGTCCTTGGTGCCCTCGGCGAGGCCGACGAAGTTCTCGACGGTCTCGGGAGCGTGGTTGGGGAACAGGTTGACGACGATGTCGCCCCGGTTGGTCTTGAAGGTCGCCTTGGGGTCGGCCATGGGATGTGCCTCTCAGCTGTCGGTCTGTCGTACGTCGAAAGTGGCGCGGCACGGCTGCCGTGCGCCTCGATCCTGCCACGCCGCGCCCACCCGCGAGCCAGGCAGGGCGCTCGCGCGACGTCGTCCGTCCGGCCCACCCGGGCGGGGCTGGTCGCGTCAGGGTGGGCGTGGTGAGATGGAGCCACACTGACTGAGGAGGTCACGCATGCCTTTCGGCCGCAAGAAGTCCCTGATGGACCGCGCGCACGACTACGTGGAGCAGCTCTCGGAGACCGTCACCGACACCGTCGTCCCCCAGCTGGAGTCGGCGTGGGAGCAGGCGGTGGAGAAGGCCGGACCCGCGCTGACCGACGCGCGTGACAAGGCCCAGCCGCTGCTCGAGGAGGGGCGCACCCGCGCCACCGAGGCGGCCGCTGCCGGAGCTGCGCTCGCCGCCGTCAAGGGCGCCGAGGCGCGCGAGAAGGCCGCCCCGCTGCTGGCGGAGGCCCGCGCCACCGCCGCCGACAAGGCAGCCGTTGCCGCCGCGCTCGCCTCCGAGCGGGCCGCCGAGGGC
>NZ_JBFUJV010000007.1:0-165868 GCF_056401175.1 Nocardioides sp. P4_G10 | reverse complement strand
GTGTCGATGCTCACGCGGCTGTGGCCGCGGGCACGCTCCGCCTCCTCGAGCACGAGGCTGTCGAGGTCCACGCTGCTCATGGCCGCAGGTGCGTGCTCGTCGGCCGCCGCGAGGACGAGCAGGTCGTCGACGAGCCGCTCCATCGCCTGCGCCGGACCGAGCACACCCGACCGGAGCTCGTCGGCATCGACCGCCCCCGGCTCACGCAGGGCCACCTCGAGGGACAGGCGCTGCGTCGCCAACGGACTCTGRAGGTCGTGGGAGACGTCGGCGACGAGCTGGCGCTGCCTGGTCACGGCCGACTCGACCCTGTCCAGCATCCGGTTCATCGTCGCGGCGAGCCGCCTGACCTCGTCGCGCGGTCCGGTCACGACCAGCCTCCGGTCGAGCTGCTGGGGGCCGATGGCGTCGACCTCGGCACGGATGCGGTCGAGTCGGCCGAGGGCGCGCCCGACCAGCACCCACACCACGGCGCCGAGCAGGAGCACGGCCAGCGGCACGCCGAGGAGCAGCAGCGTGCGCAGGCGCCGGGAGGCCTCGTGCGCCGCCTCGAGGCTGCTGCCGACCACGACGGTCACGTCGCCGCCAGGGGAGGCGCCCGGCACGACCCACGCCCGGTAGGTCTCCGTCTCCTGGTCGTCCGGGCCGTCGAACGTGCGCTGCCGCGCCGCCGGGCCGGCCGGTTGCGTGATGGGTCCGCGGCCGGTGATGTTGGCGGAGGCGGCGAGCACCGTGCCGTCCGCCGCGAAGACCTGGGCGACCCCGTCGTCGCCCACCTGGGTCAGCACGTCTGGCAGCCGGTCCGTCTGCACCATCGCGACCAGGTCGTGCGCGGTGGTCTGGGAGGCACGGTCGGTGGCGGCGACCAGCTGCCGGTCCAGCGTCGTCAGGAGCACCCAGGCACCCGCGCCCAGGAGCACGGAGACGATCACGACCGCTGTGGACGTCGTACGGCTSCGSAGGGAGAGGGYGTCSAGGCGACTCACCKGTCGTCGACCACCCGGTAGCCCACCAGCCGCACCGTCTCGAGGCTCGCCCTSCCGAACGGGTGGTCGATCCGCTGGCGCAGCTGGCGCGCGTAGACCTCGACGATGTTGGGGTCACCCTCGAAGGCGAAGTCCCACACGTGGTCGAGGATCGTGGCCTTGGACACGACCTCGTCRGAGCGCCGCATGAGGAACTCCAGCATGGAGAACTGGCGSGGCGTGAGGTCGATGCTSGTCCCCGCYCGCGMGACSCGGTGTGCGGCCGGGTCGAGCTCGAGGTCGCCGACCACCAGCACGGTCGGTCGCTCGCCACTCCCCCGTCGCACGAGCGCCCGCAGCCGAGCGAGGAGCACCGCCAGGGAGAACGGCTTGGCGAGGAAGTCGTCCGCCCCCGCRTCCAGGGCCCGCACCTCCTGGTCCGGACCGGCACGCGCGGTCAGCATGAGGATCGGCGTCCAGTCGCCCTGCTCGCGACGACGCGCACAGATCTCGTCACCCGACACGTGCGGCAGCATCACGTCGAGCACGATCGCGTCATAGGGGTTCTCGCCGGCAAGCCAGGAACCCTCTCGCCCGTCGAGAGCGGTGTCGACGGCGTACCCCTCCGCCTCCAGTCCGCGACGCAGGGCTGCGGCCAGCTGCTTGTCGTCTTCGACCACCAGGACCCGCACCGTGCGAGAGTCCCACACCCCACCTGTACGCCCGCTGAACGCGGGCTGAACGGTCCGTTCAGCGCCGCTTCAGCACCGCTGGCGCACAGTGGGGGAACGAACACACGAGCGATGGAGGAGTCGAGATGCGCAAGCGGATCTGGGCAGCAGGCGTGGCGCTGGGGACAGCAGGAGCCGCCGTCGTCGGCGGCGTGGCAGTGGCCGGAGACGGCGGCGACGACGGCCCCGCCAGCCACCACTACACCCAGGAGCAGGCCGACGCCGCCACGAAGGCGGCCCTGGAGGCTACGGGCGGGGGCACCGCGAACAGCGTCGAGACCGACAACGAGAACGGCGCCACCTACGAGGTCGAGGTGACTAAGCCCGACGGCACCACCGTCGACGTCCGCCTCGACGAGAACTACGGCATCGTCGTCATCGAGGACGACTCCGAGGAGTCCGGCTCCGAGTGAGATCGTGTCCACCAGGTCACGACCGCGTGCGTCGACACGGCGAGCACCGCACCGAGCAGCAGCCCGCCCACCACGTCGCTGAGGTAATGGGCGCCGAGATACACCCGGCTCGCGGCGACCGCGACGGCGACGACCAGACAGGCCCACGTGACCGCCGMTCGTCGGGCCAGGAGTGCGAGTGCAACGGCTGTCGTGGCGACCGCCGCCGCGTGCCCTGAGGGATAGGACGCCGAAGCTGTCACGGTGATCGGGTCCGGCCACGACGGTCTTGGACGGTCGAGCACGTACTTCGTGATCGGCGCGACAACGCCTTCGAACGCGGCCAGGACCACGAGCCACAACCCCAGGACGATCTTTCGGCGGACGAGAAGAATGACTCCGACGCCGACCAGGACCAGTCGCATCGGCCACGGGCCACCCCAGTCCGTGACGGCAGTCCACGCCGTGATCCGCTGGTGGTGCCCGTAGGTCGCTGCGAAGGCGTGGGCAGACACCTCACGATCCAATTGCGCAAGGGGTGACCACGCCAGCCCCACCGCGACGCTGAGCATCAGAAGGCACACACCGAGGACCAGCGCGGCTGACCAGTACCGGACGGCCTCGCGTGACGCCACTTGCGCTCCTTCCCCAGTGGGCGTGCCCTCTCCGGGGGTGCGAGGGCCGCAGAGAACACCGTGGCGCACCCAACCTGCACGCCACCTGACTGCCCATCAGCGACGCGGAAGAGTGATCCGGAAGGACGCGCCGACGGCGACGTCGTCGTCCAGGCGGATGTCTCCCCCGAACGATCGCGCGACGCGACGGGCGATGCCGAGGCCCAGGCCAGCCCCACCCTCGGTGGAGACGCCGGGCTCGAACAGATCGTCTCGGACGCTCGGGTCGACCCCGTCGCCGTCGTCGGAGACCACTAGCTCCACCCGGTCCGCGTGCTCGACCGAGGTGAGCTCGACGCGGCGCCGCGCGTGCCGGGCGGCGTTGTCGACCACAGGGGACACAGCACGTGCGACGAGCGCGGCAGGGGCGGCGATACGCGCGGTCCGGCTGCCGGTGCGGTCCACCACGTCGACCCGATCGCCGGCGGACGTCATCAGGGCGGGCACGACGTCGGCCATGTCGCATGTCTGCTCCCGCCCCATCGCGGAGCCGTCCCGGGCGAGATCGAGGAGCGTGGAGATCACGGCGGCCATCTCCCGGCTGGAGGCGGAGATCTGGGTCAGGTTCTCGCGCAGTGCGTCGTCCTCGACGCCCCGTAGCAGGGCGAGGTCGGCTGATCCTTGGATGGCGGTCAGCGGGGTCCGGAGCTCGTGGGCCAGCTCCGAGGTGAGCCGCTGCTCGGAGCGGATTGCGGACGCGACGCGGTCGAGGAGGTGGTCCAGGGTCTCGCCGAGCGCCGAGAGCTCGTTGGTGGGCGGGCCGAGCTCGAAGCGGTGGGTGAGGTCGTGCTCGCTCCACTCGGCGGCCCGGTCGGCCATCAGTGCGACCGGCCTCAGTGCCTGGCGGGTGACTCGCAGCGCGATGACGGCCGTCCCCCCGATGAAGACCAGGCCGAGCGCGACCGTGGCGAGGAGTGCGTAGAGCTCCGAGCGCTCGTAGGGGCCGGTTTCCTGGCTCACGACGAGGACGCCGTTGTCACCACTGGGCGTGGTGAACGGAGTGCCGAGGAGCCGCTCCTGGTCGGCCGGCCCCCGCACCGTGCGCACCCGGTCGGTCGTCGCCAGGTCGTCGGCCGCGTCGCGCACGACCGACTCGACCGATCCTGCGACGCGATCACCGCTGGCGTCGTACACCACCATGCCGGGCTCGAGAGTGTCGTCCGGGACGGTCAAGCGGGTCGAGGACGCCTGCTCGATGACCGAGACCATCGCGTTGGAACGGTCCTCGAGGACCTGTCGGATGTCGCGCTGCGCGGTGAAGTCGAGGACGACCTGGATGCCGAGCACCACGAGGACCATCGCGACCGCCATCAACCCGACCGTCGAGGTGACGATCGTCGCGCGGAACGACCTCGGTGACAGGCGGCGCAGCCCGTGCCGCCCGGCCTCAGAGGTCACGCGACCTTGGTGATCGACCACGTCGGTCCATCACCTCAGGGTGTAGCCCACGCCGCGCACGGTGGCGAGCTCGATCGGCGAGCCCACCTGACGGAGCTTGACCCGGATGCGCCGGACGTAGGAGTCGACGGTGTTGTCACTGACCATCCCGCCCTGGGGCCACGCCGCTGCGACCACCGCCCGTCGACGCACGACCTCGCCGGGACGCGAGGTGATGGCGGCGAGCATCCGGAACTCGGTCGGTGTCAACAGGGACTCCTTGCCGTTGCAGGCCACGGAGTGGCGGGCGGGGTCCAGCACGAGGTCGGTGGGCGCGGCGGCGACGACCAGGCGTCCCCGCTTGGCCAAGGCTTCCACGCGGGCGATGAGCTCCAGGACGTCGAACGGCTTGGGGAGGTAGTCGTCAGCGCCCGCGCTGAACCCAGCCAGTCGCTCGTGCACCGCACCGAGCGCTGTGAGAAATAGGACCGGGGCAGTCTGGCCGCCCGATCGCAGGGCTTGGCACACGTCGCGCCCGTCCGCGTCAGGCAGCCCGATGTCGAGGATGACGACGTCGAGCCGGTCGTCCTCGGTGAAGAGCCGCAGCGCCTCGCCGCCGTCGTGGGCGATGAGGACCTCGTGGCCCGCGAGGCGCATGGCTTCGGTGACCACGCGGCGGATGGCGGCGTCGTCCTCGCACAGTCCTACACGCGCCATCGGTGGGTTCCTCGTCCTCGTCGGTTGCTCAGGATGCTGCGCGCCGCCTGCACACAACCTGACTGTCCCAGTCTGCCCTGCAGTCAGGCGGCGTGCAGGTGGGCCGACGGATTGTGGTGCGATGGGTCTCGACGACGTCGGGCGCGCCGGTCGGCAACGGATGAGCGCCATCGGGCGGCCCGCGTGGCTGCTGGCGGCCCTCGCTGCCCTGGCAGGGGTGCCCTTCGTCGAGTGGCCTCTGAGCCCGGACGAGGGGGGCTTCCTCCTTGTTGCTTCGCAGTGGCACCCGGGGCCGTCTCTCTACGGTCATTACTGGGTGGACCGTCCACCCTTGTTGGTGGCGCTGTTCGACCTCGCCGACCACCTCGGCGGTGAAACGGGGCTGAGGATCCTCAGCACGGGTGTCGTGGTGTCCACGGTGCTCCTGACGTCTGTGCTCACCCGGGTCGCCGCGAACGGTCGCACCCTGACGCCGGTGCTTGTGGCCGCCATCTTCATCAGCACCCCACTGTTCGGCACCGAGGTCGACGGTGAGCTGCTGTCCGTCCCGTTCGTCCTGCTCGGCATGGTGTGGCTCGTGCGCGCCTGCCGCGCCTCACCGCCGGCGGCGGCGGCCTGGTGCGCCGGCGCAGGAATCGCGGGGATGGCAGCAGCACTCGTCAAGCAGAACGTCGTTGACGTCTTCGTCGTCGCCGCCGTCCTCGTCGGCGTGATCGCGACCGGCTCCGGGCTCAGGCGGGCCCTGGTCCTGGCGGCAGGCACGGCAGCGGGAGCCACCGGCGGCCTGGGCGTCGCCCTTGCGATGGCGGAGGTACGAGGCACCGAGCCGTCGATGTTGTGGGACGCCCTCGTCGTGTTCCGCGCACACGCGATGTCCGTCATCCACGCCTCCGCGACCATCAGCACCACCGACCGCCTGGTCACGCTGCTCGTTGCGGCCGTCCTCAGCGGCGGCCCCCTCGTCGTCGCCGCGCTGGCCCTCGGGCTGCGTGGACCCGTCCGGGCCGACAGTGACCCCGACGAAGTCGTTCCGGACCGTTCCGTCCCGGACCTGCGCCTGCCGGCCCTCGCCGTGCTGGTCTGGGAGCTCGCAGCGGTCGCCGGAGGCGGAAGCTACTGGCTCCACTACCTGGTCGGGCTGGTTCCGGGGATGGTCCTTCTCGCCGTCGCGGCCGCCCAGCGGGGCACCCGGCTCAGGCGCTCCACCGGCCTCGCCCTGGCATTCGCGCTGGCGTCGTGCCTCACCGCGCTCGTGGTCGTCGCGAACGCCACACCACCGAATACGGCCGATCTCGCTGTGGCGACCTACCTCCGCAGCCACCGCTCCCCCGGCGACTCCGTGGTCGTCGGCTTCGGGCATCCCAACATCGTCTACGACTCCGGGCTCGACAGCCCCTACGAGAACCTGTGGAGCCTCCCCGTGCGGGTCCGTGACTCCTCCCTCTCCGAGCTCACACGCGTGCTGCAGGGGCGGCAGGCCCCGACGTGGGTCGTCGTCAGCGGGCCGTCCCTCGCCACATGGGGTGTGGACGCCACGACCGCAGAGCGAGTGCTCGACGCCGACTACCAGCGAGCCACGAGCGTGGGGCCCTACGTGGTCTGGCGTCGCACCGAGACACGACCCGGCCAGACGCGCCGAGCCGCGTCCGGGGCATTGGTCACGGCGCGACGGTCCCAACGACTACCGGTCGGCAGCTGACTGGACATCCGAGACTGCACGTCACACACCGGCTCAGTTCGGCCACGGAGCACGGCAGTCAGGAGGCGTGCAGGTTCGCGACGGGACGCTGGCCACTCAGCCCGATCGAGCAGGATGTCCACATGACCAAGGCACGCTCCCGCACAGCGGCCGTTGCCTGTGCAGGCGTGCTCCTGGCAGGCCTCGCTGCATGCGGCTTCAGCCAGCATCAGTCCACAACCGCATCCAAGGCAACATCAGACGCCAGCAACACGTCCTCGCCGGCGACGCCCTCCGGGTCCGCCCCCACCGCGAGGCTGGCCTCAGGGAGCACCATGGTCACGCCGAGCAAGGTGCTCATCGTGATCGAGGAGAACCACTCCTACGCCCAGATGAAGGCGGGGATGCCGTTCCTCGCGGGCCTCTCGGCCAAGTACGGCTACGCCACCCACTGGACTGCCCTCGCGCACCCCAGCCTGCCGAACTACCTCGGCATCGCCGGTGGATCCACCTTCGGCGTCCACGACGACAAACCACCGACGACACACACATCCGACGTCGGGTCGGCCACGTCGGTCTTCGACCAGGCGATCGCAGCTGGCAAGACCGCAAGAACGTACGCCGAGACGATGCCCGAGACCTGCCAGGTCAATGACTCCCCCAACCGGGCCGTCGGAACGCCGCAGTACGCCGTGCGCCACAACCCGTGGGCCTACTTCCCCAAAGGGCGCACCAACTGCCTGGCACACGACCGCAACCTGAACCCGTTTCCCGCTGACGCGGCCGGCAATGGTCTTCCCAACGTTGGCTTCCTGATCCCCAACCTCGCCCACGACGCCCACGACGCGTCGCTCTCGGTGGCTGACTCCTGGCTCAAGCGGCAGCTCACCCCGGTCCTTCGCAGTACTGACTTCATGAGCGGCCGGCTTGTCGTGATCGTCACCGCCGACGAGGATGACAAGCACTCCGGCAACGTCGTGCTCACTTCGGTGCTGACGCCCAGCATCTCCCACAAGGTGGTGCACACCCCCCTCACTCACTACTCGTTGACCCGCTTCATCGCTCAGGTCCTCGGCGTCAAGCCGCTGCAAAACGGAGCCACCGCCCCCGACATGAAGGCCGCCTTCGGGCTGTGATGGGGAACGTCTCGGTCATGGCCAACACGTCACAAGCTATGCATGAGCCGCTGCACGGCGCATCGCGAAGGCGGTTGAATGCGGCTCCGAACCCAGTAGGTGGAGCGCTCAGAACGGATCCTTCGCCACCAGACCAGATAGGGCTTCCGCTATGACCTTGTCGCGGTTCTGGGCCGCGTGTTGGTAGCGCAGTGCCGCGCCGGCAGTGGAGTGTCCGAGGCGCGCCATCAGCTCGGCCAGAGTGGCGCCGGTACTGGCAGCCAGGACCGCTCCGGTGTGGCGAAGGTCGTGAAACCGGAGGTCGGGTCTCCCAGCTTCCTCGCGTGCCTTGTAGAAAACCTTGTAGAGCGTGGCGGGCGCCAGGTGCCTGGTCGGGTCTCCGGCTGCGGGGAAGAGGAGTCCGTCACGGCCTCCAGTGATGTTGCTGGCCAAGTGGGTCTTGACGACGGGGAGCAGGTGCGGCGGGATGGCTACATCTCGTGTGCCTGCGTCTGACTTGGGTGTGCCGATGACGAACGCGCCGTCGACCCGCACGACCGCGCGGCGAATCTTCACCACGCCGTGCGTGAGGTCAACGTCGTGTCGGCGTAGTTCGGTGATCTCGCCGAACCGGAGGCCACACCAGGCGGCGAGCAGCACCATCAGCCGGTAGCGCTCCGGCATCGCCTGGGCGAGCGCTTCCAGTTCTGGCAGAGTCGCTGGCTCGATCTGCTTGGCACGCTTGACGTTCCCGGCGCCGCGGATGTGGCAAGGATTGTGAGTGATGAGGCGCCGTTGCACGGCGTCTCCGAGGATGGTCCTGAACAGCCCGTAGGCGTGAGCTCGAGACGTAGGGGCCGAGTCCCCCAGCCGGTAGTACCAGTCGTCGACGAGGTCGGCGGTGATGTGCTTGAGCGGTACGAAGCCGAAGGTGGGCAGAAGCTTCGCGTCGAGCATCTTTCGGTAGTGGTAGCGGCTGCGCGGCTTGAGGGTGCGGTTCGTCAGCCAGCGTTCGGCGTGCTCTCCGAACGTGATCGGAGGCTTGGTCGTGGGCGGGGTCCAGTCCTCGCTGTTGATCTCGCGACGTCGATCAGTGAGCCAGCCCTCGGCATCCTCTGCCGTCTCGAAGGTGACCGCTGCCTTGTGTCGGAGCGTGTCGGGGCCGAGATAGGAGGCTTGCCACCGGCCAGATGGCAGCTTCCGAATGGCTCCGAAACCGCGCCTGCGTGCCAACTTGAGTTCCCCTCGCGTGCAACAACGTGCAACAAGGATGGCAGAAACTGTCCGTTTCCGTCCACGTCAGAAGGCGATACAAAACAGCATAACCGCAGGTCAGGGCGCTAATGAGCACTCTTGTCCAGTATCGCCGCTATTCCTGTAGAAAAATTCAAACCCAGTATCGCCCACCAGCGAAGATGCAGGTCAGGGGCCGGTTTCCTACAGGAGACCGGCCCCTGTGCATGCGCTCACCAGCCGTCGCCTGCCGGGCGGCACCACAGAAGCACTTGAGCCTGTCAATCGACACCCCTAGGTGGCGGCAGTCTCGGTCTCCGCGTGAGCCTCCTCGACGCCAGCCGCGGGACGAGCCTCACCCAGGTCGGCGAGGAGGGAGTCGGCCACGACGAGGCCGCCTCCGAGCACGACCGCGGCGATGGGCACCGGCAGCCTCGTCCTCCGCAGAGCGGTCATGGCCGCCAGCATCACGGCCGACCACGACGCAACCGAGGTCGCGAAGGGCACGGTCGTGCGTTTCCACGGCTCTTCGGTGTCAGGGATGACGGTGAAGATCTGCAGGCCGGGCCTGTTCAGGAACCAGCCGCCGGCGAAACCTGCGAGGAGGATGGGCGTGCGCTTGGAGGCATCACCTACGAGGCAGGCAAGCGCTACGCCGGTTCCCCGGACCACAGCCCCTGGTCGCACCTTCATCCGCCGCACCTCCGGTCCGATGGTCTCGCGCCGTTCCCCGTAGCACAACAGTCAGCCGCTCATCGGGCACCGGGAGGGCGCGCGGCTCAGCGTGGGCCGTCGTTGGCCGGGATGCCGGCGTAGAGCCGCTCGAGCATCAGGGTCACCGACGGGGCGCGACCCTTCGCCGGCGTCACGTCCTCGCTCGCCGCGGCGGTCAGCAGGCCCGCGATGTCGCGCACCTTCCGGTTGCTGTCGGCCGAGAACGCTCGCAGCAGCGCCCATGCCGTGTCCGCGTCGACGCTGTAGAGCTGCATGAGCACACCCTTGGCCTGCTCGATGACCGCCCGTTGCCCGACGAAGTCGGAGACCGCGGAGTCCAGCTCGACGTTCACCGCGTCCTCGCGCACGTCGGTGATGTCGATCAGGTGCCCGTTGACCACGGGCACCCCGTCGTCGTCCTCCAGGTGCCCTGCCGCCAGGACGACCCGCTCGGCCCGGGTCGCAGTCACCAGGCGATGCAGGAACGAGAACGGCTCCTGCTCCTCGACGACCGCTTCGCGTGACTCCCATGCCCTGTCGAGGTCGTCGGGATGGATGTGCCGCATCGCCAGATCGGTGGTGGGTACGACCGAGCCCGGGTCGAACCCGTGGATGCGGAACATGTTGTCCGACCACCACCACTCGTCGGTCTTCGGCCGGTACGTGTACCGACCGACCAGGGCGGGACACGATGCCGTGAGCTCGCCGCCCGACCTCCGTCCGTTCACGAGGAAATGTTGCACCTGCCGACGGCGCTTCTCAAGAGGCAGATTTGCACCAGGTGCCTACAGGCGGCGCCGCGCCGGTGGAGCCGGCCAGGGGTCCTGGTCCGTCGCAGCCTCCACGGCCCAGGCGACGCCTCGCCGCGCGGCCACGATCACGATCACGGCCGCCCCCAGGGTCGCCAGCACGACCACCTCGTCCTGCGAACGTCCGGTGCCGTCGCTGACGACACCGACGATCCGTCTGAGACCGCTCCGACGGGAACGGCCGATGCCTGTCATGGTCTGCCTCTCCATCGCGCACACGGTGCACGCAGCCCACGCCCGGGTCGACGGTGGCCTTGCCGACGACGATGCTCTCCTGACCCCTGCCCGGCCCTCACCCTCCGAGGGTGAGCTTGACCGTCGGCGCCGCGCACGCCCGTGTCCGCGAGCAGCTCGCGGGTGGCCGGCGCGGTCGATCGCCCACCGAGGAGCACCCTGGTCGAGCTGCTCACCCTCCTCGGGTGATGGCGCCGCACGTCGCTCTCACTAGCGTCCGCCTTGCCCCGGGACAGCGTCAGCGACACCCCTCGCACCCGGTCTTCCGGTGCGTGGGACACCGCTGAGGAAGGAACAGCCATGGCCGGGGACTTCGGGGGACGGTGCCGCAGATGATCTACGCCGCTGCGGAGGTYGTCTTCTACGCTCTGGCTGCGGCGGCCAGCTTCCTCGTGCTGACCGCGACCCTGATCGTCGTTCGCAGCGGGCGTCCGCGCACGAACGGGATCGCGTTCCTGAGCGGCTTCGTGTTCGGGACCGTCGTCGCCTGTGGCCTCGGCCTCGCCGTCGGCCAGGCAGCCGTCACCCGGTTCGACTCCCACGAGACGTTCAAGGCCGTGCTCACGCTGGGTCTCGGCCTGGCTCTGCTCGCGGTCGGCCTCCGGACCAGACGCACGGGGCCGGCAGCACCGGAGGCGCGGAGCAGTCGCGCGGCGGCGATCCTCGACGGGCTCAGCAATGTCGGTCCCGCGGCGTCCTCCTCCATGGCCGGACTCCTCGGTTTCGGAGGGCCCAAGCGGCTCCTGCTCACGTTCATCGCCATGGCCTCGGTCACCGACGCGGGGCTGCGCAACGTCGTCGACGCGACCCTCGTGGTGGTGTACATCGCCGTGTCCACCATGTCGGTATCGGTGCCGATCGGCATCGTGGTCGTCGCGGGCGATCGCGCCACGGCGATCCTCGCCCGCGGTCAGTCGTGGCTCAGCGCGCACTCCGCAGGACTTCGGACGTGGCTCGCCCTCCTGGTCGGCGGGGCTCTCTTCCTGGACGGGCTGTTGCGGCTCCTGCTCTGAGCCCGGGAGCTGCTGTTCATCCACCTCGGGTGAGGCGCGGCGGCGCGCGGTCGGCTGGTATCGGAGCCGGGCGCGGGCAGGAGGAGATCCATGGCGAGCCACGAGACCGGGTCGGGCCACGCGCAGGTGGCGGGTGAGCTGACCCGCGAGAGCTTCCGGCGGCCGTGGGCTGCCCAGCTCGGGGCCTACGTGATGACCGTCCTGGTCACGGTCCCCGCAGTGTGGATCTGCGACTGGGCGCTGCCGGGCTTCCACGCGGGCCCGCCGGGCGGGCCGCTCCTGTTCGCCGCGGTCCTGGCGCTCGTCGGGATCGTCCTGCAACCGGTCCTCGTGGGTGCGGCGGTCCGGCTCGGCTGGCTGGGGGTGCTCTTGCTCGCCTTCCTGGGGCAGGCCGTCGTCGTGATGGTCACGGCCCGGCTGTTGCCCATGGTCTCCCTCGACGACTACTGGTCGGCCCTGGTCGTCGCCATCGTCATCGGACTGGTCGGGACGGTCCTGGGCTGGATCGGGAGCGCGGGAACCTCCCAGGTGCTGGTGGGGCGGCTCGTGTCGGCCCATCGTCGTCGCGGGGTCGAGGTCGATGACCCCGAGGTGGACGGCGTGCTGTTCGTCCAGATGGACGGGGTCCCGTTCCCGGTGCTCCAGATGGCCGTCTCTGCGGGCACGGTGCCGACGCTGACCCGGTGGATCCGGTCCGGCAGCCACACGATGGCGGAGTGGACTCCCAAGCTGCCCGCGACGACTCCGGCGAGCCAGATGGGCATCCTGCACGGAGTCATCGACGGGATACCTGCGTTCCGCTGGTACGACCGGGCGAGGGACAAGGTGATGGTGGCGAACAAGCCCGCCGACGCCGCGGTCATCGAGGCAGACCTGACCACCGGTCGGGGGCTGCTGGTCGACGACGGCGTCAGCATCAGCAACCTCTTCACCGGCGACGCACCCACAGCGGTGCTGACGATGAGTCGACGTGCGCGGGGCGGGGAGCTCGCCCAACGGGCGGTCGCCAACTTCGTGGTGAGTCCGTCCGGCCTGACCAGGGCGCTGTCCCGCTCGGTGTCCGAGCTGACCCGGGACCGGTTCCAGGCCAAGCGGGCGATCCGGCGCGACGTGCAACCACGGTGCGAGCGCACCTGGGAGACCGCGCTGCTGAGGGCGGTCACCAACGGCGCCCTGCGCGACCTCAACACCATCCTGGTGGCGCAGCACATGCTGCGCGGCACCCGGTCGATCTACGTCGACTACGTCGACTACGACGAGATCGCCCACCACGCCGGCGTGCTGCGCCCCGAGAGCCTGGAGGCGCTCGAGGCGGTCGACGCCGTGCTCCACCAGCTCGAGCTCGTGGCGACGGCGGCGCCACGGCGCTACCGCTTCGTGATCCTCTCCGACCACGGCCAGGCCCAGGGCGCCATCTTCGCCGACCGCTACGGCGAGGATCTCGCTGCGCTGGTGGCGCGCCTCGCGGACAGCGAGGTGGCCGCGTCCGACGACAGCGTCGAGGGCTGGGGCCGGACGCAGGCCCTCGTCGACGAGCTGGCCTCCGCGGGCAACGTGAGCGGACGCGGGATGACCAGCGCCTCCCGGGCGATGGACAAGAGCAACCGCAACCAGCCCGAGCAGGTGACCCCCGGAGACGCCTCCACCCGGTCCGCAGATCGGGGTGCCACCGGCGCTGAGACCTTCCACGTCTTCGGCTCCGGCAACCTGGGGCTCATCTACGTGAAGGGCGAGAAGGCCCGCCTGGACCGCGCCGAGCTCGACCGGCGCTTCCCCCGCCTCGTCGACGGGCTGGCCCTGCACCCCGGCGTGGGCTTCGTGGTCGTCATGGACCGGGACGGACCGATCGCACTCGGCAACCGGGGCTCGCACCGGCTCGACGACGGCCACATCGAGGGCGAGGACCCTCTGGCACCGTTCGGGATCCACGCCCCGGAGTTCGTCACGCGCGTCGCCCACCGCCCCGAGGCCCCCGACATCTACGTCAACAGCCTCGTCGACCCGGGCACCGAGGAGGTCGCTGCCTTCGAGGGCCTCGTGGGTTGCCACGGCGGGCTGGGGGGATGGCAGGACCGGGCCATGGTCGTCGTGCCAGCCGACCTGCCGTTCCCGACCGACCGGATCATCGGCGCCGACGCCATGCACGTGGCGCTGTGCGAGATGCTGCGCCACTGCGGGCACCGCGAGGGCATCGCGTACGACGGCGCTGCACCCGTCCGCACCACCGAGCCCTGACCGGCTGCCGCCCCGTCGGACGTGCGTCACCCCCCGTGGGTGACCCCCGCGGGAGCGCCCGTTCCTATCGTGACCACATGCCGTTGGTTCCCGCGGACAGCCCTCGCACCGCCGACGACGTCGGCGGTGCCACCGCGGGTGCGTTGCCGCGCTCGATCGTCATCCTGCTCGGGATCGCCGGCGTCGTCGCGATGGGCGTCGGCATCAAGGCGGCTTCCGGGATCGTCGCGCCGGCGGTGCTGGCCCTCGTGCTCACGATCGCGGTCCTGCCCGTCGGCCGGTGGGCGCGCCGACACCGCTGGCCGGGCTGGCTGGCGACGCTCGCCGCCCTCGTTGCGGCCTACCTGATCCTTCTCGTCATGGTCGCGGGCCTCGTCGTCTGCCTCATCAAGTTCGCGGACCTGCTCCCCACCTACGCCGCGGAGACCAAGAACCTCA
Source organism: Nocardioides sp. P4_G10 (assembly GCF_056401175.1). Taxonomy (NCBI): domain Bacteria; kingdom Bacillati; phylum Actinomycetota; class Actinomycetes; order Propionibacteriales; family Nocardioidaceae; genus Nocardioides; species Nocardioides sp. P4_G10. The sequence goes on along the minus strand of NZ_JBFUJV010000007.1, from coordinate 151,543 downwards.
CCGGAGACGTCGAGGACGGCCTGGCGCAGGTCGGCCTGAGCACGAGCGCGACGAGCGATGCCCTGTCGAAGGTGGACCTGTCGAAGCTCGCGGGTTTCCTGGGCGACCTGATCTCGCGCATCCTCGGAGCGGTCGGCGACCTGTTCTTCCTGGTCACGCTGATGTTCTTCTTCGTGGTCGCCGTTCCCGGCTTCGCGCCGCGCGTCGCGGCCCTGCGAGGCACCAAGCCCCGGCTGACCGCCGCGCTGGGGAAGTTCGTCCGGGGCTCGCAGACCTACTTGGTCATGACCGCCCTGTTCGGCGCCATCGTCGGCGTGCTCGACGCGGGAGCGTTGTGGTTCCTGGGCGTCCCGCTGCCGCTGGTCTGGGGCTTCTTCTCGTTCCTCACGAACTTCATCCCCAACATCGGCTTCGTGATCGGCGTGATCCCGCCGGCCTTCCTAGCGCTGCTCGACGGCGGCTGGGAGGCCATGCTGTGGGTGATCGTGGCCTACTCGCTGCTCAACGTCACGATCCAGACGTTCATCCAGCCGCGCATCGTCGGGAACTCGGTCGGCCTGAGCGCCGAGATCACCTTCATCTCGCTCGTCGTCTGGACGTTCCTGCTCGGCGCGCTCGGTGCGCTTCTCGCCGTGCCCATGACGCTGCTCCTGCGGGCGATCTTCCTCGACGCCGACGACCGCGCGTCCTGGGTGGCCCCGCTGATCGATGCGCAGGTCGCGGACGAGAAACCCGAGGCCGAACCACAACCTGGCGGCTGACACCTCCCCGGCGTCACGACCTACGTGCGCTTCGGCACCGTCACGCTCGAGCGCGAGACCGCGGCCTGCACGAGGTCGGTGCCGGCGTAGCGCACGACCACGGGCTTCGTGCCCGGCCGGACGTCACGTACGACGAGGCGCGTCCTGCCGTCGACGAGCTGGCCCTCGACCGTCCGTCCACCGACGCTGACGGTGATCGCACCCGTCGGCTTCGGCGCTCCCACGGCCTTGACGCGGATGTCGACGGCCACGCGTCCGCGCTTGGCCTCGGATCGGACCCGCATCTCAGGGACGGTCGTGACGGGGGACGCGACGGTGAGGGTCTCGGTCGTGTTCCGGAAGTTGCGCCGGTTCCACGTGACCTCGACGGACAGGCCGTGGCCCATGTCCCCCCGACGGACCGTGTAGGTGGGGTGCGTGGCCTTGGCGATGCGGCGGCCGTCGCGGATCCACTGGTAGCTGGCCGTCGCACCGCTCTGCCGGACACGGCCGGGCTTCACGACGAGGCGGCTCGCCACCTGGGCCGCGCCCTTGATCCGGGACGGGCGGACGAGCGTGACCGGCTTGGCGAGGACGGGCGCGGTCTCCGGCGCGGTCGACCTCGACTTCTTGTAGCCCTTGGCGCTGGCGATCACGCGGGCGCTGATCTTCTTGCCGATCTGGTCGCGGCTGAGGGTCAGCGTCGACCCGGTCGCCCCGGACAGGGGGGCGCCGTCGGCGTACCACTGGGTCTTGGCCTTCGTGGGCTGCGGCGCCCAGGACGTCGGGGTGAGCGTGAGGGTCGTGCCGACCTCCGGGGCACCCTGGATCGCCGGCAGCTGGGCCTTCTGGAAGGTTCCGGGGGCGACGGGCGCCGTGGCGAGGGCCGCCTCGCCCGGGGTGTAGCCGCTCAGCTGGGCGGTCACCTCGGCGGTCAGGGCCTTGCCCTTGACGTCGGGCGTGGGCACGTAGTTGGCACCGGTGGCCCCGGGGATCTCGGCACCGTCGGCGAGCCAGCGGTACGTGATGCTGGTGGGCGCCGGGGTCCACGCACCCGCTGCCACCTCCAACGGCGCGCCGACCATGGGCGACCCGGCGATGGTGGGAGGTGACGTGGGCTGGACCACGCGGTCGTTGAAGTGGATGAACCCGCTCGGCCAGCCACCGCCGGTCTTGGTGATGCGGCGCCAGTAGAAGTCGCCGCCCCAGTAGTCCTCCGACACGATGATCTCCGTGTCGGACACGACCTGCTCGACGTAGGCGACGTGGCCGGCAGAGCCCGCCGGCGTCACGTTCGGCCTGTACCAGGCGATGGACCCCACCGTGGGGACCTGGTCGGTGATCGATGCCATCGCCACGCCCCAGTTCGAGGCATTGCCGCTCCCCTGCCACGGCCGGACGTCCGGCATGCCCGACTGGATCAGGCGGTACGCGACGTAGTTGGTGCAGTTGTGCCCGGCGAACATGCGCCAGTACATCGTCGAGGACGCCTGCCGGTAGCCGCCGTTGCCGTAGCCGGCGGCCTCACAGCCCTGGTAGCCGGTGCACAGGTACGTCGAGGACGCGAGGCTCATCCGACCCGCGGTGGTCGGCATGACGAGCACCAGGAGGACGAGCACCCCGGTGAGCAGCTTCGCCGTGCCGACGGCACGTCGTACGGCGCCTCGGAGGGGTGCCGATCGGCGCTGTGACGCGTGGGGTTCGTGTGACTGCTGGTGCACGAGAAGCGATCGTATGGGGGAAAAGTCAAGCCCGCCACGCCGATGGACGAACATCAATCATGTAATTCTCCTTCGCCCCGTGAAACGCGTGAGGAGCGTCACCCTGCGACCGGTCGACCCAGCCCCAGGGGTGAGCCGATGTATCAAGGCGGTCCTGACGAGCACCTCCCGAGCAGACCGAGTGCGTGGGGCCTCGGTCGAGGCCCTGCCGGCTCGCGCTGTGAGGCGACGCCGGCAGGGCCGCTCCCGGGCGAGCAGGAGCGGGCGACCACACCCCCGTGCCGGTCGCCCGCTGCGCTCACCCCTCCGGAGTCATTCCTCCGGGAGACCGTGGCCACGCGCGGCGTAGAGCTCGAGCACCTTCTCGCGCGGGATGACGCCGCAGCGGTCCGCCCAGGACTGCCACGCGTCGATGAGGGTCGCCACCAGGTCCGGGTGCGCCGACGACAGGTCGTCCAGCTCGGTGCGGTCGGCCTCGATGTCGTAGAGCTCCCACGGGCCGCGGTGCTTCCGGACCAGCTTCCAGCGGCCACGGCGTACGGCGCAGTTGCCCTCGTGCTCCCAGAAGAGGTCGCGCTCGCCGGCGTCGGGCTCGCCGCGGAGCGCGGACAGCAGGCTCACGCCCTCCACGGCCGGCACGTCGTGCCCGTTGCGCTGCGTCGGGTAGCCGGCACGGGCCGCGTCGGCGATGGTGGGCAGCACGTCGACGAGCTGGCTCGGGACCCGGCACAGCGAGCCGTCGGTCGGCAGCCCCGCCGGCCAGTGCGCGATGAAGGGGGTGGAGATCCCGCCCTCGTGCACCCAGTGCTTGTACTCGCGGAACGGCGTGTTGGAGAGGTTGGCCCACGACCGGCCGTAGGACATGTACGTCGACTCGGGCCCGGGACGGAGCGACGGGTCGTTGCCCGGCACCACCGGGTCGCCCTCGCGCGTCGTCTCCTGCAGCGGCACGAAGGCGGTCACGAACTCACGGGCGCCCTCCCCCGGCGGCATCTCCTCGGCGCACCCGCCGTTGTCGGAGAGGAACACCACGAGCGTGTTGTCGAGGCGGCCGGTGGCCTCGAGCTGGTCGAGGACCCGCCCGATCCCCTGGTCCATCCGGTCGACCTGGGCGGCGTACGTCGCCATGCGGGAGGCCTCCCACTCGCGGTCGACGACCTCCTCCCACGCGGGGACGCGCTCGTCGCGCGGCGTGAGCGGCCACGCCGCGTCGATGATCCCCTCCTTGACGAGCCGCTCCAGCCGCTCCTCGCGCAGCTGGTCCCAGCCCGCGTCGAAGCGACCGGCGTAGGAGGCGATGTCCTCCTCGTGGGCGTGCAGCGGCCAGTGCGGCGCGGTGTAGGACAGGAAGAGGAAGAACGGGTCGTCACCCCGCTCCTCCTCGTGCTCGGCGAGGAACTGCACCGCCGTGTCGGAGATCGCGTCGGTGTAGAACCAGCCGCTCTCCTCCGCCTCGTGCTCGATGTTGGTCTCCTGCCGCACGAGGGTGCGCGGGCGGTAGAACGATCCGGCCCCCTCGAGCGTCCCGAAGAACCGGTCGAAGCCGCGCCGGGTGGGCCACGCCGGGTTGGGCTTGTCCATGTCGACGGCGAGGTGCCACTTGCCCGAGAGGTAGGTGGCGTAGCCGGCGTCGCGGCACACCTCGGCCACGGTGGCGCACTCCTCGCTGAGGTTGCCCGGGTAGCCGTCGGGGGCGTCGTCGAAGTTGAGGATGCCGATCCCCACCTGGTGCGGGTGCAGCCCGGTCATCAGCGACGCACGCGACGGGCTGCAGCGGGCGGTGTTGTAGAACTGCGTCATCCGGACCCCGCCCGCGGCCAGGCGGTCCAGCGACGGCGTGCTGATCTCACCGCCGTAGGAGGCGATGTCGGAGAACCCCATGTCGTCGGCCAGGACCAGCAGGACGTCGGGGCGGGCGTCGGGTGCCGTCATCGCGGCGACCCCGCACCGGTGAGCGCCGGGTCGGGCGTGGCGTCGTACGCGCTCGCGTCACGCAGGTCGCGGCGGTGGGTCTCCGGCAGGAAGAGCACCGAGACGAGCGAGATCGCGGCCATCGCCATCACGTAGACCGCCACCGGCCACACCGAGCCGCTCCACGCGCTCACCAGCGAGGTGCCGATGAGCGGTGCGACGGCGCCGGTCGGGATGACGCCGATCTGGTAGACCGCGCTCATGCCGGAGTAGCGCACGCGGGTGGGGAACACCTCGGCGAACATCGCGCCCTCGGGGCCGAACATGATGCAGGCGGCCAGGCCCCAGCCGACGACGACGCCGAGGGTGATCAGCACGGCGTTCTCGGTGTTGACCAGCGCGAAGATCGGCACGGCGCTGACCAGGGCGAGCCCGGCACCGGTCGCGAAGACCGGGCGCCGGCCGAAGCGGTCCGAGAGGCGGCCGGCGACCAGGATCGCGACGAAGCCGACGACGGAGGCGACCAGCAGGGCGTCGAGCACCACCGACGCGGCGAGACCGAGCACGGTGACGGTGTAGGTGACGAGGAAGGCGTTGTAGATGTTGAACGTGACGCTCTCGCTCACCCGGGCGCCCATCGCCAGCAGGGTGACCTTGGGGTACTTGCGGAACACCTCGACCAGCGGGAGCGCGGCCGTGGCGTCGGCCTCCTCGATCTCCTTGAACGCCGGCGGCTCGTCGATCTTGAGCCGGATCACCAGGCCGACCGCGACCAGGACGATCGAGACGAGGAAGGGCACGCGCCAGCCCCACGACTGGAACGCCTCCTCGGGCAGCTGGGTCACCACGGTCACCGCGAGGGTGGAGGTCAGCAGGCCGATCGGCACGCCGAGCTGGGGCCACGACGAGAACCAGCCGCGGCGGTCGTCGGGTGCGTGCTCGACGCACAGCAGGACGGCACCGCCCCACTCGCCGCCCAGGCCGATGCCCTGCAGCATCCGCAGGAGGAGCAGCAGCATGGGCGCCCAGACGCCGATGCTGGCGTAGGTGGGCAGCAGGCCCATGGCGAAGGTCGACAGGCCCATGATCAGCATGGTCAGCACGAGCATCTTCTTGCGCCCGACGCGGTCGCCGAAGTGGCCGAAGATGAAACCGCCGAGCGGCCGCGTGACGAAGCCGGCGGCGAAGGTCGCGAAGGCGATCATGGTGCCGACCAGCGGGTCGAAGGTCGGGAAGAACTGGCTGTTGAAGACCAGCGCGGCCATCGTCCCGTAGAGGAAGAAGTCGTACCACTCGACGACCGAGCCCAGCAGGCTCGCGCCCGCCACTCGTCGGATCTCGGCCTCGTCCCGGACGGAGTCCGGTCCGGCGGTTGCCGTCGTGCCCGGCTGCGACATGTCATCTCCTTGCGTCATGTCCCGATGAATGGGACAGTGCTCCCCGTAATGGGACACCGCGGACAGTGTTCGGGTGCCTCACGGCACGTGTCAAGGAGTGCCTGCCATCCCCTGCCACTGACCGAGGAGTGCCCGCGTGGACCTGTCACCCGTCCCGGCGAGTCGTGTGGAGGAGCGCGGGACGCTGCGTCGCGCGGTCGCCGTCCTCGACCTCCTCGCCGCCGACACCGCCCCGCCGAGCGTGCGCGCCATCGCCGAGCGGACCGGGCTGTCCAAGTCGGCCGTCCAGCGGATCCTGGTCGAGCTCGAGTCCGTGGACCTCGCGGTGCGGGACCCGGCGACCAGGCGCTACCGCCTCGGTCCGCGCACCCTCGCGCTCGGATCGGCGTACCAGCGCGGGCTCAGCCTCCACGCCGCCGCGATCGGGCCGATGACCGACCTCGCCGCCGAGGTGGGCGAGACGGTGGGCCTGTCCGTGGGGCACGGCGACCGGCTGATCCACGTCGAGCAGGTGGAGCCCGAGCGCCGGCTCAGTGCGCGGTTCCACGTCGGGCGCCCGCTGCCGCTGTGGTTCGGCGCGCCGGCCCGCGTGCTCCTCGCCGCACGCCCCGCAGAGGAGATCCTGCGCGTCCTCGACGACCGCGAGCACACCGACATCGATCCGGTGAACCCGCCCGCGGCGGACGAGCTGCGCCGCGAGGTCGAGGAGGTACGTCGGACCGGCCACGCGCGCGCGTTCGAGGAGACCATCGAGGGGGTGCACACCATGTCGGTGGTCGTGCGTGGCGCCGACGGCGCGCTGGCCGCGGTGCTGTCCGTCACCGCTCCCGCGGAGCGGCTGCCCGCCGGCCGGATGGACGAGCTGCTGCCCCAGCTCCAGGACGCGGCGGCCCGGATCTCCGGGCGCCTCGGCCACCGGGCGTCCTGACGAGGGCTGGGCGAGGCTAGAACTCGTAGCCGAACTCGCGGATGGTCCGCTCGAAGCGGGCCGCCACGATCTCGGCGTCACCGGGGCCGTAGAGCTCACGGTAGTGCGGGCCGCTCCCCTGCTTCGCGTGCGGCAGGTCGAGCTCGATGCCGAGGCGGGCGGAGACGTCCGCGACCGCGTCCGGCAGCTCCTCGTAGCGGTAGACCCGGTCGACGACGACGCGGCCGCCCAGCCGGTAGAGGCGCTCGTTGAGCGCGAGCCGCTCCATCCGCTTCGGCGTCCGGACGAACTCAGCGAAGGTCTTGGTGAAGGTGGGCTTGCGGGCGCTGTAGCGGTAGGACGAGGCGACCACGTCGAAGGGGTTCCGCTCGACCGCGAAGGTGAAGTAGGCGTCCCAGGTGTCGCGCCCGATCACCTCGATGACGCGACGGGCTCCCATGTGGGCGTACGAGCTGGGCTCGGTGTCGTCGTTCTGGGGTCCCACTCCCCCGGCGGCGGCGCGCAGCTCCTCGTCCTCGGGGCTGATCCGGGTGACGACGTCGGTCGGACCGCAGTGGCGCGACAGCGCGATCTCGAGGCTCGTGCCGGCGGTCTTGCGGGTCTTGACGAAGACGAAGCGGTGGCGGTGCGAGGCGATCACGGGATCACGCCTGGTCGTCCTCGTCGGCCAGCTCCTCGCCGTGCGTGCCGGGTCGCGGCGCCCACGGCAGCTCCTTGGCCGGGCGGATGACGATCAGCTTGTCGCCGCGGGCCAGCAGCGAGACCACGGGGTCGAAGTAGCGGTAGACCTTCTCGTCGCGCACGACCGCGATGACCTGGTCGGGCAGCCGCTGCGGCTGCTTGCCCACCTCGGTGACCAGGAGCTCGCGCTCGGCGACCTCGAGTCCCTCGCCGTAGGTCATCAGGTCCTCCATCACCGAGCCGAGCATCGGCGACATCGACGACAGGCCGAGCAGGCGGCCGACGGCGTCGGAGGAGGTGATCACCGAGTTGGCGCCCGACTGGCGCATCAGCGGCACGTTCTCGTGCTCGCGCACCGACGCGACGATCCAGGCGTCCGGGTTGAGCTGGCGCACCGTGAGGGTGACCAGCACGTTGGAGTCGTCGCGGTCGGTGGTGATGATGACGTGGGTCGCCTTCTCGACGCCGGCCTGACGCAGCACCCCACGCCGCGTGGCGTCGCCGGCGATCCCGACGAGCTGGTCGCGGTTGGCCTCCTCCATCGCGACGAGGCCAGGGTCGACGACGACGATCGACTCGCGGGCGTAGCCGTTGCTGACGAGGGTATCGATCGCGCTGCGGCCCTTGGTGCCGTAGCCGACCACGACGACGTGCTTCTCCATCTTCTTCTTCCTCCACCGGGCGACCCGGAACATCTCGCGTCCCTGCGAGGCGAGGACCTCGAGGGTGGTGCCGATCAGCAGCACCAGGAAGGCGATGCGAAGGGGCGTGATCACCAGGGCGTTGACCAGCCGGGCCTGCTCCGACTCCGGGGCGATGTCGCCGTAGCCGGTCGTGCTGAGCGTGACGGTCGTGTAGTAGAACGAGTCGAGCAGCGTCAGGTCGCGACCGGGGTGGGCGTTGTCGTTGTAGCCCTCGCGGTCGAGGTAGACGAGCAGGACGGTGCCGAAGAGGATCGCGGCGGCCAGGAGGAGCCGCCGCCCGAGCTCCCACCACGGCGACCGCTCGGTCTCCGGGAGAGAGACCCGCCCCACGCTGGGGTGGACGCTGTCGGCACGCACGGTCAGGAGTCTCGCACGCTGATGCGCTCGCGCAGCCGCTGCACCAGCTCCAGCCGGGCCCGCGTCGTGCTCTTCTGCGGGTAGACGGTGTCGAAGGCGGCGTTGACGGCGGCCCCGATCAGCACGGCGAGCGCGAGCAGGTAGAGCCACAGCAGCACGGCGATCGGTGCCGCCAGCGGTCCGTAGATCGAGCGCGACTCGGCCGCGGTCACCGTGAGCACCCAGCGGAGGGTGTAGGACCCGGCGATCCAGCAGAAGAGGGCGAACACTGCACCAGGCAGGTTGAAGCTCCAGTTGGTCCGCACCGGGACGGACACGTGGTAGAGCGTGGCCAGGAAGCAGATGCACAGCACGAGCACGACCGGCCAGTAGAGGCTGTTGACGAAGTCGAGCCGTTCCGGCAGGACCCGGTCCACCAGCGACGGCCCCGCGACGACCAGCGGGATGCTCACCGCGCCGGTCACCATCGCCAGCGCGTAGAGCACGAACGACAGGGCACGGGTGGCGACGATCCCCCGGTGGCCGCCCAGGCCGTGCATGATCGTGATGGTGTCGACGAAGACGTTGAGCGCGCGGGAGCCCGACCAGAGGGCGAGGATGAACCCGATCGAGATGACGTCGTAGCGTCCCCCGTCGAGCACCTCCTGCAGGGTCGGCGCGATGATCCGGTCGACGGCCCGGTCGGTCAGCGCCTGGCGGGAGACCTCGAGGACGGCGTTGCTCACGTCCTCGACCTGGGTCGCGGTGAACCGCTCGCTCACGAAGCCCACCGCGCCGGCGAGGGCGAAGATGAGCGGCGGGACGGACAGCACCGCGAAGAACGCGGCCTCGGCGGCGAGCCCGGTCACCCGGTGCCGCAGGCACGACCCGACGGTCGTGACGATGATGCGCCAGAGGTGCTCACGCCAGCGCCGCAGCAGCACCTCTGCCCGGCGCGGGGCGGGGGTGTCCTCGCGCGCCTCGACCATGTCGGCCACGCTATCCACAGGGTGCACCGATGGACCGGACCTGCGCGGCGGTTCGACCGGCGACGTGGTCCTCGTCACCCCCGTCCGGGCGGGCTCTACCGTGGGCCCCATGAGTGACCGCCCTTCCGTCGATGCCCGCACCGCGACCAACCAGGCACCCGCCCTCGTCGGGCACAACGTCGTCACCTCGGACCTCGCCCTCACCGAGGCGCTGGCCCGTCACGGGTCGGCGTCGCTCGTCGAGGAGCTCACCCCGCTCGGGGCCGAGGCGGGCACCGAGGAGGCCCGCGAGCACGGCATGCTGGCCAACCGCCACCACCCCGAGCTGGTGCCGTACGACCGTTGGGGCAACCGCGTCGACGAGGTGAGGTTCCACCCGTCGTGGCACTGGCTCATGGAGCGAGCGGTCGGCCACGGGCTGCAGGCCGCGCCCTGGGAGCAGCAGGAGGCCGGCGACCCGCATGCCCACCTGCGCCGTGCGGCCGGCTTCTTCGCGTGGTCGCAGACCGAGCCGGGTCACGGGTGCCCGATCTCGATGACGTACGCCGCCGTGCCGGCGCTGCGGGCCGACGAGGCCGTCGCCAAGGAGTGGGCGCCGCTGCTGGCCGCCCGGTCCTACGACCCCGGCGTGCGCAGCCGCTCCACCAAGACCGGGGCGCTGGCCGGGATGGGCATGACGGAGAAGCAGGGCGGCTCCGACGTCCGCGCCAACCAGACCCGCGCGACCCCGACGACGGACGACGGGTGGTACCGCCTCGACGGCCACAAGTGGTTCACCTCGGCCCCGATGAACGACGTCTTCCTCGTGCTGGCTCAGGCCGACGGCGGGATGACGTGCTTCGTCGTCCCGCGGGTGCTCGAGGACGGCACCCGCAACCGGATCGACGTGGTGCGGCTCAAGGACAAGCTCGGCAACCGGTCCAACGCGTCGAGCGAGCTCGAGCTCACCGGCACGCTCGCCCAGCGCCTCGGTGACGAGGGGCGCGGCGTCCGGACGATCATCGAGATGGTCGCCGCCACCCGCCTCGACTGCGTCCTCGGCTCGGCGGCGCTGATGCGCCACGCGCTGGCCGAGGCGTCGTGGCACGTCGCCCACCGCTCGGCGTTCGGCGGCCTGCTGGTCGACAAGCCGCTCATGCAGAACGTCGTCGCGGACCTGGCGGTGGAGTCGGAGGCCGCGACGGCGCTCGCGATGCGCCTCGCCGCCGCCGTCGACCGGCCCGGCGACCCGCACGAGGTGGCGCTGCGCCGAATCGCACTGCCGCTCGCGAAGTTCTGGGTGTGCAAGCGCACCCCGGCGATGGTCGCCGAGGCACTGGAGTGCCTCGGCGGAAACGGCTACGTCGAGGACTCCGGGCTCCCGCTGATGTTCCGCGAGTCGCCACTCAACTCGATCTGGGAGGGGTCGGGCAACGTCAACGCCCTCGACGTGCTGCGCGCGCTTGGCCGCGAGCCGGAGGTGCTGCAGGCCTGGATCACCGAGGTCGGCGCGGCCCGCGGGGCGGACAGCCGGCTGGACCGGGCCGTCGACGACACGCTCGCCCTCCTCGGCGAGGGCGCCGGCCTCGAGGCAGGCGCGCGCCGGCTGGCCGGCCGGATGGCGGCCTGCCTGCAGGGATCGCTGCTCGTGCGGTTCGCGCCCGCCGAGGTCGCCGACGCGTTCTGCGGCAGCCGGTTCGGGACGTCGTACGGCGGCACGTTCGGGATGCTGGACAGCGGGTCGCTGCGCGAGGTCGTGGACCGGGCGACACCCCGGATCTGACCGGGTGCGCGAGGCTGTCAGGACACACCTGACCGACGGCGCCTCGCGACGGCCGCGACCACGTAGCGTGGGCCCCCGATCGAGAGGAGTCGTGATGTCGGGCAAGGGCAGCACGTTGTTCACCGTCGGCACCCTGCTGCGCCACGCGCAGGACGCCGGCGCCCCCGTGCGCCTGCTGGTGCAGGGCACCTGGCTCGACGGCCGGATCGTCGGCGCCGACGGCCTCGGGGTGGTGCTCGACGACGGCAACACCCAGCAGGTGCTCGTCCGCCTCGACTCGATCGTCGCCGTGAGCTTCTCGCGGGCCGACATCGACGACCCCGGTGGCGAGGCGGGCGACGAGTCCGCCCGGCCCCACGGACGCCGGAGACGGGACCCGATCGAGGCCGGCCCGGTCGGCGGCTGACTGGTCCACACCGGTCGGCGTCCTGTCCCGCAGGCTCGTCGCAGGTTCGTCGAAGTCCTGCCCCACGCTCGCCCCACCCTCGTCCGAGCCGTCGTACGACGGCCGCGCCAGCCCTACGTTCACCGCACCCACACGGTGTGGGTGATGCCTTGTGGGGAGGTGGGGGATGACGAAGATCTCCAGCACGATGCTCAGCGTGGGGACGCTGCTGCGGCGCGCCGAGGACACCGGTGCCGAGGTGAGCGTCCTGGTCGCCGGTAGCTGGCTCGAGGGACGGGTGATCGGCTGCGACGGGCTCGGCGCGGTGCTCGACGACGGCGACGGGCAGGCGCTGGTCCGGCTCGACGCGGTCACGGCGGTGAGGTTCCGCCGCGGACAGATGGAGCACGCCGACACCACCGACGCCCGCCCGCACGGTGAGGCCGGGCGCGGGCCGATCGAGGCAGGCCCGGTGACGGTGCCGCACCCCTCGCGGGGCGAGCAGTCCCTCGAGATGCTGCAGGGCCTCAGCGCAGGGCCGCGCTGACGACCTCCCGCGCCTCGTCCTGCACCTGGGCGAGGTGGTCGGGACCGCGGAACGACTCCGCGTAGATCTTGTAGACGTCCTCGGTGCCGCTCGGGCGGGCGGCGAACCATGCCGACTCGGTCGTGACCTTGAGCCCGCCGATCTTGGCTCCGTTGCCGGGCGCCTCGGTGAGCTTGCCGGTGATCTCCTCCCCGGCCAGCGTCGTCGCCGACACGTCGTCGGGCGACAGCGCGCCGAGCTTGGCCTTCTGCTCGCGGTCGGCCGGGGCGTCGATGCGGGCGTACGCCGGGTCGCCGTGCCGGGCGACCAGCTCGGCGTAGTGCTCGCTGGGCGTCCGCCCGGTCGAACCGAGGATCTCGCTGGCCAGCAGGGCGAGCAGCAGGCCGTCCTTGTCGGTGGTCCAGGTGGAGCCGTCACGCCGCAGGAAGGAGGCGCCCGCCGACTCCTCGCCGCCGAAGCCGAAGGACCCGTCCATCAGGCCGGGCACGAACCACTTGAAGCCGACCGGCACCTCGACCAGCGGCTTGCCGATCGACTCGGCGACGCGGTCGATCATCGAGCTCGACACCAGGGTCTTGCCGATGCGCGTGTCCGCGGACCACTCCGGGCGCGCCCCGCCGAACAGGTGGGCGATGGCGACGGCGAGGAAGTGGTTGGGGTTCATCAGGCCGGCGTCGGGGGTGACGATGCCGTGGCGGTCGGCGTCGGCGTCGTTGCCGGTCGCGATGGCGTACTCGTCCTTGCGGCTCACCAGCGACGCCATGGCGTAGGGCGACGAGCAGTCCATGCGGATCTTGCCGTCCCAGTCGAGCGTCATGAACCGCCACGTCGGGTCGACCAGCGGGTTGACCACCGTCAGGTCGAGCCGGTGCCGCTCGGCGATCTCGCCCCAGTAGGCGACGCTCGCACCGCCCAGCGGGTCGGCGCCGATCCGCACCCCGGCGTCGCGGATCGCGTCGAGGTCGAGCACCGACGGCAGGTCGTCGACGTAGGTGCCGAGGAAGTCGTAGGACCCGACCTCTGCGCGCGCCCTGGCGAACGACACCCGGCGGACACCAGCGATGTTGCCGCGGATCAGCTCGTTGGCGCGGGCCGCGATCACGCTGGTGGCGTCGGAGTCGGCCGGGCCGCCGTGGGGCGGGTTGTACTTGAACCCGCCGTCCTGGGGCGGGTTGTGCGAGGGCGTGACGACGATGCCGTCGGCGAGCCCGGCACCGGTCGTGCGCCCCTGGTTGGCGCGCAGGATCGCGTGGCTGACCGCAGGGGTCGGGGTGAAGCCGTCGCGGTCGTCGACCAGCACCGTGACGTCGTTGGCGACCAGCACCTCCAGCGCCGTGGCCCACGCGGGCTCGGACAGGGCGTGCGTGTCACGACCGATGAACAGCGGGCCGTCGTAGCCCTGCTCCCTGCGGTAGTCGCAGATCGCCTGGGTGGTCGCGGCGATGTGCACCTCGTTGAAGGAGGTGGTGAGCGAGGTGCCACGGTGGCCGCTCGTGCCGAAGGCGACCTGCTGGGACACGTCGTCGGGATCGGGCTCGAGGTCGAAGTAGGCCGTCACGAGGTGGGAGACGTCCACCAGGTCCTCGGTGCGGGCGGGCTGTCCGGCTCTCTCGTGGGTGGCCATGGGCCCATCTTGTCGGGTCATGCCGTGGGTTGGGCAAGACCCCCGGCGCGTCCGTGGCCCGAGATGTCCGGAGATCGCCCGAGAAAGTGCCGTGTCGGCTGTCGATCCGGGTCGGGCCGGTCCGTCAGAGTGGTGAGGCCGCAACCCTGCGGTCCGCGACACGAAGGAGCCACCGGCGATGAGCCGCTACCTGATCCTGCTGCCCGCCCCCGAGGCCGACTGGGCCGACCTGCCGCCCGAGGAGCACGAGAAGGGACACCGCTCCCACCAGGAGTTCCAGCGTGACCTGGAGGCCGAGGGGCACACCCTCGTGACCGTCAGCCCGCTCGAGCCCTCGGCGCAGGCGACGTCGATGCGCCCCGACGGCGCGGGTGGCGCACTGGTGACCGACGGGCCGTTCAGCGAGACCGCGGAGCAGGTGGTCGGGTTCTACCTCATCGACTCGGAGGACGGGGACGCGCTGCGAGCGGCGTGCGAGCGGTTCGCCGCGCGCGGCGAGCACATCGAGCTGCGCCGGCTGGCGGAATGAGGAGAGGGTCATGACCGACTGCACGAGCGAGGAGGGCACGTCATGAAGTACCTGGTGCTGCTGATCGGGGACGGCGCGGAGAAGCCGTGGTCCGAGCAGACGGAGGAGGAGCAGGGGGCAGCGATGGCGAAGTTCGGTGCGTTCGGCGAGGCCTGCGACGCGCGCGACGGTGTCCGGATCCTCGCCGGCGAGGCGTTGAGCGGCCCTTCCGATGCCACGGTGATGCGCACGACCGACGGCAGGGTCCACCTGACCGACGGGCCCTACGCCGAGGTCATCGAGGGGATGGGCGGGTTCTACCTGCTCGAGGCCCCCGACCTGGACGTCGTCGTGGAGCTGCTGCGGGTGCTGCCGCCGTACGACATCCAGATCCACCCGACGGTGGACGTGGAGCTCTGAGCGAGCGCGTGGGCGACGCCTCGGGAGACCTGGAGCAGGTCGTGCGTGAAGAGTGGGGCCGCCTCGTGGCCCTGCTCCTCGCGCAGTTCCGTCGCCTCGACCTCGTCGAGGACGCGCTGGGGGACGCCGTCGAGGCGGCGAGCCGCACCTGGCCAGCCGACGGCGTGCCCGCCAACCCACCGGCGTGGCTGATGACCGCGGCGCGACGACGGGTGCTCGACCGACTCCGCACCGAGGAGGTGGCCCGACGCAAGGAGCCGCTGCTGCTCCTCGACGTCGAGCAGCACCAGGAAGGAGTCCGCACCATGGCCGACGCCGGCAGCATGGTCGAGGACGACGTGCTGCGCCTGGTGCTCATGTGCGCCCACCCGGCGCTGGCACCGGAGGCAGCCAGCGCGCTGAGCCTGCGGCTGGTCCTCGGCGTGCCGACGGCCGACATCGCCCGGCTGTTCCTCGTGCCCGAGCCGACGATGGCCGCGCGGATCACGCGCGCCAAGAAGCGCATCGTCGGGGCCGGCATCCCGTTCTCCGTGCCCGACGCCGGTGTGCTGCCCGAACGCCTCGAGGTCGTGGCGCAGACCGCCTACCTCACCTTCACCGCCGGCTACTCCCCCGGCACCGGCCCCGACCTGCTGCGCGCCGACCAGTCCGGGGAAGCGATCCGGCTCGTGCGCGTGGTGCTCGGCCTGCGTCCGGACGAGCCGGCGCTCGTCGCGCTGCTCGCGCTGATGCTGCTCCAGCACTCCCGGCGCGACGCCCGCGTGGGTGAGGGGCGACTGGTGCTCCTCGCCGACCAGGACCGCACCCGGTGGCACCACGACGAGATCGCGGAGGCGACCCGGCTGCTCGCCCGGCCGCACCTCGCCGGGCCGCTGACCCCGCTGGCGGCGTCGTACGTCCTGCAGGCGCGGATCGCCGCCGAGCACGCCACCGCGCCATCGGCCCAGGAGACTCGCTGGGACCGCGTCGTGGGGCTGTACGACGTCCTGCTGCGGGTGGCACCCACCCCGTCGGCCCGGCTGGCCCGAGCCGTCGCGGTCGCCGAGCAGCACGGACCGGTCGCCGGCCTCCACGCGCTCGAGGGGCTGGAGGTCCCGCAGAGCCACCGGCCCGCCGCGGTGCGGGCCGAGCTGCTGTCCCGCGCGGGTGACGTCGACGCCGCGCGGGCGGCGTACGACCAGGCGATCGCGGCCTGCCGCAACGAGGTCGAGACGGCCTTCCTCGTCGCGCAGCGCGACGCGCTGCCGGCCCGCTAGTCCGGCTACCCCTCGGGGACCGGCTGCTGCTTGGCGAGGACGGTCAGTCCCTCGTCGACGACGAAGCCGCGCGCGCGGTCGGCCTCCTGGTCGACGCCGATCTGCACGCCGGGCGGGACGACGACGCCCTTGTCGATGATGGCGTTGCGCACGATCGCGCCCTCACCGATGTGCACGCCGTCCATCAGCACCGAGTCGGAGACCTCCGCGCCGTCCTTGACCCAGACCGCCGGCGAGAGCACCGACTGGTTGACGGTGCCACCGCTGACGACGACGCCGGGCGAGAGGATGGAGTTGAACGTCGAGACCCCCGCGCCGCTCGCGCCCTCGACGAGCTTGGCGGGCGGGTGCGGTCCGTAGCTGGTGTAGATCGGCCAGGCCTTGTTGTAGAGGTTGAAGACCGGCAGCGGCGAGACCAGGTCGAGGTGGGCGTCGTAGTACGACCTCATCGTGCCGACGTCGCGCCAGTAGCCGCGGTCGCGGTCGGTCGAGCCGGGTACCTCGTTGTCCTTGTAGTCGTAGACGGCCGACTCCGACTTGTCGACGAACCACGGCACGATGTCGCCGCCCATGTCGTGCTTGGACTGCTCGCGATCGGCATCGCGGGTGACGGCGTCGCGCAGCGCGTCGGCGGTGAAGACGTAGTTGCCCATGCTGGCCAGCACCTCGTCGGGCGAGTCCGGCAGCCCGACCGGGTCGGTCGGCTTCTCGAGGAACGCGCGGATCTTCTGCGGGTTGCCTGGGTCCACGTCGATCACGCCGAACTGGTCGGCCAGGTTGATCGGCTGGCGGATGGCGGCGACCGTGCAGCCGGCTCCCGACTCGACGTGGTCGGCCACCATCTGCGAGAAGTCCATCCGATAGACGTGGTCGGCACCCACCACGACGACGATGTCGGGCTGCTCGTCGGTGAGCAGGTTGAGCGACTGGTAGATCGCGTCGGCGCTGCCGAGGTACCACCGCTTGCCGACGCGCTGCTGCGCCGGCACCGGCGTGACGTAGTTGCCCAGCAGGTTGGACATGCGCCAGGTCGTCGTGACGTGGCGGTCCAGGCTGTGCGACTTGTACTGCGTCAGCACGACGACCTTGAGGTAGCCGGAGTTGACGACGTTGGACAGCGCGAAGTCGATGAGCCGGTAGATGCCGCCGAACGGCACCGCGGGCTTGGCCCGGTCGGCCGTCAACGGCATCAGCCTCTTGCCCTCGCCTCCGGCGAGGACGACGGCGAGGACCTTCTTGCGCGGGGGCGTGATGGCCATGCGACGAAACTAGCCGTCCGCAGGGGCGCGGTCGACCTCCCTCGGGTCCATGTTTTGCGGCTAGGTTCGGCGCATGCGCATCGACGTCCTCAGCAAGGAGTACCCACCGGAGGTCTACGGCGGCGCCGGCGTCCATGTCGCCGAGCTGGTCCGCGCGCTCCGGGTGCAGCCCGACGTCGACGCGCGGGTGCGCTGCTTCGGGGCGACCCGCTCGGAGCCCGGCACGACGGCGTACGCCGAGCCGGAGTCCCTGGCCGGAGCCAACCCGGCCATCCGCACGCTGGGCGTCGACCTCGCGATGGTCGACGACTGCGCCGGCGCCGACCTCGTCCACTCGCACACCTGGTACGCCAACATGGCCGGCCACCTCGCCGGGCTGATGCACGGCATCCCCCACGTCGTCAGCGCCCACTCCCTCGAGCCGATGCGGCCGTGGAAGGCCGAGCAGCTCGGTGGCGGCTACGCCCTGTCGAGCTGGGCGGAGCGCACGGCGTACGAGGGCGCCGCCGGCATCGTCGCGGTCAGCGCAGCGATGCGCGACGACGTGCTGCGGAGCTATCCGTTGGTCGACCCCGCGCGGGTGCACGTCGTGCACAACGGCATCGACACCACCGAGTGGGCGCCCGTGCCCAACCCTGACCGCGTCCGCGAGCTCGGCGTGGACCCCGACCGCCCCAGCGTGATCTTCGTCGGCCGGATCACCCGCCAGAAGGGCCTGCCGCTCTTCCTTCGTGCCGCCGCCGCGCTGCCGCCCGAGGTCCAGCTCGTGCTGTGCGCCGGTGCGCCCGACACCCCCGAGATCGAGGCCGAGGTGCGCGGCCTCGTCGAGGACCTCGCCGCGACGCGGTCCGGGGTCGTGTGGATCGCCGAGATGCTGCCCCGCCCCGACGTCGTCGCCCTGCTGACCGCCGCCACCGTGTTCGCCTGCCCCTCGATCTACGAGCCGCTCGGCATCGTCAACCTCGAGGCGATGGCCTGCGAGACCGCCGTCGTCGCCACCGCCACCGGCGGCATCCCCGAGGTCGTCGTCGACGGCGAGACGGGCTGGCTGGTCCCCATCGAGCAGGCCACCGACGGAACCGGCACCCCGCTCGACCCCGAGCGCTACGTCGCCGACCTCGCCGCCGCCCTGACCGACGCCGTCAGCGACCCCGACCGCGCCCGTGCCTACGGCGAGGCTGGGCGCCGGCGGGCCGAGGAGTCCTTCAGCTGGGGCTCGATCGCGACCCGCACCCTCGACCTCTACTCCTCGCTCCTGCGCTGACGGTCGATCGGACCGAACGACCCGGCAGGGCAGGGCCGCCCGCGAGAGCCGGCTCCGCGTGGGTCCGTTCGGTCCGCACGACGGACCTGTGGAGAACGATCCGGTCGGCCTGACACTGCACGACGCTGGGTGGATGGAGATCTCGGACCTGATGCCGGTCCTCGGCGGCGTGGCGACGCGCGACCTGCTGGTGCGCCTGACCTCGCGACGCGCGCTCGAGTCGGCGCTCGCGACCGGCGAGCTCGTGAGGGTCAACAGGGGCCGGTACGCCGTACCCGGCGTCCACCAGGGCACCGAGCTCGCCCTCATGGTGACGGGCCACGTGTGCCTGGTCTCGGCCGCCCTCGCCCACGGCTGGAAGGTGAAGGTCGTTCCCGCCGTGCCCCAGGTCGCCGTTCCGAAGGACCGCCGGATCGACGAGGCCCTCCGGGCCCGCATGACGCTGACGTGGACGGACCTGGACGACGCGCAGGTCGAGGGGCTCGCCACGAACGCGGCGACGACGCTCGCGATGTGCGGACGACGACTGCCGTTCGACGAGGCGCTGGCCGTCGCTGACTCGGCACTGCGCGACGGCTTCCCCGTCGCCCGGCTCCACGCGATGGCCGCGGCAGCGCGAGGTCCCGGCTCGGCGCGCCTCAGACGCGTGGCCGCCCACGCGGACGGCCGGTCGGACAACCCGTTCGAGTCGGTGCTGCGCGCCATCGCGATCGACGTACCCGGGATCGAGGTCGAACCCCAGGTTCGGATCTCGGGCGATCTCGGTCTGAACGTCCGCGCGGACCTGGTCGATCGCCGCCTGCGGATCGTCATCGAGGCGGACTCCTTCGAGTGGCACGGCGACCGCACCGCCCTGCGGCGTGACGCACGGCGCTACGACCTCCTCGTCGCCAACGGCTGGACGGTGCTCCGCTTCTCGTGGGAGGACGTCATGCACGACCCGGACTTCGTCCGGGCGGTGCTGCGGGCGACCGTCGTACGGACCGAACGAGCGTTGGCGCACGCGGCCCCCGCGTGACGGAGTGTCCGCGGGGACGTTCGGTCCGTCCGACCGACGAGCCTTCCGGGTGCACAACGCCAGCCAGGAGGACTACATGTTCATCAAGGGGATGAACCGGTTGCGGGCGGCGTACCTCGACATCGACCCGACGCCGGTCAGCTGAGGACGAGACCGGGGTAGAGCGGGTGCTTGTCGAGCATCTCGGCCGAGCGCTTGGTGACCCGGTCGGCGACTCCGTCGCCCAGGACGTACGACGCCTTGCTGGGCCCGCCGGCCTTGGTCGTKCCGGCCTCGGTGTGGGACAGCACGTCGACGATCAGCTCCGCCACGGTGTCGAACTCGTCGTGGCCGAAGCCGCGGGTGGTGAGCGCGGGGGTGCCGAGCCGGACGCCGGAGGTGTACCAGGCGCCGTTGGGGTCGGACGGGACCGAGTTGCGGTTGGTGACGACGCCGGCGTCGAGCAGCGCCGACTCCGCCTGGCGACCGGTGAGGCCGAAGGACGACACGTCGAGCAGGACGAGGTGGTTGTCGGTGCCGCCGGTGACGAGGTTGGCGCCGCGGGTCAGGAAGCCGTCGGCGAGCGACTTGGCGTTGTCGGCGATGCGCTGGGCGTAGTCCTGGAACTCGGTGGTCCGGGCCTCGGCCATGGCGACGGCCTTGGCGGCCATCACGTGCGACAGCGGGCCACCCAGCACCATCGGGCAGCCGCGGTCGACGTCGGCGGCGAACTCCTCCTGCGCCAGCACCATGCCGCCGCGCGGGCCGCGCAGCGACTTGTGGGTGGTGGTCGTGGTGATGTGGGCGTAGGGGACCGGGTTCTCCTCGCCGGTGAACACCTTGCCCGCGACGAGCCCGGCGAAGTGGGCCATGTCCACCATCAGCACGGCGCCGACCTCGTCGGCGATCTCGCGCATCTTCGCGAAGTTCACCCGGCGCGGGTAGGCGGAGTAGCCGGCGACGAGCACCAGCGGCTTGAACTCGCGGGCCTTGGCGGCGACGGCGTCGTAGTCGAGCAGCCCGGTCTCCGGGTCGGTGCCGTACTGCTGCTGGTGGAACATCTTGCCGCTGATGTTGGGCCGGAAGCCGTGCGTGAGGTGGCCGCCGGCGTCGAGGGACATGCCCAGCAGGCGCTGGTTGCCGAACTCGTGGCGCAGCGTCTCCCAGTCGGCCTCGGAGAGCTCGTTGACTCCTCTGACCTGCATCTTCTGGAGGTAAGGGCTTTCGACCTTGTTGGCCAGGATCGACCAGAAGGCGACGAGGTTGGCGTCGATGCCGGAGTGCGGCTGGACGTAGGCGTAGGGCGCGCCGAAGAGCTCGCGGGCGTGCTCGGCGGCGAGCGACTCGACGGTGTCGACGTTCTGGCAGCCTGCGTAGAAGCGGTGGCCGACGGTGCCCTCGGCGTACTTGTCGCTGAACCAGGTGCCCATCGTCATCAGGACGGCCGGTGAGGCGTAGTTCTCGGACGCGATCAGCTTGAGCGAGGCCCGCTGGTCGGCAAGCTCCTGGCGGGTGGCTTCCGCGATGCGAGGTTCGACCGAGGCGATGACCTCGAGGGCCTGGGAGTACGCACTGCTGATCAGGGAGTCCGTCATGGCCCACAGCCTAGAGGCCCCTGGCCCTCGTCGCGCCGCGGCCCGCAGGCGCTGGACACCGCCCGGAGGGAACGTCGTCGGAGCCCGGTCCGTTGAGCCCTCGTGGCCCTCCCTTCCCTTCCCGACCAGGCCGAGCGGCTCGTCCGTCTCGGCGTCCACGACCTTTCCGGGATCCCGGCCGACCTGCTGCACGAGATCGCCGCGTCCGGCCCCTCGGGCTCCCTCCTCGTGACCTCCGCGCCCGCCTCGGAGCTCGCCCCGCTGCTCCGCCTCGGCGACAAGCCGGGCTTCGTCGTCGAGGACCTGACCGACGTCGACGACTTCGCCCCCACCGTCGAGGTGCCGCCCGCGCCGTACGTCGTCGTGGGGCTCGACCGCGGCGACGCGTTCCTGAACCGGACGCCCGCGGAGTCGGTGCCGGAGGTCCTGGCCGCCGGCCGATCGCCCCTGACGCTGGTCGAGGGGCTGCACTGGGTGCTGCAGGACCCGGACATCCTCGAGCGCAACGCCTGCTTCATGACACCCGGCTCGCGGCTGCGCCGGGCGAACGGGTCGTACGACGCCCGCACGCCGGCGCTGTGGATCAGCAACGGGACCGGACGCGACGGCCGGGAGCGTCGCCACGCCCCGAAGCTGGGCTGGTGCTGGTGGGGCAACCGGCACACCTGGCTGGGCATCGCGTCGTGCGAGCGACGTACCCGCGCGTAACCACGGTGTGACCTGGGCCGCACCCGGGGCTGCGACCGGGCGGGGCGCGGCAACTTCGTCTCACATCGTGGCGTGCCATCTCGAATAGCAAGATTTCGTCTTGTGGAACGCGTGTCCAATCCCTGAGACTTCTTGACATGGTCACCGCTTCCACCCACGCACACCTTGTGGTCCGACGTCACGTCGACCTCATGCGCGTGGGCAGCGCGACCTGTTGGCATCGCTGACGCCGCCCCTGCATCCCTTCCGCGCTCAACGTCGCGCGCGGCACACCTCAGCGAACAGGACTCTCCTGACCATGCCTGACCTCCGGTTCACGCCCCAGGCCGCCCAGCACACCGAGATCCCGCGCCCCAAGCGCGCCGAGGGTCAGTGGGCGCTCGGCTACACCGAGCCGCTCAACAAGAACGAGCAGTCCAAGAAGGACGACGACCCGCTCAACGTGCGGGACCGCATCCTCCACACCTACTCCCGCCGGGGCTTCGACTCGATCGACCCGGCCGACCTGCGTGGCCGCTTCCGCTGGATGGGCCTCTACACGCAGCGCGCACCGGGCTTCGACGGCGGCAAGACCGCCCAGCTCGAGGAGGAGGAGCTCGACGACCGCTACTTCATGATGCGCGTGCGCACCGACGGCGCGATCCTCGACGCGGCCGCCCTCCGGGCGCTGGGCGAGGTCTCCACGGCCTACGGCCGCAACACCGCCGACATCACCGACCGCAACAACATCCAGTACCACTGGATCGAGATCGAGAGCGTCCCGGCGATCTGGGAGCGCCTCGAGTCGGTCGGCCTCACGACCCTCGAGGCGTGCGGCGACAGCCCGCGCCCCTTCCTCGGCTCCCCCGTCGCGGGCATCGCCAAGGACGAGATCATCGACGGCTCCGAGGCGCTCGCCGAGATCAAGCGCCGCGTCCTCGGCAACCCGGAGTTCTCCAACCTGCCGCGCAAGTTCAAGACCGCGCTGACCGGCCACCCGAGCCACGACGTCGCGCCCGAGGTCAACGACGTCGCGTTCGTCGGCACCGTCCACCCGGAGCACGGCCCCGGCTTCGACCTCTGGGTCGGCGGCGGCCTGTCCACCAACCCGATGCTCGCCCACAAGCTCGGCGTCTGGATCCCCCTCGACGAGGTGGCCGACGCCTGGGAGGGCGTCGCCGGGATCTTCCGCGACTACGGCTACCGCCGCCTGCGCTCGAAGGCCCGCCTGAAGTTCCTGCTCGCCGACTGGGGCAAGGAGAAGTTCCGCGAGGTCCTGGAGAACGAGTACCTCCACAAGGCGCTCGTCGACAACCCGTCCCCGGAGTCGCCCGTCACCCCCGGCGACCACATCGGCATCCACGAGCAGAAGGACGGCCGCTTCTACATCGGCGCCGCCCCCGTCGTGGGCCGCATCGACGGCACCACGCTGAGTGCACTGGGTGACCTCGTCGAGCGCTACGACGCCCGCGGCGCCCGGCTGACGGCATACCAGAAGCTCGTGGTGATCGGCGTCGCGGCCGAGGACACCGAGGCGTTCGCCGACGACCTCGAGAAGATCGGCCTCACCGCCCGCCCGAGCAACTGGCGCCGCTCCACGATGGCCTGCACCGGCATCGAGTTCTGCAAGCTCGCGATCGTCGACACCAAGGAGCGCTCCCGCCGGCTCGTCACCGAGCTCGAGAAGCGCTTCCCCGACCTCGACACCGACATCTCGGTCAACGTCAACGGTTGCCCCAACGCCTGCGCGCGCACCCAGGTCGCCGACATCGGCCTCAAGGGCCAGCTCGTCATGGACGCCGACGGCCGCCAGGTCGAGGGCTTCCAGGTGCACCTCGGCGGCGCACTCGGCCTGAACCCCGCCATGGGCCGCAAGCTCCGCGCCCACAAGGTCACCAGCGCCGGCCTCGACGACTACGTCTCGGCCGTCGTGAGCGCGTACCTCCAGGACCGGACCGAGGGCGAGCGGTTCGCCGCCTGGGTGGCCCGCGCCGACGAGGTCCTGCTGCGCGGCGAGCCGGTGGCGGTCTGATGTCCGAGCGAGCCCATGTCTGAGAGAGCACAGCCCTTCCACTGCCCCTACTGCGGGGACGAGAACCTGTTCCCCCGCGAGGGTGCGGGGGCCTGGGAGTGCCGCTCGTGCCTGCGCAGCTTCACCGTGCAGATGACCGGGATGATCCCCCACCCCGGCACGGACCCAGCCGTCGGGGGAGGCGCACCATGAGCCTCTCCACCCGCGCCGCCCGCGACTTCAAGGGCACCCACACCGAGGGACGTACACCCGAGGAGCTCCGCGAGCTGGTCTCCCACGTGGGCGCCGAGCTCGAGCTGGCCCCCGCCGAGGTGATCATCGAGTGGGCCGTCGCGACGTTCGGCGACCGGTTCGCGATCACGTCCTCGATGGGCGACGCCGTGCTTGCCCACCTCGCCTCCAAGGTCGCCCCCGGCATCGACGTCGTGTTCCTCGACACCGGCTACCACTTCATCGAGACCATCGGGACCCGCGACGCCGTCGAGGCGACCCTGCCGGTCAACCTGCGCACGGTGAGCACCCCGCTCACCGTCGCCCAGCAGGACGAGCAGTACGGCAAGGACCTCTACAAGACCGACCCCGACCTCTGCTGCGCCCTGCGCAAGGTCAAGCCGCTCGCCGACACGCTGGCGGAGTACGACGCCTGGGCCACCGGCCTGCGCCGCGCCGAGACCCACAACCGGGTCATCGCGCCGGTCGTCGGCTGGGACGCCCGCAAGGGCAAGGTCAAGGTCTCGCCGCTCGCCCGGTGGAGCGACGAGCAGGTCGACCAGTACATCCTCGACAACGGCGTGCTGGTGAACCCCCTCGTCCACGACGGCTACCCCAGCATCGGCTGCTGGCCCTGCACGCGCCGCGTCGCCCCCGGCGACGACCCGCGCAGCGGGCGCTGGGCCGGAACCTCGAAGACCGAGTGCGGCATCCATGCCTAAGCCCCCCGCGACTTCATTTCACCGGAGCGACAGCGCCGTCGCCCCGCAGCACCCCCACCTGAACCACCACCGCACCACACACGATCGGAGGCACCCCTGATGGCTGCTCCTGCTCTGGTTGCCCTGGCCCACGGAAGCCGGGACCCGCGTTCGGCCGCGACGATCAAGGCGCTCGTCGCCGAGGTCAAGGCGATGCGCCCCGACCTCAAGATCGAGACGGCCTTCCTCGACCTCTCCAAGCCGAGCTTCGACACGGTCGTCGACCGCCTGGTGAAGGCAGGTCACGAGGAGATCGTCGTCGTCCCTCTGTTGCTCACGGAGGCCTACCACGCGAAGGTCGACGTGCCGGAGGCGATCGCCGCCGCCATGGCCCGCCACGAGGGCGTCCGCATCCAGGCCAGCCGGATCCTCGGCATGGAGGCCGCCTTCCTCGAGGTGCTCGACGTCCGCCTGCGCGAGGCGCTCAAGGCGGCGAGGGTGCGCGAGCTCGACGCGCTGGTGCTCGCTGCCGCCGGCTCGTCCGACCCGCTCGCCAACCAGGCGGTCGCTCGTATCGCCCGCACGTGGGGCGCACGGCACCGGCTGCCCGTCACGGCAGCCTTCGCGTCGGCCGCTCCCCCGGCCGCCGGCGAGGCCGTGCGCGCCTTCCGCGCCGAGGGCAAGCGCCACATCGCCGTGGCGTCGTTCTTCCTCGCGCCCGGCCGGCTGCCCGACCGGGCCACCGAGCTGGCCGTCGAGGCCGGTGCGGTGGCGGTCTCCGACCCGCTCGGGGCGCACCCCGCGGTCGCCCGCGCGATCCTGGCCCGCTACGCCGTGGGCGCGGTCGAGCTCGTCCCGGTCTGATGCTTGAGGGCCTCACGACGTGAGAGCCCACTGAGTCGATCGGCGTGGGTGCTGACGAAGGCCAGGACCCACGCCGCATCAGTCCGCGCGTGCTGACGCAGCGCCCAGCCGAGCGCCTTGCGCACGAAGAACTCGCGGCCGTACGCCGTGGCGTCGAGGTTGGCGACCAGCACCCGATCCAGCAGGTCGGTGTCGGTCTGCTCGCGGTGACGCAGCTGCGCCAGCATGGCCGTACGCCGGACCCACAGGCTGTCGGGGTCCACCGACCACCGGTCGATGACCGGCGTGGCGGCCGAGCGGTGGTCGAGGAGGACCTGCCCCACGGGGTGGGCCGCGACCTCGTCCACGACGTCCCACCACGCGCCGGTGCGCACGAGCTGCTCGAGCAACGGCAGCAGGTCGGGGTCGAGCCATGCCCGGTAGGACCGGTGCCGCAGCAGGGCGATCGCGGCGTACCACTCCTCGCGGTGCTCGGCGTCCTCCCACAGCTCGAGCACGGCCGCCTCCCACTGGGCCCGGTCGACGAAGCGGTGCTCGACCAGCAGGGGCCGCAGCAGCGCCTTGAGCGCCGGGGCGCCGAGGCCGACATAGGGCAGGTCGGACTTCATGTAGGCCTGCTGCTGCGCCGCGCGCTCGGGGTCGCCGGTCCCGGCGAGGGCGGCCCTCACGGCGCCGACGTACGTCATCGGCTCAGCCCACGAGCCGCTCGCGGAGGTGCTCCAGCTGCCGCGCCGGGTCGCCGGTCAGCCCGCCGTGCACGGGGCCGGGCTGGAGCACGGTGCTGCGTGGGGCCTTGAGGAAGCCGAACCGCTGTCCGAGCGACTGCCGTGCCGCCTCGCCCCCGCGCTCGTCGCCGCGGCACACCCAGTCGGTGAAGGTGAGGGCGTCGCACACCTGGTCGACGTCGACGTCGGGATGGAGCGCGCGGAGGCGCTCGGCGTCGACCGACCACGTCGCGTCGAGGAAGTCGGCCGCCTGGCAGTGCAGCACCACGCCGACGTTGACGAACTCCTCGCGCTCGGGCCGCGGCACGCAGCGGAGCACGACGTACTGGTAGGCCAGCCGGGCGGCGGTCATCGCGACGCCTCCGGGAGCCACTGGCGGGTGCCGAGGCGGGCGACGAGGAAGTCGACGTACGCCGTGCGCAGCGCGTCGGGCGTCTCGGCGCCGGGCACCGGCTCGAGCCAGACGTCGGGGACCTGGCCCAGCACCTCCACGAAGACGTCGCGGTTCAACCGCGCCGCGATCTCCTCGTCCAGCTCTCGTGCGCGGTGCGCGCACTCCTCGAAGACGTGGCCGCCGACGTCCCACGCCTGTGCAGCGAACTTCTCCGGGTCGGTGACGCCGGTTCGCCAGCCGTGGTGGAAGTAGAGCGACGCGCCGTGGTCGATGACCCAGAGGTCGCCGTGCCAGAGCAGCAGGTTGGGGTTGCGCCAGGACCGGTCGACGTTGGCGGTGAACGCGTCGAGCCACAGCACGCGCGCACCCTCGTCGTCGGCCGCGCTCACCTGTCCGTCGACGCCGAACGAGCCGGGGAGGAAGTCGATGCCGAGGTTGGGACCCACGCTCGCGTTGAGCAGGTCCTGCACCTCCTCGTCGGCCTCGTAGCGCGCGAGCTCCGGGTCGAGGTCGAGGACGACGAGGCGCGGGGTGCGCAGGCCGAGGCGGGTGGCGAGGGCGCTCACGATCACCTCGGCGACGAGGACCTTGGCGCCCTGACCGGCGCCGCGGAACTTGCAGACGTAGGTGCCGAGGTCGTCGCCCTCGACCACGCCGGGCAGGCTGCCGCCCTCGCGGAGGGGGGTGACGTAGCGGGTGACGGTGACGCTCGGAAGACCGGTGGGACTCACTGGACCGGCGTCTCCCCGGCCAGGCGCTCCGTCTCGGCGGCCACGTCGAAGTCGGCGGCCGGCCACTGCAGGTCGAGGCCGCGGAGGGTGTCGAGCAGGAGCTGGCCGACAGCGAGGTTGCGGAACCACTTCTTGTCGGACGGGACCACGTGCCACGGCGCGGCGTCGGTGCTGGTGCGCTCGAGGGCGATCTCGTAGGCGTCTCGGTAGGCGGGCCACAGGGCGCGCTCGTCGAGGTCACCGGGGTTGTACTTCCAGTGCTTCTCGGCGTTGGCCAGCCGCTCGGCGAGCCGGGCCTTCTGCTCGTCGGCGCTGATGTGGAGCATGCACTTGATGATCGAGAACCCCTCGTCGGCGAGCCGGGCCTCGAAGTCGTTGATCGCGTCGTAGCGCCGCTCGAGCTCGTCGGCGTCGGCGAAGTTCCGGACCCGGGCGATCAGGACGTCCTCGTAGTGCGAGCGGTCGAACACCCCGATGTAGCCGGCCTGCGGCAGGCCCTTGTCGATGCGCCAGAGGAAGTCGTGCTTCTTCTCCTCCTCGGTGGGCGCCTTGAAGCTGGTGATCCGCACGCCCTGCGGGTCCACGAGGCCGATCGTGTGGCGGAGCACGCCACCCTTGCCACTCGTGTCCATGCCCTGCAGCACCAGGAGGACGCGGCGCTCGGACCCGACGGTGCGCTCGGCCCAGAGCCGCTCCTGCAGGTCGGCGAGCTCGGCACCCATCCCGGCGAGCGCCGCCTTGCCGTCGCTCTTCCCGCCGTCGAAGCCGGGGGCGGCGTCGGTCTCGATCGCGGTCAGGTCGACCGGTCCCGCGGGCAGGCGCAGGTGGGCGGCGATGTCGTCCGTCATGGGCACATCATGGCGCACGGCGTGGTGCCGGCGGGCCGAGGACGCGGCGCACGTCGAGGGTGCAGCCGACGACCGTCGCGGTCGTGCCGTCGCGCTGCGGCTCGTCGAACCAGGTGCCCCGGGTGAACCCGGCCTTGTCCAGGATCCGCAGCGACGCCGCGTTGGCGTGGTGGGGCGCGGCGAAGTAGGACGTGGCGTCGGGGAAGCGACGGTGCGCATCCTGCATCCACGCCCACAGCAGGCGGGCACCCAGACCGCGTCCCGCCCACCCGGGCTCCCCGATGGCGTAGTCGAGGCCGACGGCGTCCGGGTCGGGCGTGAGGAGGGCGAAGCCGGGGTAGTCACGGATCCGGTAGTCCTGGACGAACCCGACCGACCGGCCGTTGACCTCCACCACCCACATTCGCGTCGGGGTGCTGCCGTCGACGCGGGGGCCGTACGTCGCCGTCACGCGGTCGGTGGTGGGGTCACCGTCGTTGTGCCACCACCGGTGGACGTGCGGCGCCTGCAACCAACGGGTCAGTGACGGGAGGTCGCTGTGGGTCATCGCCCGCAGGTAGACAGCCCGGTCGGGCCCGACGTCGAACCGCAGGGTCTCGCCGGAGAGGTCGTGGGCGACCGGTTCGGCGTCGACCGGCGCGGCGATGCGGGACGCGGCCGCTGCCCACGGCTCCCCGGGCAGCAGGGTGCCGGTCAGCTCCCGGTCCCCGTGGCGTACGACGACGGGGCGGGCGACCGTCGCGTCGCTCCCGGGCACGTCAGTGCGCGAGGGCGTCCGGGTCGACGACGGGCGGGAGCACCGACCACGGGAAGTCGATCCACTGCTCGGTGCTCCGCCAGGAGTAGTCGGGCTTGATGACCGACTGGGGCTTCTCGTAGATCACCACCGTGCGAGCCTCGGCGACGTGTCCCTCGCAGAACGCGTGGACGAGCTCGAGGGTGCGACCGGTGTCGGCGACGTCGTCGGCGACGAGCACCTTGAGGCCGGACAGGTCGATGGCCGCCGGCGTCGGCGGCAGCATGATCGGGACGTCGAGGCGCTGGTCGACGCCGGTGTAGAACTCGACGTTGACCACCGAGATGTTCTTCACCGCGAGGGCGTAGCCCAGCCCCATGCCGAGGGCGAGCCCGCCTCGGGCGATTGCCAGGATCATGTCGGGGCGGAACCCGGAGTCGGCCACCTCCTGCGCCAGCTCGCGGGTGGCCGTGCCGAAGAGGTCGTACGTGAGGACCTCGCGCTCACTGCTCACGGGACCATCCCACCAGAGCCCGGCGCTCGCCGGAAGACCGGCCCGTCTGCCGATCCCGCCCGGAGCGTCATGCGGACCGGAACCGATGGGTGCGAGTCCGTATGACGCAGCGGGCGGCGAACGATCGGCACCTCGCGAGACGGAACTCAGAAGTCGGGGTGCGGCTCGTCATCCTCCGCCTCGCCGAGCGCCTCGCGGACGACCGAGAACGCGAGGCCGGCGGAGTAGCCCTTGCGGGCCAGCAGCCCAGCGAGGCGGCGGGTGGCGACCTGGTGGTCGAGGCCGCGCATGGAGCGCAGCTTCTTGTCGACCAGAGCGCGGGCTGCGGCGCGCTGGTCGGACTCGTCGATCTGCTCCAGCGCGGTCTTGGAGTCCTCGTCATCGACGCCCTTGCGACGCAGCTCCTGCGCCAGCGCCCGGGGGGCCAGCCCCCGGCTGCGGTGCCGGCTCTCGACCCACTGCCGGGCGTAGGCGGCGTCGTCGATCAGGCCGACCTCGGTGAAGCGGTCGAGCAGCTCGCCGGCGAGCTCGTCGGGCACGCCGCGCTTGGCCAGCTTGTCGGCCAGCTCCTTGCGCGAGCGTGCCTGCCCGGTGAGGGTGTCGAGCAGGATCTTGCGGGCGACTGCCTCGGGATCGGCCTCGAGCTCGGCGGCCGCAGCTTCCTCCCGGGCGAGCCTGGCTGCCTCGCGCTCCTCCCACGTGCGGGTCGCCTTGCGGCCACCCTTGCGGCCACCCTTGCCGCCCTCGCGACGACCGTCGCCCCCGCGCCCGTCGCGGGGGCGGGCCGGACGAGGTTCGACCGGCGTGGATGGGGTCGGCATCCACGCCTTGACTCCGAGCCCGACGTCGCCGACCCAGTCGGGTGCGGGACGGTTCTCGTCGCTCATCGGCGGGTCTCGACACGCATCGTCGACCTCGCAGGCTCACTCGATCGCTTGCTCGACCTACCCGCACCCACGCCGCCCTCCCGTTCCTCGAGGGCGGCTGTGCGGTCAGAAGTCATTGACCCCGATGGGCTCGTCACTCAGGTCGTCGCCGGGCTTGTCGACGGCAGGAGTCACGCCCAGCTTCTCGAGGATGAGCTTCTCGATCTCGTTGGCGAGGTCGGGGTTGTCACGCAGGAAGTTGCGCGAGTTCTCCTTGCCCTGGCCGAGCTGGTCGCCCTCGTAGGTGTACCAGGCGCCGGCCTTGCGGATCAGGCCCGCCTCGACGCCCACGTCGATCAGACCGCCCTCGCGGCTGATGCCCTTGCCGTACATGATGTCGAACTCGGCCTGCTTGAACGGCGGGGCCACCTTGTTCTTCACGACCTTGACGCGGGTGCGGTTGCCGACCATGTCGGTGCCGTCCTTGAGCGTCTCGATGCGACGCACGTCGAGGCGCACCGAGGAGTAGAACTTCAGCGCGCGACCACCGGTCGTGGTCTCCGGCGAGCCGAACATCACGCCGATCTTCTCGCGCAGCTGGTTGATGAAGATCGCGGTCGTGCCGGAGTTGTTGAGGGCACCGGTCATCTTGCGCAGCGCCTGGCTCATCAGTCGGGCCTGGAGGCCGACGTGGCTGTCGCCCATCTCGCCCTCGATCTCGGCGCGGGGCACCAGGGCCGCCACGGAGTCGATGACGATCAGCGACAGGGCGCCGGAGCGGATCAGCATGTCGGCGATCTCGAGCGCCTGCTCACCGGAGTCGGGCTGGGAGACCAGGAGGGCGTCGGTGTCGACGCCGAGGTTCTTCGCGTAGTCGGGGTCGAGCGCGTGCTCGGCGTCGATGAAGGCGACGATGCCGCCGGCCGCCTGGGCGCTGGCCACCGCGTGGAGGGCGACCGTCGTCTTGCCGGAGGACTCCGGACCGTAGATCTCGACGACACGACCACGCGGCAGGCCGCCCAGCCCGAGGGCCACGTCGAGGGCGATCGACCCCGTGGGGATCACCTCGAGCGGCGCACGCGTCTCGTCGCCCAGTCGCATGACCGAGCCCTTGCCGAACTGCTTCTCCACCTGTGCGAGCGCGGCGTCCAGGGCCTTCTCGCGGTCTGCACCAGCCATTGCAGTGTCCTGTCTTGTCGTCGTGTCGTGAGGGGTACGTCTGCGACGCTAGGGCGAGCCACCGACAGTCCCTGATCAGGACGGTCGAACGCTGTGGACAACCTCGCCCCTCGTCGTACCTGTGGATGCACAGTAGCCCGAACAGGTGTTCGACGCGCGCTCCGGCACCGGCGTGTCGAGGCCCGAGCTTCCCCGGGTGCGAGGAGCAGGTCAGGAGTGCCGGCGGGTGACCGCTCCGGCGACCACGACCGCCCCCGCCAGCAGGGCGGCGAACGTCGCCAGCGCGGGGTAGCCCAGCTCGCCGACGATGACCCCGGCGAGGGCACCTCCCCCCGCGGCGGTGAGCGCCATCGCCATGTCGGAGGTGCCCTGCACGTCGGTGCGCGCGTCGATGGGCGTGCGGTCGGCGATGACCGTGGACGCGGCGACCGTCGCGCAGGACCAGCCGAGGCCGAGGAGGAACAACCCCGCGAAGATCTGCCACGACGTGCCCTGCGGGGACAGGCCGCACAGCACGAGCGACACCAGCAGGACCACTCCCCCGGTGACCAGGACGGCCGACCTGCCGAAGCGGTCGGCGGCCCAGCCGACGAGCGGCGAGAAGGCGAACATGCCGAGCACGTGGATCGAGATGACGAACCCGATGACCTCGAGGTGAGCGCCGCCGTGCTCCATGTGCAGCGGCGTCATGATCATCACGGTCACCATCGCCGCATGGGCACAGGCCATCGCGACCACAGCCGCCCCGACCGCCGGCACGTCACGCACGACCGCGACGAAGCGGCCCCACGACCGGCCGCGCGGCTCGGGACCCGCGCTCGGCACGACCCCGGCGGTCTCCTGGGCGAGGAGCAGCGGGTCGGGTCGCAGCCGCCACCACACCCACGCGGCTGCGACGACCAGGACGACCGCGCCGATGGCGAAGCCCCCGGTCAGCTCGGGCACGCCCATGGAGCGGGCGACGGCCGCTCCGACGCCGGTGAGGTTGGGGCCGGCGACGGCCCCGACGGTGGTCGCCCACACGACGACCGACAGGGCGCGGGCGCGGTGCTCCTCGGTGGCCAGGTCGGTGGCGGCGTAGCGCGACCCGTTGTTGACCGCCGTGGTGGCTCCCAGCATCAGCGCGCCGAGGAGCAGCACGACCATGGAGTCGACGACGCCGGCGACGACGGCCAGGACCGCTCCGGTCGCCCCGATGAGGTAGCCCGCGACCAGCCCGACACGTCGCCCGCGGCGGCGCATGACACGCGCGAGACCGTAGGCGGCCGCGGCCGTGCCGAGGACCTGGAAGGTCTGTGCGAGGCCGGCCATCGTCTCGCTGCCGGAGATGTCGCGGGCGAGGAGCGAGGCGGTCGCGACACCGATGGTGACACCGACCGCGCCGACCGCCTGGGAGACGACGAGGGTGCGGACCGTACGACGCTGGACGTCGGCGACGGTGAGGCCTCCGGCCAGCCGCGTGGTCACCGCTCGGTGTCCGGCAGCTCGAGCTGGCGGTGCACGGCGGCCCACACCTGCTTGGGCGGGACACCGGCGTCGAGCGCCTCCTGGGTCGTGCGGCCGTCGAGGTCGCGCACGACGGTGAGCTCGGCCCAGGTGCGGGAGTAGGCCCGCCCGAGGGTCTCGTCGAGCCGCGCCCAGAACTCCGTGTGCCTCATGGCGACACCCCATCACGGACCGCCGACAGCTCGAGCCAGGTCTCCCCCCGGTCGCCCCCGAGCCCGTGCCCGACGACGACGTCGCCCCAGCCCGCGCCGCGGACGACGGCCTCGACGTCCGCAGCCCGCCAGTAGGTGAAGTGACGCGGGCCGCTGATCGTCCCGTGGACGGACCAGCCCTCGCCGTCGCCCTCCTTGAGCGACATGGACAGCAGGCCTCCGGGACGGGTGACCGCGGCCAGGCGCCCCAGCACGGTGGACAGGTCGTCCCGCGCGACGTGCAGCAGCGACGCGTTGGCCCACACGGCGTCGTACGGCCCGTCGGGCGAGGCCAGGTCGTCCACGAGGGGGTCGAGGTGGTCGCACGCGTGGCCCTGCTCGCGCAGCAGCTCGACGAAGGCGGGCGTGACGTCGGTGCGCCGCACGGCGAGGCCGAGCTCCTCCATCAGCAGCGCGTCACGACCGCCGCCCGAGCCGATCTCGAGCACGCGCGCGCCCGGGCCGACGCGTTCGGCGAGGTGCCCCAGGGCGGCGCGGACCGAGTCCGGCACGGTCGCGGTGCGGGCGACGTACGCCGCTGCGTCGCGGTCGTAGGACCGGACGGTCTCGCTGGTCACGCCGGCGCCGCCACGTCGTGGAGGTGGTGGACGACGTCGTGCAGGTGGTAACGGCCCAGGGTCTCGACCGTGAACTCGTCACCGTTGGACCGCAACCCCCGGCGACCGCGCGTGGCATCGGTGACGGAGGCGTAGAGCATCGCCACGCTGCGAGCGGCCTCGACCAGCTCGGCCGCAACCGCCGCGCGGTCCTGGCTGCCGTAGTCACGTTCGACCGCGGTGACGTCCTGGTCCCAGTTGGCGAACGTGGGGACGTCCTCGACGAGCATCAGCCGCACTCGCTCGCCGAAGAGCACGTGCACGTCGCGGACGTGGCAGCCGTACTCCAGCGCCGACCAGACCCCGGGTCGCGGGCGGTCGGTCGCGTCACCGCGGCCGAGCACCCGCGACCACGAGGACGCCGTGGCCTCGAGGAGCCCCGGGAGGTCGGACACGTCGTGCGTGGCGGCCTCGAAGCCGCACTCGGGGCACGGTCGCTCGAGCACCCAGGTCCAGTCCTTCGTGTCGGGGGTGATCGCGTCGGGAGTGGAACCCATGGCCCCATCCAACCAGTCAGCCGACCAGTCAGCCGACCGGTCAGCCTCCGAACGCGACGCTGGTGCAGGCCAACCGGGCGCCGGCAGCCCCGGTGGTCGTGTTGGTCGGCAGCGCGTGGATCACCACCGACCCCGCGGTGCCTGGCTCGAACGCCCACGGCACCGTGGTCGTGGCGACGCCTCGACCGCGTTCGTCCGAGGTGACGTCGAGCCAGACCTCCCGATCGGCGAGTGGGACCGTCGCGTCGCTCGAGTGCTGGTAGTGGCCGCCGGACGCGAGTGGGTCGGCGCCGCAGGCACCCGTGTGCACGTGCGCCCCGAACGTCCGTCCGGCCGGAAGCCCGGTCACCATGAGCCGGACGCGGGTGATCCCGTCGCTGGACCAGGCGTGCACCTGCGTCTTGACCTGGTCGTACGCCGTGTCGTGCACGACCGTGGGCCCGTGCCCGTGGTCCACCAGCACCCCTGCGGCCACCGCGGCGGTGGGCACTGCGGCAAGGACGGCTGCTGCCGCCACTCCTGTCCTGATCCTCGACATCTGGGTCCTCCTCCATGACTGAGCTCGTCCGGCGGACCGATCGGGCCGCCACCAGGAGGTGCCTCCGCGATCGGTGTTCGGTTCACGGCTGGTCTGGACCGGCGCACGACGTGGCGGCACGGGTGAACCGATCATGGGCGTCGGCGCTACTAGGAGACGTGATGGGAGAGGTGCACGACGGGTGGAGCCCCGAGGAGGGGTACGCCGCCTGGAGCGACGCGCAGCTGGTCGACGCCGTGAAGGCGTCCGACCGTGGTGCGCTGCGCGAGCTCTTCGTGCGCCACGAGCCGTGGCTGGCGACCCGCCTGGCCCGACGCTGCGCCGACCGCGCGCTGGTCGACACGGCCGTGCAGGACACGTTCCTCGCCGTCTGGCGCAAGCCCCAGGGGTGGCGCGGCGAGGGCGACGTGGCGGCGTGGCTCTGGGGGATCGCCGTGAGGTCCCTGCTGCACCAGCTCCGCCCCCGCGCCAACGTCCTGGAGCGACTGCGCAACCTCCGCAGCCACCCGGCGACGTCGGCCGAGGAGGAGGTGCTGGCCCGCGTCGAGCACAGCGACGTGGGGGTCGCCTTCGCGCACCTCTCCCCCGACCTCCAGGCGGTCGTCCAGGCGACCGTCCTCGACGGGCTCACCACGCGTGAGGCCGCCGCGCTGCTCGGCATCCCGAGCGGCACCGTCAAGAGCCGGATGAGCCGCGCTCGCACCGAGCTGAGGGAGGCCCTGCTGTGACGCAGACCTGGCACGCCGACGAGGAGACGCTGCGCGCGTGGGCCGACGGCTCCGCGGCACCCGTCCCCGCCGCCTCGCTCGAGGCCCACCTGCTCCGCTGCGACGAGTGCCGCCGTCGCATGGCCACGCTCGCACCGTCCGCCTCCGGCAGCGACGTCGTACGACGCTGGGACGCGCTGGCCGACCGGATCGACCGGCCGCGCGCCAACCCGCTGCTGCGCCTCGGACTGGCCACCCCCGGGCTGCGCACCGCCTGGCTCGCCTCGGTCCTGCTGCTGCTCGCCCTGCCGGTCGTCGTGTCCGTCCTCGACCTCCGCCTGCCCGTCTTCATGGCGCTGGCACCGGTCGCCCCGCTCGCGGCGGTGGCCCTCACCTACGGACGTCACGCCGAGCCGGCCGGCGAGCTCGCCCTCGCCACCCCGACGGCCGGCCTGCGCGTGGTGGCGGCGCGGGCCGTGCTGGTCGCCCTCTCGGCCGTGCCCGTCGGCGTCGGCGTGGCCCTGCTGCTCGGGCTCCCCACCCCGGTGGCCCTCGGCTGGCTGCTGCCGGGCGCCGCCCTGGCGTCACTGGTGGTCCTGGCCGGCACGACCCGGCTGGATCCCTCGGTCGTCGCTGCGACCCTGGGGTCGCTCTGGGTCGTCGCCGTCTCGTGGCCCGCCGCCTCGCGCAGGGTGCCCGCCGACGTCGTCACCCACCTGGTCGCCTCGGCTCCGAGCCAGCTCACCGCCCTGGTGGTCGCGCTCGCGGCGATCGCCCTCACCCTCGCCCGTCGCGACACCGTCGCCTACCGGAGGACCGCATGAGCACCACCGACACCGCCACCCACACGCCCACCGGCACGCTGCTGAGCGCGGCCGGCATCACCAAGGCGTTCGGCTCCCAGACCGCCGTCGACCAGGTCGACCTGACGCTCGGGCGCGGCATCGTGGGGGTGCTCGGCCCCAACGGCGCCGGCAAGACGACGCTGCTGCGCATCCTGGCCACCGTCCTCGCACCCGACCGCGGGACCCTGTCCCTGCTGGGCCTCGACCCGGCCCACCCGACGGCTCGCGCCGAGGTGCGACGCCGCCTCGGCTACCTCCCGCAGTCGCCCCGGCTCTACGGCGGGTTCACGCCGCTCGAGATGGTCGACTACGTCGCGATCCTCAAGGAGCACACGGACGCGAGCCAGCGGCGGCGAGAAGCAGTGACGATGCTCGAGGCCGTCGGCCTCGGTGACGCGATGCACAAGCGCATCCGCACGCTGTCGGGCGGCATGCAGCAGCGGGTCGCGCTGGCGTCCGCGCTCGTCGGCGCCCCCGACCTCCTCGTCCTCGACGAGCCGGCCACCGGCCTGGACCCGGAGCAGCGCATCGCGCTGAGGTCCGTCCTCGCCGAGACCGCGCACCGCGGCTGCGTCGTGCTGTCGACGCACAACACCGCCGAGGTCGCGGCCCTGTGCCAACAGGTCCTCGTCATGGACCGCGGCAGGATCTGCTGGTCCGGCACGCCCGCCGACCTGGCGGGCAAGGCCGAGGGCCGGGTCTGGGAGTCCGACGTCGAGGAGCCCACCGCGCTGCGATCGTGGCTGACCGGCCCCGGCACGCGCCGCCACGTGGGCACCCTGCCGGACGGGGCCGCACCGGCCGTCCCCACCGTGGACGACGGGTACCTGCTCGTGACGAGGCTGACGCGATGAACACCGCGCTTGCCCAGGCCGCCCTGCCCACCGCACGAGCCATCCGCTGGACGCCCGCGGTCTGCCTCGCGGGCGTGCTCGTCGCTGCGACCGTGCTGGCGCGGTCCGCCGGTAGGCCCGCGGACATCGTCCTGGCGATCGCCGCAGCCGGACTCGCCGCGACCGTCGTGTCCGGCCTGCACGATCCGGCCGCCGCGATGCTCTCGGCGGTGCCGGTGTCGGTCATGCAGCGTCGGGTCCTGCGGCTCGCGCTGCTCGGCCTGCCGGCCCTCGCGGTGTGGTTCCTGCTCGACTCGCTGACTGACGCACAAGTGTCGGGGCCGGGTCCGCTCCTCGCCCTGACGGCGTGCGGTGTGGCCGTCGCACTGTGGGCACCCCCGCGACGGGCCGTGGTCATGGGCGCGTCCACCCCGGTGGCCCTGTTCGCGCTCCACCAGTTCCTGCCGGGCGGGACCGTCTCGGACGTCGTCGGCTGGTGGCTGACGGAGCCGTGGTGGGTGCTCGCGGCCGCGACCCTCCTCTGCGTCGCGGGGCGGCGGCGATGAGCACGACGACGGTCAGGCCAGCGACCGCGTCGGCGCCCGCGATGGTGACCCGCGCGCTGGTCGTCACCGAGGCGCGCCGGATGCTGCGCAACCCGGTGCCCTGGGCCTGCCTGGCGCTGTCGGTCTGGGCGATGTGGACCGTGAGGCCCAGACCGGGCGAGTGGCCGGGCGAGTCGTACGAGGGGATCATGCCCGCCGTCACGCCCCTCCTCTTCGGCATCTCGCTCGCCGTCGCCGTGCCGTTCCACCGCGCACGCCACGACGTGGCCCCGGCCGCACCCGTCTCGGAGGCCCAACGGGCGCTCGCCCGGCTGCTGGCGGCGCTGCCGTTCGTCGTGGTCGCAGCGGCGTACGCCGCCCTGGCCGCGTGGCGCGAGCGGGACCTCGGCGGCCTGTGGCTGGGCATGGAGCCAGGTCGCACGACCGAGGCGTTGCACACCACGGCCGAGCTGTCGCAGCTGGTCGCCCTCGCGCTGGTGGCCGTCGCGCTCGGGGCTGCTCTGGGACGACGGACGTCGCGGCTGGTGGCCGTGGTCCCTGCCCTCTTCGTGCTGTGGTTCGTCGCAAGCGTCTACTGGCTCTTCGTCCAGGAGGGAGTGACGCCGTTCTCGGTGATCCAAGTCCAGCCCGTCCACCTCCCGGTCGGTACGCCGACGACCGACCCCCTCCGCCTCCCGTCCGACTGGCTGCTGGTCGGGCCACCGCACAGCAGCGGCGGTTGGGAGCGGCAGTGGGTCTCGGAGGCGCTGGCGTGGTGGCACGACGTGTGGCTGCTCGGGCTCGCCGCGCTGCTGCTCGGCGTCGCGTGGCCCCGGTCGGGACGTCGGGCGCTGCTCGCCGTCGGGACGGTCCTCGCCGTGGCGGGCCTCGTCGGCCAGCACGTGGTGATCCCGTGAGACTGCGCGTGCTCCTCGTGCCGCTGGCCGTCGCGGTGCTGGCCGCCTGCAGCCCCGCGGCCTCCGATGTCGACGGCGAGGTGTTCGCCCGCGGTCCGATGAGCCCGGCCGCCGCCAAGCAGCCGGACGCCGTGCCGGTCGTCGTCGACACCGACCTCGCGCCCGACGACCTCGCCGCGCTCGCCCTGCTCCTGCGCCACCCCCGCGTCCGTGTCGTCGCCGTGACGGTCCCGCAGACCGGGGAGCTGGACTGCCGTGGCACCGGCCTGCTGGGCGACTTCTTCCACGCTCTCGAGACGGCCCCGCCGCCGGTCGCCTGCGGCTCCACGCCACGTGGCGACGACGGGGTGATGTTCCCGCCCGAGTGGGGCGCCGGCGCACTGATGAACAGCGGGCTGCCGCGCGACGGCGGCGGCGAGCTCACCCCCGTGCGTACGCCGGCCGCCGAGCTCATCGCCCGCCTCGCCCGGCGCCATCCCGGGCTGCAGGTGGTCGCCCTGGCACCCCTGACCGAGGTGGCCGCCGTCCTGCGCGAGCACCCGGCGGCGTACGCCCGGCTGGGCGGGGTCACCACGATGGCGGGCACGGTCGACAGCGAGTCGCACGCCGACGGCGTGGGCGAGTGGAACGTCGGGGCCGACCCGGTGCCGTTCGCGGAGGTGCTGGCCGGCCCCGTGCCGGTGACGGTGCTGCCGGACGACCCGGTGCCGCCCGGCGCCCCGGGCGGGTTGGCCGGTCCCGTCGTCGGTGGGCTCGGCCGCGTCCCCGGGTTCGAGTCGCCGAAGTACTGGGACCTCGCGACCGCGGGCACGTTCGTGGACGGCTCGGTCGCGACCACCGAGTCGGGCACCTGGGCCGTCGACACGAGCGAGGACCGGGGACGGCTCCGGCGTACGGGCGACGGGCCGGTGCGCGTCGTGACCGCCCTCGACACCGCGGCCCTCGACGAGGTCTACCGCAGCGTCTTCCGGTGACGGGCCGGGTCAGGCCAGCCCGAGGCGGGCAGTGGACACCTCGCGCATCTCGACCTTGCGCACCTTGCCGGTGACGGTCA
The DNA here is from genome assembly GCF_056401175.1 of Nocardioides sp. P4_G10. Lineage (NCBI taxonomy): Bacteria > Bacillati > Actinomycetota > Actinomycetes > Propionibacteriales > Nocardioidaceae > Nocardioides > Nocardioides sp. P4_G10. The sequence goes on along the minus strand of NZ_JBFUJV010000007.1, from coordinate 111,782 downwards.
TCGGGAACTCCTCGACGACCATCACGTAGCGCGGGATCTTGTAGTGGGCGAGCTTTCCGGTCGCGAAGGCGCGCACCCCGTCGGCGTCGAGCGGCTCGCTGCCCGGGCGCATCCGCACCCACGCGCACAGCTCCTCGCCGTACTTCTCGTCCGGGACACCGACCACCTGGACGTCCTCGATGTCGGGGTGGGTGTAGAGGAACTCCTCGATCTCGCGCGGGTAGATGTTCTCGCCGCCGCGGATGACCATGTCCTTGATGCGTCCGGTGATCTGCACGAACCCGTCCTCGTCCATCACGCCGAGGTCGCCGGTGTGCATCCAGCCGTCGGCGTCGATCGCCTCGCGGGTCTTCTCCTCGTCGTCCCAGTAGCCCAGCATCACCGAGTAGCCGCGGGTGCAGAACTCCCCCGCCTCACCGCGCGGGAGGGCCTCGCCGGTGAGCGGGTCGGCGATCTTGACCTCGAGGTGCGCGCAGACCCGGCCGACCGTGCCGACCTTGTGCTCGAACGAGTCGTCCGTGCGGGTCTGCATCGAGACCGGTGACGTCTCGGTCATGCCGTAGGCGATCGTCATCTCCTCGATGCCGGCGGCGATGAGCTTCTTCATCATCTCCGCGGGGCAGGGCGAGCCCGCCATGATCCCGGTGCGCACCGAGGACAGGTCGTAGGAGTCGACGTCGGGCAGCGCCCACTCGGCGATGAACATCGTCGGTACGCCGTAGAGCGAGGTGCAGCGCTCGTCGGCCACCGCCTTCAGCGTGAGCGAGGGATCGAAGCCGGGCGCCGGGATCACCATCGCGGCCCCGTGGGTGGAGCACGCGAGGTTGCCCATGACCATGCCGAAGCAGTGGTAGAAGGGCACCGGGATGCAGACGCGGTCGGCCTCGGTGTAGCGGCACACCTCGCCGACGAGGTAGCCGTTGTTGAGGATGTTGCGGTGGCTCAGGGTCGCGCCCTTGGGGAAGCCGGTGGTGCCGGAGGTGTACTGGATGTTGATCGGGTCGCCGGGCGCGAGGCTCGCGGCCCGCGCGGCCAGGTCGTCGGCGGAGACGCCCTCGCCGTCGGCCAGCAGGCCGGCCCAGCTCTCCTCGTCGTCGAGGTAGACCACGCGCTCCAGGGCCCGGTTCTCCGCAGCGGTCTCGTCGACCATCGCGCGGTAGTCGCTGGTCCGGAACGATGTCGCGGCGACCAGCAGCCGCATGCCCGACTGGTTGGCGACGTAGGAGAACTCGTGGGTGCGGTAGGCCGGGTTGACGTTGACCAGGATGGCGCCGACCCTCGCGGTGGCGAACTGCACCAGGGTCCACTCGGCGCTGTTCGGCCCCCAGATGCCCACGCGGTCGCCCTTGCCGATGCCCGCACCGACCAGGCCGCGCGCGACGGCGTCGACGTCGGCCTGCAGCTCCGCCCAGGTCCAGCGCCGCCCGCTCGCGCACTCGACCAGCGCCTCGCGGTCGGCGTACGAGGCGACGGTGCGCGCCAGGTTGTCCCCGATCGTCTCCTCCAGCAGTGCCGGGGTCGACTCGCCCTTCGTCCAGGAGTCCGTGCTGCTCGCCATGCTCCCGAACCTAGCCCTGAGCAGGCCTCACGTCAGCAGCAGCTTGTCGAGCCGGCGTCGTACGACGAGCAGGCCGACCACGCCCATCACGACGAGGTAGACCACCGAGACCGCCGACTCCCAGGTGATGACGCCGGTGGTCAGCTCGCGGCACAGCACGACCCCGCGGTAGAGCGGGGTGGCCTCGACGACCCAGCGCAGCACCCCGTCACCGAATGCCTCGACCGGGAAGAAGGTGGCCGAGAAGAGGAACAGCGGCATCTGGGCGAGCGTGATCTTGTCGAAGTCCTGCCAGCTCGTCATCCACGTCGTCACGGCCATGCACACGGCGGAGAACGCGAAGGCGATGAGGATCGCGGCCGGCAGGGCGAGCACGGCCCACCACGACTGGGTCAGACCCATCAGCGCCATGACGACGAGGAAGGCAGCGGAGTAGACCGAGCCCCGCATCAGGCCCCAGGTGATCTCACCGCGCGCGATGTCACCGGTGGACAGCGGCGTGGCGAGCATCTGGTCGTAGAGCTTCTCGTACTTCATCTTGAAGAAGACGTTGTAGGTCGAGTCGAGCAGCGCGCCGTTGAAGGCGGAGGTCGCGAGCATGGCCGGCGCGACGAACTCGGCGTACGGGATCGCCTCGCCGTGGAACTCGAAGGTGTCGATCAGCTGGCCGACGCCGATGCCGATCGAGAACAGGTAGAAGACCGGCTCCAGGAAGCCGGTGATGAAGAGCTTCCACGCGCCCTTGTAGACGACGTAGTTGCGCAGCACCAGCACCTTGGTGGCGGCGGCCGGCGTGAGCGGGGCCGGGATCCCCTCGAGGAGCGCCATGTCAGACCTCCAGCCGGCGGTCGAGGTTGCGCACGGCGAGGAACCAGCCGATGACGGTGAGGGTCACGAGGACGACGACGTTCAGCACGACGAGCGACCAGTCGATCTGGTCGACGCAGAACATCCGGGAGAGCGAGACGCCGTGCCACAGCGGCGTCAGCCGGGCGATCCACTCCAGCACCGGCCCGAGGTTGCTGATCGGGAAGAAGGCACCGGAGAAGAGCGTGAGCGGGATGACGCCGAGGCGGAACAGCAGTCCGAAACCCTCCTCCGACTTCAGCCACGCGCTGTAGGCGAAGACCAGCGTGGTGAACGCGAAGCCGACGAGCACCTGCGAGAGCCACGCCAGGATCGGCCCCCACCACGTGGCGAAGACGCCGAACGGCGCCATCACCAGCATGAACACCGCACACGCCGAGGCCACCCGGAACATCACGAACGCGACGTAGGCGTTGACCAGGTCGCGCACGGCCAGCGGCGTCGCCAGCTGCGCGAAGAACGTCTTGTGCCACTTGATGGACCCCATGACGGGGTACGTCGACTCGCTGACCGCGAGCGTCATGGCGTGCGAGGCGACGAGGCCGGGGACCACGAAGGCGAGGTAGGAGGTCGCACCCTCGAGCTGGTCGGGGTCGGCCTCGATGAACCCGCCGAGCAGGACGCCCATCGCCACGACGTAGAGCAGCGGCGTGAGGAAGCTGCTCACCACTCCCCCGCGCCACGTGCGCTTGAGGACCGTGAGCCAGTAGTCGTACTGCCGGGCCATGCCCTCCCACGCCGACAGGGAGCCGGTGGGGCGCGCCGGGCGGGCAGGGACGGCGGACGGGGTCGGAGAGCTCGTGTCGGAGGCCATGTCGGATCCCATCAGTCCGCCAGGCTCCGGCCGGTGAGGCGCAGGAAGACGTCCTCGAGCGTGGAGCGGCGCACGAGGGTCGCGATCGGGTGCAGCCCGCGGTCGAGGACCGCAGTGACGACGTCCTCGCCGTGGTCGCTGTAGACGAGGAGCCGGTCGGGCAGCACCTCGATCCGCTCCCCCAGGTCCTCGATCTTCTCCGCGAGCGCCTCGTGCTCGCCCACGCCGAAGCGGAGCTCGGCGACCTCGCGGGTGGAGTGCGCGTCGATCAGCTGGCGCGGGGACCCCTCGGCGGCGATGCGGCCCTTGTCCATCACGACGAGGCGATCACAGAGCTGCTCCGCCTCATCCATGTAGTGAGTGGTGATGACGAGCGTCACCCCTGCCTGCTTCAGCCGGAACAGCTGGTCCCACAGGACGTGGCGAGCCTGCGGGTCGAGGCCGGTGGTCGGCTCGTCGAGCAGCAGCAGGTCGGGGTTGTTGATCAGGCTGCGGGCGATCGTGAGCCGACGCTTCATGCCGCCGGACAGGTCCTCGACCTTGGCCTTCGCCTTCTCGGTGATCTGCGCGAACTCCAGCAGCTCGTGCGCGCGCTCGCGGCAGGTGGCGCGGTCGATGCCGAAGTAGCGGCCGTAGATGTAGAGGTTGTCGAACACGTTGAGCTCGTTGTCGAGCGTGTCCTCCTGCGGGCACACACCGAGCCGGCCTCGGATCGCCGGGCCGTCGGTGGCGGGGTCCATGCCGAGGATCCGCAGCTCGCCGGAGCTCACGGGGCTCACCGAGGCGATCATCCGCATCGTGCTCGACTTGCCGGCGCCGTTGGGGCCGAGGAAGCCGAACGCCTCGCCCCGTCGCACCTCCACGTCGATGCCCTTGACGGCCTCGAAGTCGCCGAACGACTTGCGCAGTCCCCGTGCCGAGATCATGGCTTCTGTCACAGGCGTCGACCCTAGATCATTCGGTCGGGCTTCGAGGGCCACAGGTCGGATCATCAGCGGGCTTCTCCGTCGGATCGCGGCGCCGCACGACGACGGCCTCGCACCGATGACGGGCGAGCGCTACCAGCATCGACGGCGAGGCCCAGGTCTTCACGGGTGCGAGTGACCGCTGAACCCTCGTCCTGGTCCGCGTCCACGAGGGCACCTGGCAGGTGCGTCAAGGCCGATGACGCTTGGTGCTCATTCCTGTTCTCCCCCGTTGTCGGTGATCTGACGTGCGGCGCGGTTGGCGCGGTGGACGGCGAGTCCGAAGAGGACGGCTACGGCGGCTGCCGCCAGGGCACACACGACCGTGAACGCCGGTGACGGGTCGGTGTCCGACGAGGCCTGCCAGAGCGCCAGCGGGATAGCGGCACCGAGGCCGATGACGGCCGCCGTCAGGAGTGCTGGCTGCGCGGCAGCGTGCCCCGCCCGCCACGCGCCGTCGGAGGCGAGCGTCGCCTTGGTCTTGATGCCGGCGAGCCGGTTGGGGCCCATGCCCTGGGTCGCGCCGAGCTGCGTCATGACGAACTGCAGCAGGCAGACCGCCGAGAGTGCTGCCGTCAGGACGAGCAGCGGTACGTAGGCAGAATCCATGCCAATCTCCCCCGAGAACTGGATGTCGGGCCGGACGCTACCGACGGAGGGCGCGGCACGCAAAGGACGACGCACCGAGGCAGGAGGGTCACGTGCTCACTCGGCCTCGATCGGCGTCAGGCGCAGCAGCCGTCCCGCGCCCTCGTCCTCGAGCACCCAGATCGCACCGTCGGGGCCCTCCTCGACCGCGCGCACGCGTGCCCCCATGTCGAAGACCTCGGTCCTGCCCGCGGTCCGGCCGTCGAGGTCGACGCGCACCAGCGCCTCACCCGACAGCGCGCCGAGGAACGCGTCGCCCCGCCAGGCCTCGAACAGGTCGCCGTCGTAGACCATCAGGCTCCCCGGCGAGATGCTCGGGTTCCACGACCGCGCGGGCGCGGCGTACCCGTCGCCCTCGGCGTGGTCGGGGATCTCCCCGCCGCCGTAGTCGCTGCCGTCGGACACCTCGGGCCAGCCGTAGTTCGAGCCGGGCTCGATCAGGTTGAGCTCGTCGCCGCCCTCCGGCCCCATCTCCGAGGACCACAGGGTGCCGTCGGGGGCGTGCTCGAGGCCCAGCGGGTTGCGGTGTCCCCAGCTCCAGATCTCGGCGCTGACCCCGCCCCGGTCGGCGAGCGGGTTGCCCGGGGCCGGCTCGCCGTCGAGGGTGAGGCGCACGATCGTGCCGAGGTTGTTCGTGGTGTCCTGGGCTGGGTCGCCGAGCTGGCGCTCGCCGGAGGAGACGAAGAGGTGCTCGCCGTCGGGAGACAGCGCGAGGCGGTGGCTGAAGTGACCGTCCCCGTCGACCTTCGGCGTCTGTCGCCACAGCACCTCGAGATCGTCGAGGCGGGGCTCGTCCCCGTCGGTCTCGAGCACCGCGCGACCCACGACGGCGCCCGTGCCGCCGTCACCCGCCTCGACCCAGCTGAGGTAGACCTGCCCGTCCTCCTCGTACGACGGCGCCGGCAGCACGTCGCCCAGCCCGCCCTGCCCGGCGTCGACCACCTCGGGCACGCCCGCGACCGCGACCCGGTCCCCGGTCTCGGCGTCGCGCAGGTGGAGGGTGCCGCTGCGCTCGGTGATGAGCAGGTCGCCGGTGTCGGGCAGGAACGCCATCGCCCAGGGCTCGTCGAGCCGGTCGAGCTCCTCGACGGCGAAGGGCCAGCCGTCGTCCCCCTCCCCCGATGCCGGTCCGAGCGAGCCGGAGGCCGCGGTGTCCCCGGAGCAGGCGGTGGCCAGCACGGTCAGCAGTCCGGCCAGCGCCGGCGCGAGGGGCTTCATGGGTCCATGGTGCGCAGGGGTGGCAAGCGCGGCACCCGTCGGAGAAGGATGTCGCAAAAGATGTCGAAGAAATCGTCGGCGCCGATGTCGAGCCGCGCCGCGCCCGTTCGACGTACGTGCGAGAACACACCCACCGCACCACAGGAGGAACGATCACAATGCCGCGTTTCATGGGATTCGTCAGGATGGAAGAGGGCATCGGGGTGCCGCCACAGTCGCTGTTCGACGCGATGGACGTCTTCATCGGGGAGCGCGCCGCCAACGGCTCGTTCGTCGACGGCGGCGGGCTCTTCGGCACCGAGGACGCCGTCAACTTCGTGGTCCGCCGGGGCGAGGTCACCCGCGTCGACGGGCCCTACGCCGAGGGCAAGGAGGTCGTCGGCGGCTGGTCGCTGATGGAGTACGCCAGCCTCGAGGAGGCCGTGGCCGACCAGCGGCTCTTCGCCGAGCTGCACGCCAAGCACTGGCCGGAGGTCACCGTGGTCTCCACGCTGCGCCAGGTGTCCGAAGGCCCGGAGGCTCCCGGCGACTGACGCCGGCTCACTACGCTGGCCGCGTGCCGGCAGCGACGTACGACGACCCCTCGGGGGCTTCAGGGGTCGTGATCGCCACGTGGCGGGCCGAGTCGGCCCGCCTCGTCGGCGCTCTCGCCCGGATGACGCGTGACGTCGACCTGGCCGAGGACCTCGCGCAGGACGCGCTCGTCGCCGCGCTGGAGCAGTGGCCGGTGTCGGGGATCCCCGACAACCCGTCGGCCTGGCTGATGACGACGGCCAAGCGCCGCGGTGTCGACCACTTCCGGCGCGCCGACACGCTGCGCCGCAAGGTGGCCGAGCTCGAGCACGTCGGGGGCGGGGAGGAGGCACGGATGCCCGACCTCGACGACCAGGTCGACCACATCGAGGACGACGTCCTGCGGCTGGTCTTCCTGTCCTGCCACCCCTCGCTGACCCCCGAGTCCCGCGCCGCGCTCACGCTGCGGCTCGTCGGGGGCCTCACCACCGCCGAGATCGCCCGCGGCTTCCTCACCAGCGAGACGACGATGGGCCAGCGCATCTCCCGGGCGAAGAAGACGTTGACGGCCGCCCGGGCGGAGCTCGAGCTGCCGACGGGCGAGGAGCGGACGGCGCGTCTCGACGACGTGATGGCCGTGGTCTACCTGATCTTCAACGAGGGCTACGCCGCCACCGCCGGAGACGACTGGATGCGCCCCGACCTCACCGCCGAGGCGACCCGGCTGGCCCGGATGCTCGCCGACCTCGCGCCCGACGAGCCCGAGGTGCTCGGCCTGCAGGCGCTGCTCGAGCTGCAGGGATCGCGGACCGCCGCGCGCCTCTCCCCGGACGGCACGCCCGTGCTGCTCGAGGCGCAGGACCGCTCCCTGTGGGACGAGCTGATGATCCGGCGCGGCCTCGCCGCGCTCCGGGCCGCCTCCCGCCTCGCTGCCGCCGGCGCGCCCGTCGGTCGCTACTTCCTCCAGGCCTCCATCGCCGCCGAGCACGCGACCGCGTCCCGCGCCGAGGACACGGACTGGGGCCGCATCGCCGCGCTGTACGACGTCCTCGCCGAGGCCGCGCCCGGCGCGGTCGTCGAGGTCAACCGGGCCGTGGCCCACGGCCGGGCGCACGGAGCCGCCGCCGGGCTCGCCGTGCTCGACGCCGTGGACCCGTCCCGGCTCGGCGACTCTCCGCTGCTGCCCAGCGTGCGCGGCGACCTCCTGGAGCGCGCCGGGCATCACGCCGACGCCGCGTCGGCCTTCGACGAGGCGGTCGCCCTCACCCGCAACGAGGGCGAGCGACGCGTGCTGCGGCGACGCGCGGAGGAGAACCATCGCCGATCGGACCGGTGAGTCCTCGGCTCAGACAGAGGGCAGCGGCCGCGCGGACCAGCCCGGCGATTCCGACGTGCTCTGCGCCGGCCGGGCGATGAGGGTCGTGACCCGCGAGGCGTCCGACAACTGCACCACCGCGAGCCCGTCGCGCAGGTTGGCGCGCGCCGACTACGAGTCGCACGTGGTCCGCGCGGGACGCGGGCCGATCGACGATCGAGGTCACCCACGAGACGAGGAGTCCCCTGAGGAGACACCGGTTCCTGATCCGCCCGCTGTCGGCCGCCCTCCTGCCACTGGTGCTGGCGCTGACACTGGTCGGCACCCTGTTCGCCGCCGCCACGTCGAGCGTGCCGCCGGGCCCAACCGCGGCCTCGGCTGCGCGCCCCCCCGGGCCTGACCGGCCCGGCCACCCCCATCACCCCGGCCACGGAGACCGGCCGACCGTCGTCCTGGTGCACGGCGCGTTCGCCGACTCCAGTGGCTGGGAGGCCGTTGCGACGCAGCTGATGGACCAGGGCTACCCGGTCCTCGCCTTCTCCAACCCGCTGCGCGACCCGATCAGCGACGGCGCGTACCTGCGTGAGTTCCTGACCACCGTCGAGGGACCGGTCGTGCTGGTCGGTCACTCCTACGGCGGCGCGGTGATCAGCAACGCCGCGACGGGCAACCCCGCCGTCCGCTCCCTCGTCTACGTGGCGGCGTACGCCCCCGCCGAGGGCGAGAGCGTCGCGGAGGCCAACTACCTGGGCGGCGGTCACACCACGGTCACCGACCACCTCGTGACGTGGCCGATCCCGGGCCAGACCCAGAACGCCGACGCCTACATCGACCCGGCGTGGTTCGGCGAGCTCTTCGCGCAGGACCTGCCGCGCCGGACCACCCGGTTCATGGCAGCCACCCAGCGACCCGGCGCCCTGGCAGCCCTCGTCACGGAGTCCGGGCCGCCGGCCTGGGCGGAGGTCCCGAGCTGGTACGTGGTCGCCACGCAGGACCGGATCATCCCGCCCGAGGCCGAGCGGGCGATGGCCGAGAGGGCTGGTGCTCGGGTCGTGGAGGTCGACAGCTCCCACGTCGTGATGATGAGCCACCCCCGAGCCGTCACGAAGGTCATCCGGGAGGCCGCTCGCTGACGGGCACGACACCGGTCCACGACACCGGTCGGCCGCTCGGGCGGTCGGCCGGTGTCACGGCGCCGGCTCGGCGCCGCGGCCTCAGGTCGACGCGACGGGGTCGTCGAGACCGAAGGGTCCGGCGGCCGTGACGGTGACGTCGTCGCTCGTGACGTGGTGCCCGGCGTCGCACCGCGCCTCGATGGTCACCGGTCGGCCGCACCCGTCGTGGGTCAGCCGCGGCGGGTACGGCGGCGGGTCGTGGCGGTTGGCCCACTGGAGCAGGGCGAACAGCGCCGGCATCAGGTCCTCCCCCGCCGGCGTCAGGGCGTACTCGTGCCGCCGGCGCTGGCCGGGCTCCTGGTAGGGCCGCTTCTCGAGGATCCCGGCCTCGACCAGGTCGCGGAGCCGGGCAGACGTCGTTCCGTCGGTCAGGTCGGCGCGTGCGGCGAACTCCTCGAAGCGGGAGGCGCCGTAGAACGCCTCGCGCAGGACCAGCATCGCCGACCGGGTGCTCACGACCGCGATCGTGCGCTCGATCGGGCAGTAGCCGCCGACCGGCTGGTTGTCGCGCAGGGCGAGCGCCCCCTCGAGCTTCATCGACACCCTCGCCACTCTAGTTCGGCGGCGTCACCCCTTCGGTCGACGCCGTACGGCTGTGCTCACGGGCCCAGGCCAGTGCGTGGTCGGCGACCGCCTCCCACCCGGGCGCGGCGCAGGTCCAGTGGTCGCGTCCCTCGAACTCGTGGAAGTCGGTGACGGCCGGCGACTTGTCGTAGTGCTTGGCGTTCGACCGGTTGACCGACGGCGGCATGATGTGGTCCTCGGAGCCGGCGATGAACAGCAGCGGTGCACGGTCGGCGGAATAGTCCACCCAGGTGTCCTGGTGGCCGGGCTTGAAGTTGGCGAACAGCCCGTACTCCCACACCCAGTATCCGGGGGCCGCGATCGCGTAGCGGTCCCAGACCTTGCGCGACTCCTCCTCGGAGAGGGTGTTGGTGAAGGCGTAGTGGAACTCCTCGGGCGTGAAGCCCACCGCCTTGTGCCGGTTGGCCGGGTTCTTCAGCGCGGGGAACAGCGACCTGGCCTGGGAGATCGGGTTCACCCGCACGCCCTCGGTAGGCGCTGAGTCGATGACCACCCCAGCCGACCCGAGCCCGCGGGCCAGGAGCAGCTGCGTGAGGGTCCCCCCGAACGAGTGTCCGATGATGATCGGCGGGGTGCCGACCCCCTCGACCACCGAGGCGAGGTGGTCGACGGTCTCGGTGACGGTGAGGTCGGCGATGACCTGCGGGTTCTCCCGCAGCGCCTCGACCTCGATGTCGAATCCGGGGTAGGCCGGCGTGAGCACGGTGTGCCCCTGCGCCTCGTAGTGGGTGACCCAGTGCTCCCAGCTGCGGGGGGTCATCCAGAGGCCGTGCACCAGCACGATGGTCTCGGGTCGTGTCTCGGTCATGGGGTGGTTCCTCTCAGGAGTCGATGAAGGCGAGCAGGTCGGCGTGGAGTCGGTCGCGGGCGGTGTCTGGCAGCGCGTGGCCACTGCCCTTGTAGACCTTCAGCTCGGCGCCGGCGACCATGGCCGCCGACCGTGCGCCGCCGACCTCGAAGGGCACGATCTGGTCGTCGTCGCCGTGGATGACCAGGGTGGGGACGTCCACCTTCTCCAGGTCGGGCCGGAAGTCCGTCGCACTGAACGCCGCGATGCACTCGTACGCCGCCCGGTGGCCGCAGGCCATGCTCTGGAGCCAGAAGGCGTCACGGAATCCCTGGGCCACGTCCTGGTTGCGGTTGTGACCGAAGAACGGTCCGTCGGCCAGGTCGCGGTAGAGCTGCGATCGGTTGGCGACCTCCCCCGCCCGGATGCCGTCGAACACCTCGATCGGCAGGCCGTCGGGGTTGTCGTCGGTGCGCAGCATCAGCGGCGGCACGGCGGAGACCAGCACGAGCCGGGCCACGCGGGCCGTGCCGTGGCGACCCACGTAGTGCACGACCTCACCACCGCCCGTGGAGTGGCCCACGAGGGTCAGGTCCGAGAGGTCGAGCGCCTCGACCAGGCAGGCCAGGTCGTCGGCGTAGGTGTCCATCTCGTTGCCGTCCCACGTCTGGCTCGAGCGTCCGTGACCGCGACGGTCGTGGGCGATCGCGCGGTGTCCGTGCTCGGCGAGGAACAACGCAGTGGCCTCCCAGGCGTCCGCGTTGAGCGGCCAGCCGTGGCTGAGGATGACGGGGGTGCCGTCGACACCCCAGTCCTTGTAGAAGATGCGAGCACCGTCGTCGGCGGTCACGTAGGGCATGGTGCCTCCTGGGATGGGGCTGGGATGGGGCTGGGATGGGGTTCCTCCGAGCGTGGTGGAGGCCGGGACCACGCGGACCACGTACGCCACGTAGTCCGCGTAGTCCGCCCGCGGCTGGGCCGGCGGGGGACGTCAGTCCGACCCGTCGAGGCGCTCGGCCAGCTGGCGCCTGGAGGAGATGCCGAGCTTGTGGAAGACATTTCGGAGGTGGTAGTCGACGGTGTGGGGGCTCAGGAACATCGTCGACCCGATCTCGGCGTTGGTGTGGCCTGCGGCCGCGAGGCGCGCGACGGTGAGCTGCTGGGCGGTGAGGTCCAGCGGGTCGCGCACGCCGGCCGGGGCGGCCGGGTCGCCGATGGCGGTGAGCTCGGCGCGGGTGCGGTGGGCGAAGGCCGGAGCCTGGCCGCGCTCGAAGAGGTCGAGGGCCGCGTGGAGCTGCTCCCGGGCCTCACGGCGGCGCTTGGAGCGACGCAGCCACTCGCCGTACAGGAGGTGGGCGCGGCCCAGCTCGATGGGCACGTCGCCCGAGGCCAGGGCCTCGATCGCCGCTCTGTGGTGCGGTTCGGCATCGTCCTCGACCAGCGCGCGCGAGCGGTGCGCCACCCCCGCGGTCCACGGCGAGCCGTTGACCTTCGCCAGTCCCTCCAGGTGCCGGACGTGCACCGTCGCCTCGGGCGCGCGCCCGCTCCGGCACGCCGCCTCGACATAGTCGGGCAGCTGCAGCGGTGTGACCTGCAGGAAGGGATCGGCCACCAACGGCTCGAGCCTGCGGCGCGCCCCGTCGTAGTCGCCCTCGGCCAGGTCACGCACCGCCAGGGCGGCCTGGCCGGCCGCCCGCACGCCGGCGAAGCCCATCGAGCCGGCGCCCTCCGCGATCATCTCCACCTGGGCGCGGGGGGCATCGGCCCAGGCGAGCAGCGCCACGTTGATGACGTGCTCGGCGTCGTATCCGATGGCTCGGCGGAGCTCACGCACCTGCTCGATGTACTCGTGCGCGTGCCGCGGCGTGCCGCCGGAGAGCTCGGCCAGCGACATGATCCACAGCGTGGTGTCCAGCAGCTGCAGGGCGCCGGCGTCGCGCGCGGCGGCCGCGGTCCGCGCGAGGCACTCGCGCCGGGCGGGCGCGTCCCACAGTGCCGTCGTCAACGCCACGCTCGTGGCGCCGTACTGCAGCAGGCCGGGCGCGTCGAGGTCGAGGATCGTCTCCACCGCGCTGCGCATGACCGGGACAGCTTGGTCGTACGGCAGCAGGATGTGCGCGCTGAGGCCGCGCAGGATGGTGCTCGCCGTCCCCTCGCGCAGCTCGGCCCCCTTGCGCAGCCGGGCCCCGAGCTCCGACAGGGTGAGGCCCTGCGCGAACCTCTCGGCCGGCAGGGTGTACTCGAACGCCTTGATCAGCGCCTCCTGCTCCAGCGCGGCGTCGTGCCCGTGGAAGCACTCCGCGGCCGACAGCATGGTCGCGCCCGCCTCCATCAGCGCGGGATCGGCGGTGAAGAGCGAGATGCTCGCGCGGATCCAGACGAGCCGCCCCCGGGACACCGCGTCCAGCGCGTCCTCGTCCACGTCGTCGAGGTAGGTCTTGGCGAGCTGGGCCGCTCCTGATCCGAGCGCGGCCTCCGCGGCATCGACGAGACGGGCGTACTTCAGGCGACCGGGTGGGGTGAGCTCCGAGGCCTGGGCCAGCACCCGCGCGCGGGAGGCGAGACCGCCCCGGCGACCGGCTGCGTCGGCCACCCGCTCGAGCCGGTCGGCGACGTCCGCGTCGGTGCCCAGCGTCGCCTTGGCGGCGTGCCACGCGGCCACCTCGACCAGACCGAGCTGCTCCGCGGCCACCGACAGCGCACGGTGGGCCCGCCTGCGCTGGGAGCCCTGGACGGCGTTGTACGCCGCCGAGCGCACCAGGGGGTGCCGGAACCTGATGGTCGGGCCGAGCTCGACCAGGCCTTCCGACTCGGCCTCCTCGAGGGGGTCGTCCGGCAAGCCCCACGACTGGCCGGCGGCCCGGATCAGGTCGAGTTGCCGGTGGAGTCGGCGGCGGCGATCAGCAGCCAGGTCTGGAGGTCCGCGGCGAGGTGGCGGATCCTCCTCAGGTAGAGCGCCTCGAGGTGGTGGCCGATCGGCAGCGGCTCGTCGGCGAGGCTGACCTCGGTGAGTCGCCGTGCGCTCAGCTCCCGCGCCAGGTCCACGAGGGCGAGCGGGTTGCCGCCGGTGGCGGCGATGACCTGCGCGGCCGCGGCCGGGTCGATCGGGTCGGGGAGCGAGGCCGACAGCAGCCGCAGGGCCGGCTCGGTCTCCAGCCCGGCGAGGGGCAGGCCGGGAACGCCGGCCAGCTGGGTCGCGACGTGCGCGGTGTCGCGCCCGGCCAGGACGAGCGCGACCGACTCGGCCTCCAGCCGACGGGCGACCAGACCGAGGACGTCGAGCGACTCGGGGTCGAGCAGGTGGGCGTCGTCGATCACGCACAGCACGGGTTCGACCTCGCCGGCGGCGCCGAGGAGGCCCAGCACCCCGAGACCCACCAGGAAGCGGTCGGGCGGCTCGCCCTCCGCCACGCCGGCCGCCACCCGCAGCGCGTGGCGGTGGCTCTCGGGAAGCTGCGAGAGGAAGCCCCGCAACGGGATCGCCAGCCGCTGCACGCCGGCGAAGGGGATCATCGACTCCGCCTCGAACCCGTCCACCCGGAGCAGGCGGAGCCCGGCCCGGTCGGACGTCGTGGCGTCGAGCAGGGTGGTCTTGCCGATGCCCGGCTCGCCGGTGACGAGCAGCGCGCCGCCGCGCCCGTTGCGCGCGTGCCCGAGCAGGGCACGCACCTGCTCCCGCTCGCCGTGCCGCCCGAGAAGCCCCTCAGCACTCGCCATCCTGCTGACTCTAACGAGATGAAGTCAGGGCTCGCCAGCGCTGGTACAGACCTTTCCGCGTCGCGGGACGACGTCCCGGGTGGCGGGTCCCGACCGACGCCAGACCACCCCTTCGGGCCCGGAGTAGGAAGGTGCCATGCGCATCCTCTTCACCGGTGGCAGCGGCAAGGCCGGCCGGCACGTCGCTCCTTTCCTCGCCGGGCAGGGCCACCAGGTCACCAACGCCGACCTCGTGCCGCTCGGGCACCCCGACGTCCACGACCTCCAGGTCGACCTGACCGACGCCGGCCAGGTCTACTCGGCGCTCGCCGGGCTGGCGACGTTCGACGAGCTCGACCTGCCGGAGAAGCCGTCGTACGACGCCGTGGTGCACTTCGCCGCCGTGCCCGCGATCCTGCGCACGGCCGACTCGGCGACGTACGCCACCAACGTGCTCAGCACCTACCACGTGCTCGAGGCGGCAACCCGGCTCGGCATCCGCAAGGTCGTGTTCGCCTCGTCCGAGACGACGTACGGCGTCTGCTTCGCGCAGGGCGAGCGGCGACCGCTGTACGTCCCGGTCGACGAGGAGCACCCGACCGTCCCGGAGGACTCCTACGCGATGTCGAAGGTCGCCAACGAGGTGACCGCCCGCTCGTTCCAGGCACGCACCGGCGCCGACGTCTACGGCCTGCGGATCAACAACGTCATCGAGCCGCACGAGTACGCCGAGCTGTTCCCGGACTTCCTCGACGACCCGGCGCTGCGACGGCGCAACATCTTCGCCTACATCGACGTGCGCGACCTCGGCCAGATGGTGCAGCGCTGCCTGGAGACCGACGGCCTGGGCTACGAGGTCTTCAACGTCGCCAACGCGGACATGTCCGTGGCCGCCACGACCGACGAGATCGTCGAGCGGTTCTACGACGGGGTGGAGGTGCGGCGGGAGATGGGCCGCGACGAGACCTTCTACGCCATCGACAAGGCGCGCGAGCTGGTCGGCTTCGAGCCGCAGCACTCGTGGCGCGACGTGCTGGACGCGTAGCTGCTGCATCTCATGAGGTTGTTGACGCCTCGCGAACATCCGGATCTGACGTGAGCGGGCGTGCCGCAGGAGGTCATGGCTGGTGGTCACGCCCGCGACCGGCCCCCATGACGTCAGTTGAGAACGTCATGGGTCCTGGTCGTCCCAGCAGCCGCCCACCATGACGTTGCCAGGTTCGCGTGTGGCGTCGACGGAACATCCGGGTGACCGGATCTGCCGATGCGCGGACGGCGAGGGCTACGGGGTCAAGGCACCTGACAAGAGCCCGCGCGCTTGTAGGTCAGACACGTGGACGTGGGGATCCGCACGATGCCACAGCAACCTCAGAAGCGTCTCCGCCTTGTCTCGAAGCACAACCGACTCGCCGTCGCCGTCGCCGCCAATGACGGCGTCGCCGGAGACGTCCGAACCAACCACGCGGACGGCACGTAACAGGGGCTGAACGCGCCCGAGTCTCACTTGCCGTGGGTAGATCACGTCCCGGACTTCGAGGACTCCATCCCAAGCCAGGTAGGGGTCCATCGGTCGCGTTTGGCCTAGCGCATTCTCGGCGTCCCACGCATGCATCACGGTCTCGTGAACCTGACGCCTCATCCAGAACTGTGCGGTGTGGTCTTGGTCGTCGAGGGTCCACGCGGGCGCGTCCGTCGCGGTCGAGGTCAGCACTTCGACCAGGTGCGTGGCGTGTCGGCGGTACCACGCTGTCAACCCCGAGCGCCCTTCGCCGGCGGGCGGTTCTGGTCGGAGGTTGGGGTTGCCTTCGACTACCGCATGAGTCGCCCACTGATGCACACCGCCCAGGTGCACCACAAGGTCTCGCAGTGACCAACCCGGACAAGAAGGCACCGGTGCGTCGAGTTCGGCATCCCGAGCAACGTCGCCGAATCGCTCGGTGTGCATGCGTAGTAGCGGCAGCCAGTCAGGCGATTCGCTCGTCACTCATTTTCCCCGTCCACAAGCACCACGCAGGTGCACGAAGGAACATAGCCCCAAGCATCCGGCTCTGCCGCTGATAGTGCGCGGAACTGCCGATGGCGCTCAGAGGACGACGACCGGATCGGAAGGGGCGTCTCATGTCGGACGCACTGCGCAAGCCGGTTCAGCCGCGAGCGATCCAGCCGGTGCCCTTCTTCGTCTCCGGGGCGAAGTCGGAGTCGGAGCCGTTCTCGGTGAGCACGGCGACGCGGATCGCGCCGTAGTCGCCGTCGTGGAGGCAGGTTGATGGCATGGTCAAACGCACCACGGTGCCGGACCACCGCAAGCGGTAACCGTCGCAGGTGACGGGGCTGATGCGGCTCGTCATGTCGGTGAAGGCGTCGGGAACAATCTGCGACGAGACCCTGCCGCCACCGCCTTGGCCGGCGCGCTTCTGTGCGACCAGGCGCAGGCCCCGGGCGCCGCGGGGATCGATGCTCACGATGAGGTCACCTGGGACGTCGCTGGCGAAGACCACCCGCACGACGACGCGGTCGTCGTTGTTCGCAACCCTGACGCTCGACACGTCGAGCCGCCTGGCGCCGCCGGCGTCCCCTTGCGGGTCATCGAGGGTGATCGTCGCCCCGTAGGCCGACATCGGCGCGAGGCCGAGGACGAGGGATGCGACTGCGACCGCTGTGAGGTTCCTGAGCACGTCGGCACCTTCCCATGTGCTGTTGAGAAGTGGAAGGCACAGCGCCCGTAGCGAGGACACGCGATCAAGACGTCCCGGGGGCTACCGGCGCAGGGGTCAGCTCATCGCAGGTGCGCGGCACCACTCCACGCACACCGGGGCAGGCACGTCGGCTCGGAGGGGCCGTGGGGCTGGCCATGGCTGGCGGGGAGGCGGGGTCTACTTCCCAGCACTTCTTCCACCCTGCGGTGGAACCCGTCTCGCCCGGATCTCGCGCGATGAGCGCTTTCCGACGACAACCTGGTGAGAAAGCCCACCTAGCCGTCAGCGCCCGCCCAGGGCGTCGAGCGTCGCCATGTCCTCCTCGGCCAGGGTGAACCCGCCGACGTCGGCGTTCGACCGGATCCGCTCCGGGTGCGTCGACTTCGGGATCACGACGACGTCGTGCTGGAGGTGCCACCGGATGATGACCTGGGCGGGGGTGCGGTCGAGCCGCTCGGCGATCGCGACGATGGCGGGGTGGTCGAGGGTGCCGCCCCGCAGGGCGCTGTAGCCCTCGACGACCACGTCGCGCTCGCGGTGCTCCTGCAGCGTCCCGGCGTCGAAGAGGAGCGGGCTCCACTCGATCTGGTCGATCGCCGGCGGCACGCGAGTGGCGTCGGTGACCTCGTCGATGAGGGCGGCGTCGAAGTTGCTCACGCCGATCTCGCGGGTCAGGCCCAGCTCGCGGGCCTCCACGAACGCGCGCCACATGTCGACGTTCGTCGAGCCCTTGCCCGACCAGTGGACGAGCCAGAGGTCGACGTGGTCGGTGCGCAGCATGTCCAGGCTCTCGCGCAGGGTCTCGAGCTCGCGGCCGACGCGGCCCGGCGGGCACTTGGTCGTCACGAACATGTCCTCGCGCGCGACACCGCTCTCGGCGAGTGCGCGGCCAACCTCGGCCTCGTTGCCGTACACCGTCGCGGTGTCGAGGTGCCGGTAGCCGGCCTCGAGCGCGGCAGTCGTCGCGCGGACTGCGTCGTCCCCGGTGATCTGCCAGGTGCCGAAGCCCAGCAGCGGGATGCTCGTCCCGTTCGTCAACGTCAGGGTCTGGTCGGGCAGCTGCAGGTCGAGGTCGGTCACCCGTCCGATGCTGTCACCGTCGCCAAGGGCCGCGGGGGAACCCCGGACATGAGCGGAGTCCCGGACCCCCATGGGCCCGGGACTCCGTCAGTCGGTGTCAGTCGCGCGAATCAGGCCTGCTGGCCCAGCGCGAACTGGATGGTGCCGTCCTCGTCCACGCCGCCGTCCAGCACCTTGTCGGAGAGGAACTCCGACGCCGGTCCGTCGACGTAGACGGTCGCGCCGTCCTGCTCGATGACCTGGTCGTCGCTCTCGGCGTGGTCGGCCGGGCTCACGGACAGGGACTCCCCGTCCGCCTCGGTGGCGATACGGAGTGCGGTGATCTCGGGCACCTCGTCGGCGAGCTGCTTCACGATGTCGGTCACGTTCTCGGTGAGAGCAAGCATGGCTCTCCTTCCGAATGGAGAATGTGTCGCCCTCACCATTGCTCGGACCCGGCGCACACGCAAACCGCGGGCGCAAGAGGCTCTTGTGGATCCCCGTCGCGCGATGCGGGTGTGGCTAGGGTGACCCCGTTCCGATGGACCGCGTCGCGACCACGGTCGCGGTCGAAGGAGGCCAACGCATGCAGCTGCTCGCCGTGATCGTCCCGCCACCGGAGGTGGTCCGAGACGCTCTCGAGGCTGCGCAGGCGCTGTGCTCGACGGAACCGGCGACCGAGGACGAACCTGGCCGCGGCCTCCTCGACCGCATCCGCGGTCGCCGCGGGGGTGCGTCGCGCACCGCGCCGTCCGTCGCCCTGCATCCGGTGTCGTCCGACGCCGTGTTCGTACGCCTGGCCAAGTTCGGCAACGTCGCCGGCGACGACGTCGAGGGCCTCGCCCGAGCCCTCAGAGCGGTGGCCGGGACCTGGCCGGCACCCGTGCTCCGCACCACGGGCGTGAGCGTCACGGAGTCCGAGCCCCACACCGTGACGGCCCAGCTCGGCGGCGACGTCGACGCACTGCGCGACATCCACGGCAACGTCAACGAGGTCGCCCGCCAGCAGCGGTTCTTCCTCGACCGCCGCAGCTTCCGCAGCGAGCTCGTCGTCGGCTCAGCCGGGGGTCAGGACGGCGCCCCGGTGCCCCCCACCCTCCTGGGCGCGGAGGCCCCCCACGCCGGCCCTTCCTGGTCACCGGCCCACGTCACGCTCGTCCGCGCATCGTTCGGTGCGTCCGGGGCGACGTACTCGGAGCTCTCGCAGGTCGATCTCGCGCCCGCCCTCGCGGAGCCCAGCGCCGACGGCGGCGACTGATCCGTCGCACGTGTGCGACCTCCGGTCCTCGTTGTCGATCCCGGCTCGGCGCACCCGTCATCGTGGTGACGACACCCGAGAGGAAGAACCCATGACCGAGTACGTCCTGCTGTTCCCGGCCGACGACGAGGCCGCGTGGCAGCGCGGCACCGACGCCGACCACCAGGTCACGTTCGACACCGACGCCGAGTTCGCCCGGCTGCTGCGCGAGAGTGGAGGCGCCATCACGGGCGGCGCCGCGCTGGGCCACAGCAGCGAGACGCGGACGCTGCGACGCGGCCCGGACGGCCCCCTGGTCACCGACGGCCCGTACGCCGAGACGGCGGAGCAGATGTCCGGGTTCTTCCTCGTCACGTGCGACGACCACGACGCCCTCGTCGAGGCCGCGCAGGTGCTCACCCGCGCGCACCCCGTCGTCGAGATCCGGCCGGTCGCGGACGACTGAGGCGTCCGGGCGGCCTGACCGGTTGGTGCGACCCACGTTCGAGGTCGACGTACACCATGCGCCGGTCACGCGGCCGGCGCGGTCTCCAGCTCGGTGATCCGTGCCCGCAGGCTCGACTCGGCCAGCCGCCACAGCGTGGCGGAGTGTGCGTGGCGGTGCTGCACGGCGGTGCCGGGACGCGCACGGTCCCGGCAGGCCTCCTGCTCCTGCGCGCGCTGCGCGAAGGCCTCGGCGGCGCGAGCCAGCTCACGGATCACCGTGGCCGTCTCGTCGAGCATCACCGCTGTCATGACGACAGCCTGCACGCTCGTCCGGCCGGGGTCGGCCGCCGCGCGCCAACATGCCCGATTTGGTGGCCCGGCGCCGAAGAATCAGCGGCCGAACGTGCAGTACAGCCCCCCAAGGACGGGGACCACTGTCAGCCCCCGGTGCAAGACTGCAGGGCATGACCGCCCTCGACCGCTTCAGCGCACCCACGCGCGAGTGGTTCGAAGCGTCCTTCGCGAGCCCGACTCCGGCGCAGGAAGGCGCCTGGGATGCGATCGCCGCCGGCAAGAACGCGCTGGTCGTCGCGCCCACCGGCAGCGGCAAGACCCTCAGTGCCTTCCTCCACGCGATCGACCGGCTCCTCTGCACCGAGCGCCCCGACGACAAGACCCGCCGCACGCGCGTGCTCTACATCTCCCCGCTCAAGGCGCTCGGCGTCGACGTCGAGCGCAACCTCCGTGCCCCGCTGATCGGCATCCGCAACACCGCCGAGCGGCTCGAGACCGCCGTCCCCGACATCACCGTCGGCCTGCGCTCGGGCGACACCAGCCCCGCCGATCGGCGCAAGCTCGGCACGACCCCGCCCGACATCCTCATCACGAC
This sequence comes from Nocardioides sp. P4_G10, assembly GCF_056401175.1. Classification (NCBI taxonomy): domain Bacteria; kingdom Bacillati; phylum Actinomycetota; class Actinomycetes; order Propionibacteriales; family Nocardioidaceae; genus Nocardioides; species Nocardioides sp. P4_G10. The sequence goes on along the minus strand of NZ_JBFUJV010000007.1, from coordinate 91,313 downwards.
GCCCGAGTCGCTGTTCCTCATGCTGACCAGCCAGGCGCGCGAGACGCTCCGCGGCGTCGACACCGTCATCATCGACGAGGTCCATGCGGTCGCCGGCACCAAGCGCGGCGCCCACCTCGGCATCAGCCTCGAGCGCCTCGACCACCTGCTCGAGCGGCCGGCCCAGCGCATCGGTCTCAGCGCGACCGTCCGTCCCCTCGAGGAGGTCGCCCGCTTCCTCGGCGGCACCCAGCCCGTCGAGATCGTCTCCCCGCCCAGCACCAAGGAGTGGGACCTGCGCGTCGTCGTGCCCGTCGAGGACATGACCATGCCCGAGGAGTACGACGAGGAGTCCGGCGACCCCGGCCGATCGACGAGCATCTGGCCCCACGTGGAGGAGCACGTCGTCGACCTCGTCGAGCAGCACCGCTCCACGATCGTCTTCGCCAACTCGCGCCGACTGGCCGAGCGGCTCACCGCCCGCCTCAACGAGATCGCTGCCGAGCGCGCCGCCGCCCGTGAGCAGGACCCCGGCGCGACGGGCGCGCAGCGACCAGCGGAGGCAGGCAAGCCGCCCGCCCAGGTGATGGCGCAGTCGGGCCAGAGCAGCGGCGCCGAGGCCGTCATCGCCAAGGCCCACCACGGCTCGGTCTCCAAGGAGCAGCGCGCCATCATCGAGGACGACCTCAAGCGCGGTCGCCTCCCCTGCGTCGTCGCGACCAGCAGCCTCGAGCTCGGCATCGACATGGGCTCGGTCGACCTCGTCATCCAGATCGAGTCGCCGCCGAGCGTCGCCAGCGCGCTCCAGCGCGTCGGTCGCGCCGGCCACCAGGTCGGCGAGGTGAGCCGGGGCGTGCTGTTCCCCAAGCACCGCGGCGACCTCGCGCAGACGGCTGTGTCGGTCGAGCGGATGCGCTCGGGAGCCATCGAGAAGATGGCGGTGCCCACCAACCCGCTCGACGTCCTGGCCCAGCAGGTCGTGGCGGCGCTCGCCATGGAGGAGTGGCAGGTCGACGAGCTGTTCTCGCTCATGACCCGCGCCGCGTCCTACACCCAGCTCCCCCGCAGCGCCTACGACGCCACCCTCGACCTGCTCAGCGGCCGCTACCCGAGCGACGAGTTCGCCGAGCTGCGCCCGCGCATCGTCTGGGACCGGGTGACCGGCCAGCTCAGCGGGCGCCCCGGCGCCCAGCGGCTCGCCGTCACCAGCGGCGGCACCATCCCCGACCGCGGCCTCTTCGGCGTCTTCCTCGTGGGCGAGAAGGCCAGCCGCGTCGGCGAGCTCGACGAGGAGATGGTCTACGAGTCCCGCGTGGGTGACATCTTCGCCCTCGGCGCCACCAGCTGGCGGATCGAGGACATCACCCACGACCGGGTGCTCGTCACCCCCGCGCCGGGCATCCCCGGCCGCCTGCCGTTCTGGAAGGGCGACGCGCTCGGCAGACCCGCCGAGCTCGGAGCGGCCGTCGGTGCGTTCACCCGCGAGCTCGCCGCCAAGCCGGCGGCCAAGGCGATCGACAGCGTCCGCGAGCGCGGCCTCGACGTCAACGCCGCGACCAACCTGGTCACCTACCTCGGCGAGCAGCGTGAGGCCACCCAGGTCGTCCCCAACGACACCCAGATCGTCGTCGAGCGGTTCCGTGACGAGCTGGGCGACTGGCGCCTCGTCGTCCACTCCCCCTACGGCACGCCGGTCCACGCCCCGTGGGCGCTGGCGATCAACGCCCGGCTGCGCGAGCGCTTCGACGTCGACGGGCAGGCCGTCGCCTCCGACGACGGCATCGTCATCCGCATCCCCGACACCGACGCCGAGCCGCCGACCGGCGAGGTCATCGTCTTCGAGCCCGAGGAGATCGAGCAGCTCGTCACCCAGGAGGTCGGCGGGTCCGCGTTGTTCGCCAGCCGGTTCCGCGAGTGCGCCGCCCGCGCCCTGCTGCTCCCCCGCCGCGACCCGGGCCGTCGCAGCCCGCTGTGGCAGCAGCGCCAGCGCAGCGCCCAGCTCCTCGAGGTCGCGTCGCAATATCCAGCGTTCCCGATCGTGCTCGAGGCGGTCCGCGAGTGCCTGCAGGACGTCTACGACCTGCCGGCGCTCGTCACCCTCCTCGGTCGTGTGCAGCGGCGCGAGGTCAACGTCCTCGACGTCGCCACCACCCAGCCCAGCCCGTTCGCCCGCAGCCTGCTCTTCGGCTACGTCGCCCAGTTCGTCTACGAGGGCGACTCCCCCATCGCCGAGCGACGAGCCGCCGCGCTCTCCCTCGACCAGGGCCTGCTCGCCGAGCTGCTCGGCCGCGCCGAGCTCCGCGAGCTGCTCGACCCGGAGGTGCTGACCGAGGTCGAGGCCGAGCTGCAGTGGCTCGCCACCGATCGTCGCGCCCGCAACGCCGAGGCGGTCGCCGACCTGCTGCGCCTCGTCGGCCCGCTGTCGGTGGAGGAGATCCGGGCGCGGTCGGTCGAGGGCGCCGACGTGGAGGGCTGGCTCGCCTCGCTCGACCGTCGCGTGGCCGTCGTCCGGATGGCCGGCGACGACCGGTGGACCGCGATCGAGGACATCGGCCGCCTGCGCGACGGGCTCGGCGTACCCGTCCCGGTCGGCACCCCCGACGCGTTCCTCCAGCTCCCCGAGGACCCGCTCGGCGACCTCGTGTCCCGCTATGCCCGCAGCCACGGCCCCTTCACCACCGCCGAGGTGGCCGCCCGGCTGGGCCTCGGGGAGGCCGTCGCACGCCAGACCCTGCAGCGCCTCGCCCACCGCGGCCGGGTTCTCGACGGGGAGTTCCGTCCCTCGGGGTCGGGCACCGAGTGGTGCGACGCCGAGGTGCTGCGCAAGCTGCGCCGCCGTTCCCTCGCGCGGCTGCGGCACGAGATCGAGCCGGTCAGCCACGACGCGGTCGCCCGCTTCCTCCCCACCTGGCAGCGCGTCGGCGGTTCCCTGCGCGGCGTCGACGGGGTGGTCGCCGCCATCGACCAGCTCGCCGGGTGCCCAGTCCCCGCGAGCGCCCTCGAGCCCCTGGTGCTCGCCGCCCGCGTGCGCGACTACGAGCCGTCGATGCTCGACGAGCTCACCGCGTCCGGCGAGGTCATCTGGACCGGTCACGCCCCGCTGCCCGGCAGCGACGGCTGGGTCAGCCTCCACCTCGCCGACCAGGCCCACCTGACCCTGCCCGAGGTCGAGGGCGACGAGCCCGACGGCCTCCAGCGGGCCGTCCTCGACGCGCTCGACCCGGGCGGGGCGTGGTTCTTCCGCCAGCTCGCCGACCGCGTGGGGTCGACGTCCGACGCCGACCTCAGCAACGCGCTGTGGGAGCTGACGTGGAAGGGCCTGGTCACCAACGACACCCTGGCGCCGCTGCGCGCGCTCGTCCGCAGCGGCACCCCGTCCCACCGCACCCGTCGTACGCCGCCGCGGCTCGGCCGCACGACCGGCGGCCGGATGCCCGTGCGCACCGGTCCCCCGGAGACGGCGGGCCGGTGGGCGCTGCTGCCCGACCGCGACGGTGACCCGACGCGGCGTGCCCACGCCCGCGCCGAGCACCTCCTCGAGCGGCACGGCGTCGTCACCCGCGGCGCCGTCGTCAGCGAACGCATCGTGGGCGGGTTCGCCGGGGTCTACAAGGTGCTCAGCGCCTTCGAGGACACGGGGCGCTGCCGCCGTGGCTACTTCATCGAGGGTCTCGGGGCCGCGCAGTTCGGCAGCGCCGGTGCGATCGACCGGCTGCGCACCTTCGCGGAGCCCGACAGCGTCAAGCCCGGCACCAAGCCGTCGGTCGTCGCGCTCGCCGCGACCGATCCCGCCAACGTCTTCGGCGCCGCCCTCCCGTGGCCCGACGCGGGCGACCCCGAGCGCACCGGCCACCGGCCGGGCCGCAAGGCGGGGGCGCTGGTCGTCCTGGTCGACGGGGCGCTCACCGTCTACGTCGAGCGCGGCGGTCGCACGCTCCTCACCTGGAACGACGACCTCGACGTGCTCACCCCGGCGATGGGGGCGCTGGCCGACGCCGCCCGCCGTGGGGCGCTCGGTCGGCTCACCGTCGAGAAGGCCGACGGCCAGGCGCTGATCGGAAGCGGCGGCGAGACACCCATCAGGCTCGCGCTCACGGCGGCGGGCTTCCTGGCGACACCCAAGGGGTTGAGGCTGCGTGCCTGAGGGAGACACCGTCTACCGCGCGGCAGCCAAGCTCGACCGCGCCCTCACCGGTCACCGCCTGACCCTCTCCGACTTCCGCGTGCCCTCCTTCGCCACCGTCGACCTCCGCGAGGGCACCGTCATCCGCACGCTGTCCCGCGGCAAGCACCTCCTGACCCGCGTCGACCACCAGCGCGCCTGGACGATCCACACCCACCTCAAGATGGAGGGCTCGTGGCACGTCTACCCCGACGGCGAGCGGTGGCGTCGTCCCGACACCCAGGTACGACTCGTGCTCGGCATCGAGGGGCGCAAGGCCGTCGGCTTCCAGCTCGGCATCGTCGAGCTCGTGCCGCGGGAGCAGGAGGCCGACCTGGTGGCCCACCTCGGTCCCGACCTGCTCGGCCCCGACTGGGACGAGGAGCGCGCCCTCGCCAACCTCCGCGACGAGCCGGCCCGGCCGATCGGACAGGCGCTGCTCGACCAGCGCAACCTCGCCGGCATCGGCAACATGTACATGGCCGAGCTGTGCTTCACCATGGGCGTCCACCCGGCCAGCGCCGTCGCCACCGTCGACCAGCTCCCCCGGCTCGTGCGGCGCGGGAAGCAGATGCTCGAGGTCAACAAGGAACGGGCGATCCAGACGACGACCGGCGACCTCCGCGAGCGCGAGCGGATGTGGGTCTACCGTCGCGACGGCTCCCCGTGCCGGCGGTGCCGCACCCCGATCGCGGTCACGATGCTGGGCGAGCTCGGTCGCGAGCGCGCTGCCTACTGGTGTCCCAGCTGCCAGCCCGAGCGCTGAGCCCGAGCCGGCGGTCGGGTCAGGCGGCGGAGGCGACCACGTCGCCGGCGCGGCGGCCGACATCGATGGGGGTGCTGACGACCACGCCCATGGCGGCCTCCTCGATCGACACCGCGTCGGCGACGTCACGCAGCACGTCGGACAGCGGCAGGTCCATCGCCTGGCACAGGGAAGCCAGGAGCTCGGAGGACGCTTCCTTCTGGCCCCGCTCGATCTCGGAGATGTAGCCCAGGCTCACCCGGGCCTCCGCAGAGAGCTCTCTCAGGGTCATCCCACGCTGCATCCGGGCACTGCGCAGCACGTCACCGAGCAGTCGTCGGAAGAGCACCATGCGCGAGTCCTTACTCTCTGGGATGTCCGGATGAGGGAAGTCTCTGCCCCCAACGCTACCCGAGGCCTCCTTCTTCCCGCGGGGTTACCTCGGTTTGAGCAGACCGGGCGTCGCCACGGGTCAGTCCCCCAGCTCGCGGGCGAGGATCTCGAGGACCGCGTCGCACGATGCCTGCCGGATCGCGGTCCGGTCGCCGCCGAGCTCCAGCAACCGGGCGGTCGCCCCTGCCGGACCGGCGATCGCGACCCACACCGTCCCGACCGCGCGACCTTCCTGCTCGTCGGGTCCGGCGACGCCAGTGGTGGCCAGGCCCCACGTCGCGTCGAGCCGGTCACACACGCCCTGGGCCATCGCGAGCGCGCACTCCTGCGAGACCACGCCGTGCTCCTGCACCACCTCGTCCGGCACGCCGAGCAGCGACACCTTCACGCGGGTGGCGTACGACACCACGCCTCCGACGAAGCTGCGCGAGGCGCCGGGCACGTCGGTGAGCCGCGACGACAACAGGCCTCCGGTCAGCGACTCGGCCGTCGCGAGCGTCTCGCCGCGACCCGCCAGGGTCTCCAGGACGCGCGCGGCCACGCTGCCGTCCGGCTCGGCTGACCACATGTCGGCGACACTAGCCGCATGGCACTCCCCATCGAGGACTACGCACTGATCGGTGACCGGGGCACAGCCGCCCTGGTCGGCAAGGACGGGTCGATTGACTGGCTGTGCCTGCCGCGCTTCGACTCCCCCGCCTGCTTCGCCGCGCTGCTCGGAACGGAGGAGAACGGCCGCTGGCTGCTCGCCCCGGCCGACGAGGTGCTCGCCACCTCGCGGCAGTACCTCGACGGGACCGCGTGCCTCGAGACCACCTTCACTGTCGCCGACGGCGAGGTGGTGCTGCTCGACGTGATGCCCGTCGGCGACGACCGCGCGGACGTCGTACGCCGTCTGACGTGCACGCGCGGCACGGTACGGATCCGGCACGACTGGGTGGTGCGCACCGACTACGGTCGCGTGCGGCCGTGGGTGAGCCGGGAGAATGCGCACGGCAACGAGGTGGTCGTGGCGGTCGCCGGTCCGGACAAGCTCGTGCTGCGCGGGCCGCACCTGCCCCACGGTCACGACGGCCACCACAGCGACGAGTTCGAGCTGACCGCCGGCGACGAGGTCACCTTCTCCACGACCTGGGTGCGTTCGTGGCGCGACATCCCCCGGCCGCTCGGCTTCGACGAGCGGATCGACGCCACGACCGCGCGCCAGCGCGAGTGGTCCGCGCGCTCGCCGGAGGACGTGCCGCACGCCGACATGGTGCGACGCAGCCTGCTCACCCTCCTGCTGATGACGCACGCCGAGACCGGTGGCATCGTCGCGGCGCCGACCACATCGCTGCCGGAGGACTTCGGTGGCGAGCGCAACTGGGACTACCGCTTCTGCTGGCTGCGCGACGCGGCTCTGACGCTCGAGTCGCTGCTCGGCGCCGGCTACGCGCAGGAAGCGCTGCACTGGCGTAGCTGGCTGCTGAGGGCCGTCGCCGGCGACCCCGCCGACCTGCAGATCATGTACACCGTCGACGGTGGACGCCAGCTGCCCGAGCGCGAGGTGCCGCACCTCCCCGGCTACGCGGACAGCCGCCCGGTGCGGATCGGCAACGGCGCGGTGTCACAGCGCCAGAACGACGTGCTGGGCGAGGTGATGATCGCGCTCGAGCTCGCCCGGGAGGCCGGCCTCGAGGAGACGCACAACTCCTGGTCCCTGCAGCGCGCGCTGGTCGACGAGCTCGCCGAGCACTGGGACGAGCCGGACAACGGCCTGTGGGAGATCCGCGGGCCGCAGCGACACTTCACCCACTCCCGGGTGATGGTGTGGGTGGCCTTCGACCGCGCCGTGAAGGCGGTCGAGCTCCACGGGCTCGACGGCACGGTCGAGAGGTGGCGCGAGCTGCGTGACCGGGTGCGCGAGGAGATCCTCGACAAGGGCTTCGACCACGAGCGCGGCACCTTCACCCAGCACTACGACACGACCGCCGTCGACGCCTCGCTGCTGACCATCCCGCTGGTCGGGTTCCTTCCCGGCGACGACCCGCGGGTGCTGGGCACGATCGACGCCGTGATCGCCGACCTCGACGTCGACGGCCTGCTGCTGCGCTACCGCACCGAGACGGGGGTCGACGGGATCTCGGGCGACGAGCACCCGTTCCTCGCCTGCTCCTTCTGGCTCGTGTCCGCCCTCGCGAAGGCCGGGCGGCGCGACCAGGCGACGGAGCTGATGGACCGCCTCTGCGGCCTGGCCAACGACGTCGGCCTGCTGTCGGAGGAGTACGACGCCGGGAACGGTCGGATGGCGGGCAACTTCCCGCAGGCGTTCAGCCACCTCGCGCTCGTGCAAGCGGCTCTCGCCCTGCGCTGAGCAGGACGAGGGCCGCGAGGCTCAGGTCACGGGGTCAGCCGCGACGCACCTTGATGTTGATGAACTCCGTCGAGTCCTGCAAGAAATGGCCGACGGCCCCCGTCCTGCTGAGCAGGACGAGGGCCGCGGCTGGTGCTGTGTCAGGTCAGCGCCTGATCTTCAGCTTCACCACCGTCTTGTCGCGCTTGACCGAGTCGTTGCCGAGGTAACGCACGACAACCTTCTTGGTGCCGGCCCGGTTGAAGGCGGGCAGCTTCACGATCGCCACACCGTTCTTCACCTTGAACCGGTACACCTTGTCGGCGCCCTTGACCCGGACCTTGATCCAGCCGGTGGCGGTCTCGTCGCCGGCCTTCACCTTGACCTTGAAGCGGACCTTCTCGCCCACCTTGCCCTTGGCGTTGACCGCCTTGAGCTTCGGCTCCACCTTCTCCGGCTCCGGGGTGGGAGTCGTCGTCGGCGGGGTCGTCGGCGGAGTCGTCGGCGGGGTCGTCGGCGGGGTGGTCGGAGGCGTCGTCGGCTTGGCGGTCACCGTGACCACGACCGTGCCCCTCGAGGAGGCGTAGCGGTCGTCACCGGTGTAGGTGATGGGCAGCGTGTGCACGCCGACCGGCAGTGCGCCGGCGGCGAGCTCGATGGAGCCCTCACCGTTGACCAGCGTGGTCTCGAGCGTCATCTGGCCGAGGCCGAGGACGACCTCACCCGTCGCAGCGGACGGGGTGACCTTGACCTGGACGGCCCCGGAGGAACCCTCCTCGATCGTGACGTTCGTGCCCGACACCGTGGTGGCGATGCACTCGTCGCCAGTGCCGGTGATGGTGATCGGCACCTCGATCTCCGTACCGGTCGCCGTGCCCGTCACGGTGAGCGTCGCCGCACCGATCGGGCTGCACGGCGGCAGCGTCACGTCGACCGACGCGGTGCCGGCCTCGTCGTTGCTGTTGGCGTTGCCCGGAGCGCTCAGCGTCGTGGTGACCGGGAACGACCCGAGGTCGAAGTCTCCCAGCTCCACCGAGACCTCGGAGTCGCGGAGGTCCATCGGGTCGGTCATCGACAGCGACGAGAGGTCGAAGGCAACGTGGTCGCCGATCGCGTAGCTCGCCGGGGCACCGGCCGGGAGCTTGACGCCCACGGCCTGCTGCTTGTAGTCGATCGGGAGCGGGTCGTCGCCCTCGGCGGCGTTGGCGAACTCGCTGAAGTAGTCCACCTGGGCCTGCAGGTCCGACTTGCCGGTGTCCTGCTTGCCCGAACCGCCGTTGAGCGCCGCGAAACCGTCACCGCCAGTGGCGAGGAACGAGTTCACCGTCACCGAGTAGACGGTGGCCGGCTCGATCTCGGTGCCGTTGAGCCACATCTTCTGGATGCGGTTGCCCTGCGACTTCGAGGGGTCGTAGGTGTACTCGAAGCCCTTCGACATGCCCAGCTTGAGGAACGGTCGAGCCGCACCCGCTGCCTGCCACTGCTGCTCGAGCGTCGCCTTGATCTGGGCACCCGTCAGGTCCATGTTCACCAGCGTGTTGGCGAAAGGCTGGACGTTGGCGGCCTGCTTGTAGGTCACCGTCCTGGGATAGCCCGTCTCGCCGGTGATGCCACCCGGCAGGTCCGTACGCAGACCACCGGGGTTCATGAACGCGATCTGCGCCGCACCGGACTCCGAGCCACGCGTGGCCCACCGCTGGATCTCCGCGACCAGGTTGCCCAGGGTCGACTCGCCACCGCGGTTCTCTGCGGTGCCACCAGCGAACTTGGCCCGGTTGAAGGCCGCACCGATCTTGCCCAGCGGACGTGCACCGAGGACATCGGCCTTGGCGACCGCGGCGTCCACGATCGTCTGGGTCGGGGCGTCGGGGGTGTAGTTGAAGGGACCGCCGTTGGCGGCCTTCAGCTTGAGCACGGCCTGAGCCTTGTCCTGGATCTCACCCGTGGTGGGGTCGACCGTGAAGACGATCTGGTTGAGAGCCGCGCCGTACTGGCCCGCAGAGACCACGGGGCGCTCCTTGACGGCACGGTCGGCCCAGCCGGCCACCGGGAAGGAGCAGTTGTACTCCAGGTGGGTGTGGCCGGAGACGATCGCGTCGACGTTGTCGTTGACGCCGGTGATGATGCTGCCGAAGTCGGACGTCGGGTCGTCGTCCATCTCTGCACAGGCCGTGCTGCCCGAGCCCTCGTGCACCAGCATGACGATGACGTCGGCCCCGTCGGCCTTCAGCTCGTCGGCCTCCTCGTTGACCGCGGTGACGATGTCCGTCACCTGGATCTCGGCGATGCCGCTGGGGGTGACCAGCTCGGGAAGGTGCTCGGTGACCGCACCCACGAAGCCGACCTCGACACCGTCCATGGTCTTGGTCCACGACGGCGTCAGGGCGTCCGCACCGTCGGCACGCAGCTTGACGTTGGCGGCGATGTACTCCCAGTTCGCACCACCCTGGGGGTTCGTCGTCGCGTTGTAGGGCGCCATCACGCGGTTGATCAGGTCGTCGTACCCCTGGTCGAACTCGTGGTTGCCCGCAGCCGAGACCTCGAGACCCGCAGAGTTGAGGGCATCGATGGTCGGCTTGTCGTTGTCGATGAACGATTCGAAGGTCGAGGCACCGATGAGGTCACCGGCCGCCGCGAACACCGTGTTCGGGTTGGTGTTGCGGAGCGACTTGACGGCCCCGGCCATGGCCGCGGCACCAGCTGCTGCCGAGGTCGGGTCGTTGGCGATCCGGCCGTGGAAGTCGTTGGTCGCCAGGATCTGCACGTCCACCGGCGCGGGCGCCGCAGGAGAGGTGTTGATGCCCACGATCTCCGGGCTGTGGTCGGAGGAACGGAACGGGTTGGGCGCGTAGAGGTTGGTGACGTTGGTGTTGAACCGGGCGTACTCGTAGTAGACCGACTCGTAGCCGTTGATGTCCCAGATGTCGACCGCGTTCACGTCGGCGAAGGCCGCCGCGTTGGCGAGCACGTGGTCGAGCGAACCGACCATGCCGTCGAAGTTGTAGGTCTCCTCCTCGGGCTTGCTGGACGACTCGAGGTTCGTGTAGCCGGCGTCCTTGAGGACCTGGATCGGGTCCTCCTCGGAGTAGGCGTTGAAGTCACCGGCGAGGAAGACGCGCGAGATGCCTCGAGCGGTCTTGAACTCGTTGGCGAACGTCACGAGCGCGTTGGCCTGCAGGACCCGACGGTCGTTCGCGTTGCCCTGACCGTTGGGGTCTGCCGTGCCGGAGCCCTTCGACTTGAAGTGGTTGACGATGACGGCGAAGGCCTCGGCGTCAGCCGTTCCGACCTGCTTGAACGCCTGGGCGACGGGCTCACGGGCGTCGGCGAACGCCTCGGTTCCCGTGGAGAGGTCGGCCAGGACGTCGGACTCCCCGACCAGCGCGACGTTGGCCGGCTGGTAGATGAATCCGTTGCGGATCACGTCCTGCTCACTGAGCGGGGGCAGCTCGCTCGCCGCGGGTGACGGGACCGCGGCCCAGGTGCCCGCGCCGGCGTCCGCGTTGAGGGCCGAGACCAGCTCGTTGATCGCGAAGTCACGGTCCTTGCCGAACTGCACCGAGTTCTCGAGCTCCTCGAGCGAAACGATGTCGGCGTCGGCGGTGTTGATCGCCGCGACGATCTTGTCCCGCTGCCTGACAAGGTTCGCGTCGTTGGCCGCCCCGCGAGGTCCGCTGGGGTTGCACTGGTTGTTGGAGATCGGGTTCCCCGCGCGGTCGTTGAAGAACGAGCACGTGCGCCCGCCGCCGAGGGCGACGAACTCCTGACCCGTGGTGGGGAAGAAGTTCAGGACGTTGAACGTCGCCAGCTTCAGGTCGCCGCCCACGTTCTCGGGGGCAGCCGGCCGGGTCTGGCTGAAGTTGATCGTGCCAGTGGGGTCACCGACCACCTGCGACTGCGGCAGGATCCGCCACGCGTTGAAGCCGTAGGTGAACACGACGGGCTTCGGGAACGTGATCGACGAGCCCACGCRCACGCTGTGGTCCTTGGTGAACCACGGGAAGGGCTTGTCGCTGTTCTGAGTGGTGGAGTACGTCCACGACGAGCCGTCGTCGAGGATGATCCGGTGCGCGTCGTTGTAGCGCTTGCGCTCCGCGACCTGGGCGGTCGCCTGCGCGTCGATGACCTCGGTCGGCGCCACCAGCGGCTTGCTGCTGTTGGCCACGACACCGAGCTCGCCGCGGAACGACGTCGAGTTCGAGCCGTCGTTGTAGTACGGGCCGCCGTCGTAGACGTCGGTTGCGGTCCACGGGGCGGTCGGCTTGAACAGCTCGCCCTCGACGACCTCGCGTGCGTCATCGAGCGCAGCACCGGTCAGGCAGGTGGTGCCGGGCAGCGCGCAGTCAGTGCCGGGGATGTCGGTCTTCGGGGCGACATCGCCCAGTGCGGGGATCGACGTGACTCCCGAGTTGGTGGAGACGATCTGGGTGGCGCCCGAGAACTCGGCCGCGTCACCGGTCACCTTGACCGAGTCACCCACTGCCGGGTAGCTCGAGAAGCCCGTGGTGCCGCCGTAGACGAAGATGGCGTCCGAGGCGTTGGCCGTGTCGGCGCCAGGGGTCTGGATGTAGAAGCCGTTGAGGCCACCGGTCGGGTACGACGCCGTGACGACGCCCTGCGTGGTGAGGGTCTGACCGTCGAGCGGGGTGGTCGCACCAGTGCCCTGGATCTCCGCGATCGGGGTGACGGCGCCAGCGGCCGGCGTGACGGCGATGGTGAACGTCGTGGACCCCGTCGCATCGTCAGCGTCGGTCGCGGTGACCGTCACGGGGGAAGTGCCGACCGTGGTCGGCGTGCCAGTCACCTGACCGCTGGTCGCGTCGATCGACAGGCCGGCCGGCAGACCGGTGGCGGTCCACGCGTAGGGCTCGTTGCCGCCCGTCGCAGTGACGGTGAACGGCGTGATTGCCTGGTCGACCACGAAGCTCTGGTCCGTGGCGCTGACCGAGACGGTCTGGGGCGTGTTGATCACCGAGCTGTTCTGCGGCGCAGGGGTCTGGACGGTGAAGTCAACTGAGTTGTCGTCGGTGTCCTTGCGCGCACCGTCGCGGGACACCGAGGTGGTGTTGCTCGGAGCAGGAGCAGCCGTGCCCTCCCGTAGCGTCGCCCCGCCGAAACCGACGAGGTCGATCGTGTTGCCGGCGGTCGGCGCGACTGTTCCGGTCCCCGTCACCAGCGCAACGGACCCCGCGGTCCCGCTCATGGTGAGCGATCCCGTGGCGTCCGGGGCCGGGAGGTCTTCGGTTCCTCCCGTGCCTGCGGCCTGCTGAATCAGATAGTGACCGTGTGCCGGAACCGAACCGGTGAGATTGGTGAACCCCGTTCCCGTCCCTCCGGAGGAGCGGTACTGAACGGACATTCCCGACACGCTGATCGCGCTGCCGGTGGGGTTGAAGAGTTCGATGAAGTCGTTCTTCAGGGTGGCGCCGGTGTTGCCACCACCCCCATAGGCCTCACTGATGACCAAGTTGGTGCCGGCTGGATTCGCGGATGCTGCTGCTATCGGGGTGAGTCCGGCGGCCAGGACGGCCAGACCGGCTCCTACCGCGATGTGACGCGACGAGGGGAGCGCGGGTGTGCGCATGTGTGCTCCGGGTGTTCGGGTGATGTGACCGTCGCATCCTCACCCACTCAGCCGACATTTGCGGCAGTACCGGCCAAACGAATGCTGGCCAAGTGGTGACGAAATGTCACTGCGCGAGTTGGCGAGTGCTGATATTCCACCCCCTTAGGGGCGGATTCGCTGCCTGCGGACGTCGCGGAGGAACTCGTAGCCGGACCACATCGTCATCGCGACGGCCGCCGCGAGCATGGCCTGCGCGAGGTAGAAGAGGGCCTCGCCCAGCATTCCGGGCCAGAAGTCGAAGGCCCCTCCGTGCGCATCGCCGTGGGGCAACGGCATGATGAGGCCGGCGAGCGCGACGGCCTGCAGGACGGTCTTGATCTTGCCGCTCTGCGCGGCGGCGATGACGACGTCCTTGAGGATCGACAGGCGCAGCAGGGTCACGCTCCACTCGCGCAGCAGCACGATGATCGTCACCCACCACCAGATGTCGCCGACGATCGAGAGGCCGATGAAGGCCATGCCCGTGATGGCCTTGTCGGCGATCGGGTCGGCGATCTTGCCGAAGTCGGTGATCAGGTTGTGCTTGCGCGCGAGGTCGCCGTCGATCTTGTCGGTGATCATCGCGACCGCGAACAGCCCGAACGCGATCCAGCGCCACGTCGGGTCGTTGCCGCCGTCGTAGAGCAGCGCCCAGCCGAAGAGCGGCACCATGGCGATGCGCAGCACTGTCAGCACGTTGGCGATGTTGAAGTTGGAGACCTGGTGGTCGGTGGTCATGCCGGGACTCCGTCCGTGCGAGCGATCAGGTCGACGCCGTCGGTGCCCGTGACAGTGGCCGTCACCAGGTCGCCGACGCCCGCGCGAGCGGCGTCGGTCAGCATCGTCGTACCGTCGACCTCCGGTCCCTGGTGGGCCGCCCGGCCCTCCACGACGTCGTCGTCGACGGACTCGACCAGCACGACCACCTGCTCGCCGACGCGCTCCTCGGCGCGCTGGGCGTTGAGCTCCTCGACGAGAGTGGTGACGTGCTCGGTGCGGGCACGGATCTCGTCCTCGTCGAGCTTGACGTCGTCGGCGAAGCCCGCGGCCTCGGTGCCGTCCTCGTCGGAGTAGCCGAACACGCCCGTGACGTCCATCCGGGCCTCGACCAGAAAGTCGCACAGGGTCTGCAGGTCGTCCTCGGTCTCGCCCGGGAAGCCGACGATGACGTTGGACCGTACGCCGGCCAGCGGGGCCAGCGAGCGGATCTGCTCGAGCAGGCCGAGGAAGCTGTCAGGATCACCGAACCGGCGCATCCGCCGCAGCACCGAGGCGCTGGCGTGCTGGAAGGACAGGTCGAAGTAGGGCACCACGCCGGGCGTCGACGCGATCGCCTCGATCAGGCCGGGGCGCGTCTCGGCGGGCTGCAGGTAGGACACGCGCACCCGCTCGATGCCGTCGATGCCGCTCAGCTCGGGCAGCAGCGTCTCCAGCAGGCGGAGGTCGCCCAGGTCCTTGCCGTAGGACGTGGAGTTCTCGCTGACGAGGAAGAGCTCCTTGACGCCCTGCGTGGCCAGCCACTGGCCCTCCTGCAGGACGTCGCTCGGACGACGGCTCACGAACGAGCCGCGGAAGCTCGGGATGGCGCAGAAGGTGCAGCGCCTGTCGCAACCGCTGGCGAGCTTGAGGGGCGCCATCGGGCCGGCGTCGAGGCGACGGCGTACGGCGCGAGGGCCCGTCGCGGGAGCACCGGCACCTATCTCGGCGACGTCACCGACCGCGGGCTGGTCCTGGTGCCCCGGCACCGAGATCCCGGAGGCGTCGCGGTCGACCGGCGAGATCGGCAGCAGCCGCCGGCGGTCGGACGGCGTGTGCGGGTGGTGGGTCTCCCCCGCCACGATCGCCCGCAGGCGGGCCGCGATGTCGGGGTAGTCGTCGAAGCCGAGGACCGCGTCGGCCTCGGGGAGCGACTCGGCGAGGTCCTTGCCGTACCTCTCGGCCAGGCAGCCCACCGCGACGACGGCCTGCGCGCGGCCGCCGTGGCCGGCGGACGCCTTGAGGTCGGCCGCCTCGAGCAGCGTGTCGACCGAGTCCTTCTTCGCGGCCTCGACGAAGCCGCAGGTGTTGACCACGACGGTGTCGGCGTCCTCCGCGTCGTCGACCAGCACGAAGCCGCCGGCCTCGAGCCGTCCGGCGAGCTCCTCGGAGTCGACCTCGTTGCGGGCGCACCCGAGGGTGACCACAGCAACGTTCAGCGGGGTCAGGGGAAGGTCTGTATCAATCGTCATCGCACCGTGAGTATGCCCGTTCCGGCCGTGCGGACTGCCATCCCGGGCCCACGTGATCCCCGGCTGACCGGCACTTCCTGAGCTTGTCAGGCCGTGCACGGGCCGACAACCTCAGCGATCCCCGGCTGACCGGGGATCGCTGGAGAGCGGGCGGGCATCAGTCGGTGACGAAGGTGCCCTGACCGGCGACGCCGGGCTCGCCGACCGGGCGGGCGTCGCCGCCGGCCAGCGAGACGGTGACGGCACCGTCGGAGGACATCACGCGCACCGGGGGCGAGGCCTTGAGCTCGCGGGTCTGGCCCACGGCGAGGTTGCCCTTGAAGACCTGCTCCCCCGCGCCGTCGCGCACGACGACCTGGGCGCCGCCCGACGCGGCGCTGACGACGACCGCCACCTTCTCGGCCAGCGGGGCCGTGCCGGCGCCCTGCGGGCCGCCGGAGCCGTTGAGGACCGGGGTGGCGCCGCGCAGCTCGGGCGGGGTGTCCATGACCAGCCGGGCGATCGACCAGGCGAGCACGAGGGCCATGACGACGGCGACGAGCACCGACCAGTTGGGACCGCCACGCGTGCCGCGGATGGAGCCGTGCGCGCCGGTGGCGAGCTCGGCCTCGAAGACGCGACGCGGGTTGATCGGCGCGCGGGCGTAGCGCTCGTCGTACGACGCCAGCAGCGGCGCGACGTCGATACCGAGGACGCGGGCGAGCGTGCGCAGGTGGCCACGCGCGTAGAAGTCGCCACCGCAGGGCTCGAAGTCGTCGACCTCGACGGCCTCGATCACGTGCGGACGGATGCGGGTGCGGTCGGCCAGCTGGTCGACGGTCAGGCCGAGGCGGGTGCGGGCCGCGGCGAGCTCGGGACCGATGACCGGGTCCTCGGCAGGCTCGACCTCGAAGTCGTCGAGCACCAGCGGCTCCACCGGCTCCCCCGGTCGGGCGATCGCGCGGACGCGGTCGCCCCAGGACTGGGTCTCCTCCACGAGGCTGACCCGACCGGGGCGGCGCAGCTCGCGACCTTCCGGCTCGTCCTCGTCGACGACGACGTCGCGCCGCACCTCGGAGCGGCGGGCAGCGCCGGTCTCGCGGAGCGCGGCCGGCGTCGGGCTGGCGACGACGACCGGCACGACGACCTCGGGCTCCGCGGACACGGGTGCCACGGGGACTTCGAGCGCCTCGGACGCCTCCGTGGCCTCGGGAGCGTCGACGGTCCCTGCGTCCTCGACGGGAGCCTCGACGTTCTCGGAGTCCTCGACCTCCGCGGCGGCCGGCTCGAGGACGACGATCTGGCTGGCGTCACGAGCCACGCGGCCGAGGGCCTCCGTCAGGTCGCCGTCGGCGCCGATCACGCGCGTCGAGAGCCCGAGCGGGACGGCGAACGGGGCGCCGTGCAACAGGCGGGAGATGCTCGTGTGGCGCTTGCCGGCGCCGGTGAGCTCGGCCTCGATCAGCTCGAGGTTGTGGGGTACGACGACCAGGCGGCCGTCGCGCAGCAGGCCCTGCCGCGGCGTGTGCTCCACGTGGTGCACCGCCGTCCAGGGCAGCCCACGCCAGGTCCTGCCGAGCCGGATCCGGATCCCCTGCGCATCGGCGACGAGCAGCGGGGTGCGGGCGTCGACGAGGCTCACGAGCCAGTAGGCGCCCAGGAGGCCCATCGCGAGCACGAAGGCCCAGTCGAGCACCGACCCGGTCTGGGTGGCGCGACCGAGGTAGGCGATGGCGACCGCGGAGGCGGTCAGCCCGACGCCGCCGGCGACGGCGGCGCTGCGGCGTACCTCCACCGCGTCGGGAGCGACGGCGAGCGACTCGTGCTCCCCGGTCTCGTTCCAGGTGGTGTCGTCCTCGTGCACTGCTGCGGCGCCCATCAGGCTCCCCCCTCCAACGTGGCGATCACGGAATCGAGCTCGTCCGGCTTGACCAGGACGTCACGGGCCTTGGAGCCCTCACTGGGGCCGACGACCCCGCGGCTCTCGAGGATGTCCATCAGCCGGCCCGCCTTGGCGAAGCCGACGCGCAGCTTGCGCTGGAGCATCGAGGTCGAGCCGAACTGCGTGGAGACGATCAGCTCGATGGCCTGCACCACGAGCTCCATGTCGTCGCCGATGTCGTCGTCGAGCTCGCGCTTGGACTCCTTCGGCGCCGTCACCTCCTCGACGTAGGTCGGCTCGAGCTGGTCCTTGCAGTGCTTGACGACCTGGTGGATCTCCGCCTCGGTGACCCACGCGCCCTGGACACGCACCGGCTTGGACGCGCCCATCGGCAGGAAGAGACCGTCACCCTGGCCGACCAGCTTCTCCGCGCCCGGCTGGTCGAGGATCACGCGGCTGTCGCCGAGCGAGCTCGTCGCGAACGCGAGCCGGGACGGCACGTTGGCCTTGATCAGGCCGGTCACCACGTCGACCGAGGGCCGCTGAGTGGCGAGCACCAGGTGGATGCCGGCCGCGCGGGCCAGCTGGGTGATGCGGACGACCGAGTCCTCGACGTCGCGCGGCGAGACCATCATCAGGTCGGCCAGCTCGTCGACGATGACGAGGAGGTAGGGGTACGGCGTCAGCGTGCGCTCGCTGCCCGCGGGCACCTCGACCTTGCCGGCCCGCACCGCCTTGTTGAAGTCGTCGATGTGACGGAAGCCGAAGTTGGCCAGGTCGTCGTAGCGCATGTCCATCTCGCGCACGACCCA
The DNA here is from genome assembly GCF_056401175.1 of Nocardioides sp. P4_G10. Lineage (NCBI taxonomy): Bacteria > Bacillati > Actinomycetota > Actinomycetes > Propionibacteriales > Nocardioidaceae > Nocardioides > Nocardioides sp. P4_G10. The sequence continues at coordinate 73,196 of NZ_JBFUJV010000007.1, read as the reverse complement.
CGCCAGCGCCTCGGCGGCCTTCTTGGGGTTGGTGATGATCGGGGTGATCAGGTGCGGCACGCCCTCGTAGGCGTTCAGCTCCACCCGCTTCGGGTCGACCATGATCATCCGCACCTCGTCGGGCGTGGAGCGCATCAGGATCGAGGTGATCAGCGAGTTGATGAAGCTCGACTTTCCGGAGCCCGTCGCACCGGCGACCAGCAGGTGCGGCATCTTCGCCATGTTGGCCACGACGAACCCGCCCTCGACGTCCTTGCCGAGCCCGGCCACCATCGGGTGGTGGTCCGAGCGGGCCGTGGTGGACCGCAGCACGTCGCCGAGGGAGACGATCTCCTTGTCGACGTTGGGGATCTCGATACCGATCGCCGACTTGCCGGGGATCGGGCTGAGGATGCGGACGTCGGCGGACGCCACGGCGTAGGCGATGTTCTTCGACAGCGCCGTGACCTTCTCGACCTTCACCGCGGGGCCGAGCTCGACCTCGTAGCGGGTGACCGTCGGACCGCGGGTGTAGCCGGTGACGGTGGCGTCGATGCCGAACTCGTCCATCACCTGCATCAGCCGCTCGACGACCGCGTCGCTGGCCTTGGAGCGCGCCTTGTGCGGCGAGCCGGGCTTGAGCGAGGAGTTGTCGGGCAGCGAGTACGTGATGTCGCCCGACAGCGCGAGCTGCTCCACGCGGGCCGGCAGCGGTGTGTGCGGCGGCGGCTCGACCGGACCGGTGTCGTCCTTGCCGCCCGCCGCGGCGGGGGCCACGGCCGGGGTGACCGCGGTGGGGGCGTCTGCCGAGGAGTCACCCGAGTCGATCGGGTCGGCGAACAGGTCGATCCCGTAGTCCTCCTGGGGCTCGACCTCCTTCTTCTTGCGACGCTTGCGCAGCTCGCGGTCGCTGAGGACCGGGCTGTCGTAGGCGGGGTCGCCCATCTCGGGGTCGATGTCGTCGTCCAGCATCGAGCGGCGGCGCTGGCGCACCGGCTTGGTGGGCTCGTCGCCCTCGGCCTCGACGGCCGGGGTGCGGCCGAGTGCCTTGTCGCGCAGCTCGGCGAGCCGGACCGGCACCTGGTAGACGGGCGTCGCGGTGATGATCAGGACGCCGAAGAGGGCCAGCAGCGCCAGCAGCGGCACGACGACGTACGTCGTCTGCATGAGGTCGAGCAGCAGGCTCGAGGTGACGTAGCCGACGGCGCCGCCGGCCTCCTGCAGGTTGGTGGCGTCGCCGAGCACCGGCTGCGGGTTGCCGTTGGCGATGTGCACGATGCCGAGCAGCCCGAGCGTGAAGGCGGCCCACCCGATGACCTGTCGACCGGCAGGACCGTTGCGCTCGGGGTCACGCAGGGTGCGCCAGCCGGCGTAGACCAGGAACAGCGGCACGAACCAGCCGACCTTGCCGACCGCGCCCGACGTCACCGACCGGGCGAAGTCCATCACTCCGCCGGGCAGCTGCCACCACACGGCTGCGGCCACGACCATGGCGAGGCCGAAGAGGAACAGGCCGACGCCGTCGCGGCGGTGCTCGGGGTCGAGGTCGCGGGCGGACTGCCCGATCGACCGCGCGACCGAGCCGACGGCGTGGGCGATGCCGAGCCACACCGCTGCGACACCTCGCCCGAGCATGCCGAAGCTGCGCGCGACCGGACCGGGTCCGCTCCTGACGGCACGAGGTGCCGGGCGCGCGCTCGAGCCGCTCCGGCCCTTCGCTGAAGAGCGAGGGGCGGGGCGCTTGCTGGTACTCCGTGATCGGGTGCTCGAACCCTTGGTGGTGCGCTTGGATCCAGACGTGCTCGAGCTCCGCGACCCCGGCGGGGAAGACGTACGGGTCGCCATGGTCAGACCCTACGGCCACGTCACACCCGTCACAGGGACCACACGGGTGCGTGTCGCCACGAGCACCCCTGAGGGGGGAGTTCGGGATGTCGCCCTTCCCAATTGTCGGACGTCCTACTTATGGTGACCCAGGTCACTCGGGCGCTTCAGACTCCGAGTGCGACTCGAATCGGAGGAAACGGAGTGAAGATCCTCAACAGAGGACTTGCGCTCGCCGTCGTGGGGGCAGGCCTTGCCGCTGTCCCCGCCATCGGAGCGCAGGCTGCACCGGCCGCACAGGCCGACAACAACGGCGTCGCAGCCATGGCCGACCGGGCCAGCGGCGAGGTCGCCGTGTCGCGGGAAGGAGCGACCAACAAGGTCGGCTTCATCCGCGTGAAGGGCAACGGAGACCTGCTCCCGTCCGTCGCGGGCGACTCGCTCGACGCGGCGCGGGACAAGGCGGACGCCTACCTCGACCGCTACGCGACCAACTTCGGCGCGCGACCGGACGAGCTCCGACGAGTCGGTGTGGACGCCACTCCGAACTCCGGCTGGACCGTCACCTACACCCAGAGCTACCAGGGTGTCGACGTCTTCGGCTCCATGCTGCGTGCGCAGGTCGACGAGCAGGGCGACCTGACCTCGGTCAACGGATTCGCCGCCCCCGACCTCTCGCTCTCCGTCGACCCGCGCGTCTCCGCGGGCACGGCCGCGAAGAACGCCGTCGGCGTGGTCACGGCCCAGCCGCCGGCCACCGATGACGGCGCCGACAGCACCGCCGACCTCGAGGCGAGTGACCCGCGCCTGGTGATCTACCGCAAGGGCTCGACCAAGGGCGAGACCGGGGACTCCGTCCTGGCCTGGTACACCGAGGTCGGCAACGGCGACTCGATCCGCGACGTCGTCCTCCTGGACGCCAACACCGGCAAGCCGGTCAACCGCTACTCCCTCGTGGACAGCGCGCTCAGCCGACGCCTCATCGAGGCGAACGGCTCGAGCAACCCGGCCACCTTCACCCAGGTGTGGCAGGAGGGCGACCCGTTCCCGGGCACCCTCAACCAGGACCAGCAGAACGAGGTCAACTTCACCGGGGACGCCTACTGGTTCTTCAAGGACGTCTTCAACCGCGACTCCTACGACGCCGCGGGCCACACGATGACGACCGTCAACAACGACGGCCGGATCAGCTGCCCCAACGCGAACTGGAACGGCACGACCACCAACTACTGCAACGGTGTCACCTCCGACGACGTCGTCGCCCACGAGTGGGGTCACGCCTACACCGAGTACACCCACGGCCTCATCTACCAGTGGCAGGCCGGCGCCCTCAACGAGTCGTACTCCGACATCTGGGGCGAGACGATCGACCTGATCAACGGCAAGCTCGACGACGGCGAGGGTGACCTCACCGTCAAGCGCACCGACGGCCTGTGCGCCAGCGCCGGCCCGCGCGCGGTCCAGGTCGTCCTCAACTCTCCCGCCAACGTGGCCAAGGTCTGCGTCGCCGGAAGCGCCAGCTGGGCCGCCCAGCCGAGCACCACGGGCGTGACCCAGGACATCGTCCTCGGCCTCGACCCGGCCGACACGGCCGGACCGGCCACCAACGACGGTTGCTCCCCGCTCACCAACGCGGCTGCCGTCAACGGCAAGATCGGCATGGTCCAGCGCGGCACCTGCGCCTTCACCGTCAAGGCGCAGAACCTGAAGGCTGCCGGTGCGGTCGGCGTGATCCTCTACAACAGCGGTGGTGGCGGGCCCTTCGCCCCCGGTGGCGGTATCAACCCGCCGCTCGACATCCCCGTCGTGGGCATCTCGCAGGCCGACGGCCAGCGTATCGTGGCCGGTCTCACCAAGAGTGCGGTCAACGGCACGATCCGTCTGTCCGGCACCGCCCAGACCGACAACTCCTACCGCTGGCTCATGGGCGAGAAGTCCACGGCCTTTGGTGGCGCCATCCGCGACATGTGGATGCCGACCTGCGCCGGCGACCCCGGCAAGGTCTCTGACGTCGAGTACCAGTGCGACACGAGTGACGCCGGTGGCGTGCACACCAACTCCGGTGTGCCCAACCACGGCTACGCCCTGCTGGTCGACGGTGGCACGTCCAACGGCGTGGCTGTCACGGGCATCGGTCTCGACAAGGCCGCGGCGATCTACTACCGCGCCATGACCGCGTACCAGACGCCCACGTCGGACTTCACCGACCACGCGGACGCCCTGGCCTCTGCGTGCCGCGACCTGACCGGCCAGCCGATCAACAAGCTGACCGTCGTGCCCAACGCCACCCCGGTGGCCGCCACCCCGGTCACGGCTGCCGACTGCGCCCAGGTCGACAACGTCGCTGCGGCGGTGGAGCTGCGCAGGGAGCCCACCCAGTGCAACTTCCAGCCGCTGTTCAACGAGGGCAAGGTGTCGTGCGGCACCGGGTTCTCCGAGTCCGTCGTGTGGAGCGAGGACTTCGAGGACGGGCTCGCCGGATGGGGCACCGATCAGCAGATCGTCTACACGGGCGGCATCGCGCGTCCGTGGACGACCGTCACCGACGCCGTGGGGCACTCGAGCCGGGTCGCCTTCGGCAACGCCGACGGCCGCCTCGGTCAGTGCGTCAACGGCCCCGGTGACTTCTCCAGCCGCGACTCGATCATCAGCCCGGCCATCACGATGCCCGCCGGCGCACTGACCGGGGAGCGTCTCTCCTTCGAGCACTCGGTCGCGACCGAGCTCGACGTGGACGGCGGCAACGTCAAGGCGAGCATCAACGGAGGCGCGTTCGAGGCCATCCCGGCTTCGGCGTACGCCTTCAACGCGCCCCGGACGCTGCTCCCCGCCTCTGCGGGCAACACCAACCCGATGGCGGGCGAGCCGGCCTTCACCGGCTCCGACGGTGGCCAGCTCACCACCAAGTGGGGGACGTCCGTCGTGGACCTCGGCCGCCTCAACGTCAAGAGCGGTGACAAGATCCAGTTCCGCCTCGACATCGGTCGCGACGGCTGCGGCGGCATCACCGGCTGGTGGGTCGACAACATGAAGGTCACCATCTGCAAGGTGGCGACCAAGGTCGCGGCGACGCACGTCCCGGAGCCGTCCAAGGCGGGCCAGGCCTCCTCGGCCAAGGTCACCGTCTCGCGCGACGGATCCACCGGCACGGCCCCGACGGGCACCGTCGTCGTGAAGAAGGCTGACGGCACCGAGCTCGGTCGCGCCACGCTGGCCGCGGACGGCTCCGCCAACGTGCCCCTGCCGGCAACCCTGCCTGCAGGCACGCACACGTTGACGGCCGCCTACCTCGGCACCGACACGCTGGCGCCGGCAAGCACGACCTTCACCGCGACCGTCGCGGGCAAGGTCAAGAAGGTCAGCTCCAGGGCGATCGCCAAGGTCTCCCCCAAGAGCCCCAGGTTCAACCACGACTTCACGGTCATCGGGAAGCTCCGCACCAAGGCACACCTCGTCCCCAGGAGCAAGGTCGTCTTCCGGATCGACGGCAAGAAGGTCGGCACCCGGAAGCTCGATGACGGACGGGCGGTGATGACGGTCCGCAAGAACTACGGGGCCGGCACGCACAAGCTGGTCGTCATCTACAAGGGCTCCCAGCTGGTCGAGGGCAGCAAGGACAAGCTGACCTTCCGCATCAAGCGTCGCTGACCCCGGTCACCGACCGCACCACCTGACACACCCGAGGGCCTCGGCGGATCTCCGCCGGGGCCCTCGGTGCTGTCCGGCCCGGCTCAGACCAGGCGGTCCAGCCAGGGCAGCACCACCAGGAGCGTGGGCAGGGCCAGGATGGCCGCCGCGAGCACGGACACCGCTGCCGACTGCCACGGGTGCGGGCGCGTGTCGCGCAGCACCTCGACCCGGGCGGCGAGGCTCGACCCGGCCGACCCGAGAGACCCGGCGGGCGCCGGCGACCCCGCCAGGGTGACCAGCGCGGAGACCAGGTCCCGGCGACCGCCCGTCCGGCACGCCGCACGGTCGGCGAGCACCTCGACGAGCACCTCGACCTCGCGGCGGGCCGACGCACTGGCGACCCATCGCGGGAACGCCAGGTGCAGGACCGTGAAGGCCTCCAGCACCAGGTCGTGGCGTGACCGCAGATGCGAGCGCTCGTGCTCGAGGACGGCGCCGAGCTCGGCCGGCGCGAGGCGGGTCAGGGTCGAGCGGGACACGACGATGCGCGAGCGGCTCATGCCGGGCACGCAGTAGGCCACCGGCACGTCGTGGTCGAGGACCGAGACTCCCCCGTCCACCTGGGCGACCAGGTCGACCCGCTCGCGGTGCAGACGTCGCATCCGGCGCAGCGAGGTACCGGTGCGGTGCCCGCTCAGCAGGAGCCGCGCCAGTACGACCACGGTGACTGCTCCGGCGAGACCGGCCACGACGACGTCGGCGGGGCCGACCGGGTCCTCCCAGAGGTGCGCGGTCACCAGCGACAGCCCGGCACCGAGCGCGGCGAGGACGGCGGCCAGCGCGGCGCTCTGCCAGAGCAGCATCGCGGCGGCCGACGTACGACGGAGCCCGGTCCAGCGGGAGAGCACCCACGGCAGTGGGCCGGCCAGGAGCACGGCGAGCACGCCGAGCACGACAGGGGTCGGCATCGCCGGCGGTCAGGCCAGGTCGTCGAGGGCGCGTCGCAGGGCCGCGAGGTCCTCGGCGCTGGCCTCCCCCACGAACGACACCAGGGCCTGCTCGCGGTCGCCGCGCGTGCCCTCGAGCGCCTCGTGCATGACCTCGGCGGTCATCGCGGCCCGGGTGAGTCGTGGTGCGTAGCGGAACGCTCGTCCGTCGCGCTCGCGGACCACGACGTCCTTGCGGGCCAGGCGGTCGAGCACGGTCATCACGGTCGTGTAGGCCAGGTCGCGGCCGTCGCGCCCCTGGAGCCGGTCGTGCACGGCGCGGCCACTGGCCCCCGGGCGCTCAGCATCGGTGCCGTCGAGGTCCCACAGCGTCTCGAGGACGGCCTGCTCGAGCTCTCCCATCCGGGACCTTGGACTCATGGAACAGGAGTCTAGGGGCCCTGACCCGCGAAGTACGACACGGCGTAGTATCTACTACACTTTGTAGTAACTCCTTCGCCGAAAGGGTCCCATGGACGTCCTCGACATCGCCCGGTGGCAGTTCGGGATCATCACCGTCTACCACTTCCTGTTCGTGCCGTTGACGATCGGACTCACCGCAGTCATCGCGGGGCTGGAGACCGCGTGGCTGCGCACCGGCAAGGAGGACTACCTCCGGCTGACGAAGTTCTTCGGCAAGCTCTTCCTCATCAACTTCGCCATCGGCGTCGTGACCGGGATCGTCCAGGAGTTCCAGTTCGGGATGAACTGGTCGGACTACTCGCGCTTCGTCGGCGACGTCTTCGGGGCGCCGCTCGCGATCGAGGGGCTGCTGGCCTTCTTCCTCGAGTCGACCTTCCTCGGCCTCTGGATCTTCGGTTGGGACAAGCTCCCCCGCGGCCTGCACGCCGCCTGCATGTGGCTGGTGCACCTCGGCACCCTCGCGTCGTCGTACTTCATCCTCGCGGCCAACTCCTGGATGCAGCACCCGGTGGGCTACGTCTTCAACCCCGACACCGGCCGCGCCGAGCTGACCGACTTCTGGGCGGTGATGTTCAACAAGGTCCAGGTGGTGACGTTCCCGCACGTGATCTTCGCGGCGTACATGACCGCGGGCACCTTCCTGCTCGGGGTCTCGGCCTACCTCTACATGAAGAAGAAGCACGAGGCCGACCGTCCGATGTACCACCGCGCCATCCGCATCGGCGCGGTCATCACCCTGCTCGCCGGCATCGGCGTGGCCGTCACCGGCGACCTGCAGGGCAAGGTGATGACCGAGGTGCAGCCGATGAAGATGGCTGCCGCGGAGGGCCTCTACGAGACCAGCGAGAGCTGCGCGCCGTTCTCCGTCTTCACCCTCGGCACCCCCGACGGGAAGGAGGAGAAGTTCGCCGTCACGGTCCCCTGCCTGTTGTCCTTCCTCGGCACCGGCTCGTTCGACGGAAAGGTCGAGGGCATCAACCCGCTGCGCGAGCAGTACGCCCAGACCTACGGCTCGGACCCGTCCTCGACGGCCTTCACCGAGGGTGACTACACCCCGGTGATCCCGGTGACCTACTGGTCGTTCCGCTTCATGATGGGCCTCGGCATGTTCGCCGCGGCCGGCTCGGCACTCATCCTGTGGCTGACGCGCAAGGGGCGTACGCCCGGCGTCCGCTGGCTCGGAGTGCTCGGGCTCAGCCTGCCGATCGCGACCACGCTCGCGTCGTCGTGGGGATGGATCTTCACCGAGATGGGCCGCCAGCCGTGGGTCGTCTTCGGGCTGATGACCACCGAGTCCGGCGTCTCGCCCGGCGTCTCGGTCTTCGAGGCCGCCACGTCGCTCGTCGTGCTCACCTCGCTCTACGCCGTGCTCGCGGTGATCGAGGTCAAGCTCCTCGTCACCTACGTCAACAAGGGCGCCGATCCCTATCTGGAACCACCGCGCGTCAAGGTCGGCGGCTCCGACGACGAGGACGCCCCGCTCACCTTCGCCTACTGACCGCCCGCCGGACCACGAGAGAGACACCAGAGAGACACCATGGAACTGACCACCGTCTGGTTCGCCCTGATCGCCGTCCTGTGGGTCGGGTACTTCTGCCTCGAGGGCTTCGACTTCGGAGTCGGGATGCTGCTGCCCGTGCTGTCCCGCAACGAGACCGAGCGACGCGTCATGATCAACACCATCGGGCCGGTGTGGGACGGCAACGAGGTCTGGGTGCTCGTGGCGGGCGGCGCGACCTTCGCGGCCTTCCCCGAGTGGTACGCCACCCTCTTCAGCGGGTTCTACCTGCCGCTGCTGATGATCCTGGTCGCGCTCATCGTGCGCGGGCTCTCCTTCGAGTACCGCCACAAGCGTGAGGCCGACAGCTGGAAGGGCCGCTGGGACCTCGCCATCATCTGGGGGTCGTTCGTGCCGGCGGTGCTGTGGGGCGTCGCCTTCGCCAACATCGTCGCGGGCGTGCCGATCGACGCCGACAAGGAGTTCACCGGGACGCTCCTCACCCTGCTCAACCCCTTCGGCCTGCTGGGCGGGCTCGTCACGCTGACGCTCTTCGCCACGCACGGCGCGATGTTCGTCGCGCTCAAGACCGACGGCGACATCCGCCACCGCGCCCGCGACCTGGCGGTACGGATCGGCGCGGTCGCCGCCGTGCTGGCCGTGGTCTTCCTGACGTGGACGCAGCTGAAGACGGGCACCGGCGTCTCGGCGGTCGTCTTCGTGGTCGCCGCGCTGTCGCTCGTCGGCGGCCTGCTCGCGGCGGTGCGCGGCCGCGAGGGCTGGGCGTTCGTCGGCACCTTCCTCACGATCGGCCTCGCCGTCGCCGGCCTGTTCGTGGCGCTGTTCCCCGACGTGATGCCGTCGACGACCGATCCCGCCTTCTCGCTCACCACCACCAACGCGGCGGCGACGGCGTACACGCTGAAGGTGATGACGTGGGTCGCGGTCGTCTTCACCCCGATCGTCCTCGGCTACCAGGCGTGGACCTACTGGGTGTTCCGCAAGCGGATCGCGGTGCACCACATCCCCACGCCGGTCCTCGCGGACGCGGCGAAGTGAAGCCGGTCGACCCGGCGGTCCTCCGCCACCTCCGTCCCGCGCGCGGTGCCCTGTCCCTGGTCGTCGCGAGCGGGGTCGTCGGAGGGCTGGCCACGGTGGCGCAGGCCTTCGCACTGGGTGCGCTCGTGGTCGCAGCCGTCACCCCGCCGGCCGGCGGCTGGACGGGTGCCGCGTGGGCGTTCGCCGGTCTCGTGCTGCTGCGGACCGGTGCGGCGTACGTCGGCCAGCGGGCGGCGGCCCGTGCGGCGGGCGAGGTCTCCGGGGCGCTCCGGCAACGGCTCCTGGACGCCGCACGCCGCAGCGACGACCTGTCGCCCGCCCGCCTCGTCGTGCTGGCCACCCGCGGCGTCGCCGGCGTCGAGCCCTACGTCACGCGCTACCTCCCCGCGCTCGTGCCGGCCGTCGTCCTCCCCCTCGTCGCGCTCGCCGCGATCACCTGGCTCGACCCGCTCTCGGGCCTGGTGGTCGCGCTGACGCTTCCGCTGGTCCCGGTCTTCGCCGTGCTGGTCGGGCTCACGACCCGCGACCGCGCCCGCACGCAGTGGCGCGCGCTCGAGGCGCTCTCGGGGCACTTCCTCGACGTGGTGCGCGGGCTGCCGACCCTCGTCGCCCACCGCCGCGCCGAGGCGCAGGTCGCCACGATCCGGTCCGTCACGCACCGCTACCGCCGCGCGACCGTCGACACCCTCAAGGTCGCCTTCGCCTCCTCGTCGGTGCTGGAGCTGATCGCCACCCTGTCCGTCGCACTGGTGGCGGTGACGGTGGGCCTGCGGCTCGCGTCGGGGAGCGTCGGTTTCCAGGTCGCCCTCACCGTCCTGCTGCTCGCCCCCGAGGCCTACTGGCCGCTGCGTCGCGTGGGCGCGGAGTTCCACGCGGCAGCCGAAGGCACCGCCGCCCTCGCCGACGCCGACGCCCTCCTGGCGCGGGCCGGCCTGGTCGAGACCGGTACGGCCCTGCCCACCGCCACCGGGCTCGTGCTGCGCGACCTCGAGATCGGCCACTCCCCCGGCGCTGCCCTGACCCGTCCGCTCGACCTCGAGCTGCCCGACCGGGGCCTGGTCGCCATCGCCGGGCCGTCCGGCTGCGGCAAGTCGACGCTCCTGGCGACGATCCGCGGCGAGCTGGCGCCCGTGGCCGGCGACGTCCGGCTCGGCGGCACCCCGCTCGCCGACCTCGACCCGGGCTGGTGGCGCAGCCTGGTCGGGTGGGCACCGCAGCGACCGTGGCTGCTGGCCGACACCGTCGGCGCCAACCTGCGGATCGGCCGCCCCTCGGCCGGCGACGACGAGGTCTGGGAGGCCCTGCGCAGCGTCGGCCTCGCCGACGTCGTACGCGCCCTCCCCCACGGCCTGGAGACGCCGCTCGGCGAGGACGGTGCCGGTCTGTCCGCCGGCCAGCGGGCTCGCGTCGCGCTCGCCCGCGTCGTGCTCGCCGGACGTCCCGTCGTGCTCCTCGACGAGCCGAGCGCCCACCTCGACGAGGAGACCGAGCAGGTCCTCCTCGAGACCCTCGCCCTCCTCGCGGAGCGCAGCCTGGTGCTCGTGGTGGCCCACCGGCCGGCCGTGCTCGCGGCCGCCGACCGGGTGGTCGAGCTGGTGCCGGCGACCGCCACGGTGGCCGCCCGCGACACCCGACCGGCTGCTGCGGACGGCGTACGCCCTCAACGTCCGGCGGCCCCTGCGGTGGTCCCGGACGAGGACGACGAGCGTCAGCCGCGGTGGGGCATCCGGACGGCCACGCTGCTCGGTGCCCTGTCCACCGCGTCCGGCGTCGCCCTCACTGCGACCGCGGGCTGGCTCATCACCCGCGCCAGCGAGCAGCCGCCGGTGCTCTACCTGATGGTGGCGATCGTCGGGGTCCGCCTCTTCGGGCTCGCCCGCCCGGTGCTCCGTCACGCCGAGCGCGTGCTCAGCCACGACGTCGTCCTCCGCGAGCTGGCCGAGCGCCGAGCCAGGGTCTTCGCCGACCTCGTCCCGCTGGTCCCCGGTCGCCTCGGCCCGCGCCGCGGTGACCTGCTCACCGGTGTCGTCGACGACGTCGACGCCCTGCTCGACGACCGGCTGCGGGTGCGCCAGCCGCTCGTCACCGCGGCGCTGGTCGGCGTCGGCGCCGCCGTGCTCACCGCCCTCGTCGCCCCGGCGGCGGGCGCGGTCGTGCTGCTGGTCGCCGGATCGGGGGCGCTCGCGTTCGTGCTCGCCCGCCGCGGAACCGCCGCCGCGGAGCCGCTCGTGGTCTCGCACCGCGCACTGCTCGGGACCCGGGTCGAGGAGCTCGCGCACGGACTGCGCGAGCTCGAGCAGTGGGGCGCGACGGACCGGGCCCTCGACGCCGTCCGCCAGGAGGCGGCGGGGGTCGCCCGGGCCGTACGACGCTCCTCCCGCGCCGTCGCGACCGGCACGGCCCTCACCAGCGCGGCAGCCGGGCTGGGCGTGGTCGCCGTGGCCGCCCTCGTCGACCCGGCGGCCACCTCCCCCGCCCGCCTGGCCCTGCTGCTGCTCGTGCCCCTCGCCCTGGCCGATGCCGTCGGCGGGCTGGCCGACGCAGGCGCGCTCTCGGTGCGTGCACGTGCGGCCCGCGAGCGCCTCGACCGGCTCGCCGTCGCCGCGCCAGCGGTCAGCGACCCCGCCGCTCCCCTGCCCCTGCCCGACGGCCACGGCGTCGTGGTGCACGGTGCCGAGCTGGGGTGGACCGACCGCCCGGCACTGGCGCTCGACCACCTCGTCCTGCGTCCGGGTGAGCACCTCGGGATCACCGGGCCCTCCGGGTGCGGGAAGTCCACCCTCGCCGCCACCCTCGTCCGCTTCATCGACCCGGTCAGCGGCGAGGTGCTGCTCGACGGGACCGACCTGCGGCGGCTGGCCCTCGACGACGTACGCCGCCGGGTCGGGCTGGTCGACGACGACCCCCACGTCTTTGCCTCGACGGTCGCCGAGAACGTCCGGCTCGCCCGACCGGACGCCGAGGACGACGAGGTCCGCGCGGCGCTGGACCGGGCGTGCCTCGGCCCGTGGGTGGACGGCCTGCCCGCCGGCATCCACACCCACGTCGGTGCGGGCCGACGCGAGGTGTCCGGAGGCGAGCGCGCGCGCCTGGCGCTGGCACGCTCGCTGCTGGCGGACCCGCCAGTCCTCGTGCTCGACGAGCCGACCGCCCACCTCGACGGGCCCACCGCGCGGGCCGTCGCCGAGGAGATGCTCGACTCGGCGGCCCGGGTCGGGCGCTCGATCCTGTGGATCACCCACGGCACGGTCGGGCTGGACGCGATGGACCGGGTGGTGCACCTCGAGGCGGGGACGGACGCCTCGGTCAGTCGGCCTGCTCTCGCGGCGAGCGCAACGGGAGCGTGAAGGTGAACGTGCTCCCCTGACCCAGCTCGGAGGAGACCGACAGGGTCCCGCCGTGCGACTCCGCGATCCGCTGCGCGATCGGGAGCCCGAGCCCGGTGCCCGGCACGGAGAGCGCGTTCGGGTTGGTGGAGCGGTGGAACGCGGAGAACACGTGCTGCTGGTCGGCCATCGAGATGCCCAGGCCGGTGTCGGTGACGTCGACGCTCACCTGGTCGTCGCCGACCGTCATCGCGACTGACACCGACCCGTCCTCGGGCGTGTACTTCACGGCGTTGTCGACCATGTTGTCGATCACCCGGGCCAGCTCCTCTGGGTCGCCGAAGACCACCACCGGTGTCGTCCCAGGTCGGTCGAAGTGGAGTCCGACGCCGGCCTGCTTGGCGCGGATGCTGAGCAGGTCGACGCTGGCCTCGCACAGCTCGGCGATGTCGACGGCCCGGCGCACCGTCTCGCGCCTGCCCTGGATCCGCGAGTAGTGGAGCAGGTTGGCGACGAGGTTGTTGAGCCGGCCGGCGTTGCGGATGATCGCGTCGATCGAGGAGAGCTCGGGGTGCCGGTCGGCGAGGAGCTCGGCGTGGCCGAGGATCGCGGTGAGCGGCGTCTTGAGCTCGTGGGAGATCGTCGCGATCAGCTCGCTGCGGTAGCGGGCGAGCTCGCGCAGCTCCTGGACGAGGCGCTGCTCGGTCTCCAGGACGCGGGAGGCGCGGACGGTCTGGGCGAGGAGGCGGCCCACCTCGAGCACGGCGTCGGCCTCGTTGGCGGTCACGGCGCGGGCGTGGCGGGCGAAGCCGAGCACGAGGTAGCCGACCAGGTCGTCCTGCGACACGAGCGGCGACACGAGCGCACGGTCGACGCGCATGCCCCGCATCAGCTCTTGCATCCGGGCCGCACTGCGGGGCAGCTGCGGTGACGACGGGTCGTCGACGCCGAGCTCGATGAGCACGGGGAGCTCCTCGAGGCGAGTGAGGTCCTCGCGGATCTCGGGCACGTCGTGCTCGGAGGTGAAGGCGTACGGCGTCCCGACGCCGAGCTGGCTGCCCTGCGCGTCGGAGGGGAACGTGCGCACCACGGTCTGCACCGTGCCGAGGGACTCGGCGACGGCCACCACGGCTGCGCCGAGCGCCTGGGACAGGTTCTGGGCGGTCGAGGCGCCGGCCACCGTGGTCAGCATCCGGTCCAGGCGCACCCGGTCGGTGAGGCGCTCGCGCTCGCGTGCGTTGGACAGTGCGACGCCCGCCTGCACGGCGAACATCTCGAGGAGCTCGCGGTCGGCCTCGTCGGGCACCCGGCCGTCGGCCGGGAGGTCGACCGCCATGTTGCCGAGCAGCTCGCCGCCCGCCGAGTAGAGCGGTGCGTAGAGGGCGTGCTCGGGGTGCCACGCGTCCGGGTCACCGGTCGGCTGGAACTCGGGGACCCACGCCGCCTGCAGCCGCGCCGCCGACATCCGCCCGGCCGGGACGAAGCGGAGGATGCCCCACTTGTCGGCCTCGCGGAACTCGTCGAGGATCTGCTCGGCCGGGGTGCGGCGGTAGAGGATCTGCGCGACCACCTCGGACGGGCCGGCGACGTTGGTCATCACCAGCACGTCGCCCTCGAGCCGGGCGATGGCGGCGACGCCGTAGCCCAGCACGTCGACGACCCCGTGGGCGATCTCCTCGAGGATCACCTCGGTGTCGGTGGAGGAGTTCACGCGCCGCATCAGCTCCGCCAACCGGCTCAACGCACCCTGGCTGCGCGGCATGCCCCACCTCCCCACCCAGGTCCGACGGCCCGCAGCTGCTGGTACCGCCGTACGCTCCCGCGTCGATGCTAGGGCCGTCAGGCCTCGATCACCACAGGAATGATCATCGGACGCCGGCGGTGCGCGCGGTTGACCCAGCGACCGACCACGCGGCGGATGGTCTGCTGGAGCTGGTGGGAGTCGGTGACGCCCTCCTGCACCGCCGCGGCGATCGCGTCGATGATCGGCTGCCGGATCTCGTCGAACGTGGTCTCGTCCTCGGCGAACCCGCGGGCGTGGATCTCCGGGCCGGAGGCCACCTTGCCGGTCACGGAGTCGACGACGACGATGACCGACAGGAAGCCCTCCTCGCCGAGGATCCGGCGGTCCTTCATCGAGGCCTCGGAGACGTCACCGATGGTCGTGCCGTCGACGAAGACGTAGCCGACCTCGACCTTGCCGGAGATCTTGGCGACACCGTCGACCAGGTCGACGACCACGCCGTCCTCGGCCAGCACGACGTTCTCCACACCGGTCGCCCGGGCGAGGTCGGCGTTGGCGCGCATGTGGCGGACCTCGCCGTGGACCGGCATCACGTTGCGCGGCTTGACGATGTTGTAGCAGTAGAGCAGCTCGCCGGCGCTGGCGTGGCCGGAGACGTGCACGAGCGAGTTGCCCTTGTGCACGACGTTGGCGCCCAGTCGGGACAGGCCATTGATCACGCGGTAGACCGCGTTCTCGTTGCCCGGGATGAGCGAGCTGGCGAGGACCACCGTGTCGCCCGGCTCGAGGTGCACGAAGTGGTGGTTGCTCTGGGACATCCGGCTCAGCGCCGCCAGCGGCTCGCCCTGCGAGCCTGTCGAGATGAGGACCTGCTTGTGGGGCGGGAGGTCGGCGAGCTCCTTGGCCTCGACCATCACGCCGGGCGGGACGGTCAGGTAGCCGAGCTCCTGCGCGATGGCCATGTTGCGCACCATCGAGCGGCCGACGTAGCCGACCTTGCGGCCGTGCGCCACGGCCGCGTCCAGCACCTGCTGCACGCGGTGCACGTGCGAGGCGAAGCAGGCCACGA
This sequence comes from Nocardioides sp. P4_G10, assembly GCF_056401175.1. Lineage (NCBI taxonomy): Bacteria > Bacillati > Actinomycetota > Actinomycetes > Propionibacteriales > Nocardioidaceae > Nocardioides > Nocardioides sp. P4_G10. The sequence goes on along the minus strand of NZ_JBFUJV010000007.1, from coordinate 57,658 downwards.
TGATGCGCTTCTCGCTCTTGGCGAAGACGCGGTCGAGCACCGGCGCGATGTCCTTCTCGGAGGTGGTGAAGCCCGGCACCTCGGCGTTGGTGGAGTCGGTGAGGAACAGGTCGACGCCCTCGTCGCCGAGGCGCGCGAACTCGTTGAGGTCGGTGATCCGACCGTCGAGCGGGAGCTGGTCCATCTTGAAGTCGCCGGTGTGGAGCACGACGCCGGCACCGGTGCGGATGACGACCGCGAGCGCGTCGGGGATCGAGTGGTTGACCGCGACGAACTCCAGCACGAACGGGCCGAAGGTGATCGTCTGGCCCTCGGCGACCTCGTACTGCGCCGTCTCCTTGAGGCGGTGCTCGCGCAGCTTCGAGCCGAGCAGGGCCAGGGTCAGCTTGGAGCCGACGAGCGGGATGTCGCCGCGCTCGCGCAGGAGGTACGGCGTGGCGCCGATGTGGTCCTCGTGGCCGTGGGTCAGCACCAGCGCCTCGACGGCGTCGAGGCGGTCCCTGATGGGCTCGAAGTCGGGGAGGATCAGGTCCACGCCGGGGTGGTGGTCCTCGGGGAACAGCACGCCGCAGTCGACGAGCAGCAGTCGACCGTCGTACTCGAAGGCGGTCATGTTGCGGCCCACCTCGCCCAGCCCACCGAGCGGGATGACCCGGAGGCCTCCTGCCGGGAGGGGGGCGGGCGCGCTCAGGTCGGGGTGGGGATGGCTCAAGGTATTCCTCGGGTTCGTTGTCAGTGGTTCAGATGAGGCCGGCGGCAGCCAGGCCCGTGCGGAGCGACGCGACCTCGTGGTCGTCGAGCGCGACGAGCGGGCCGCGGACGCGGCGGTTGTCGAGCACGCCGAGCAGCTCGAGGGCTGCCTTGGCGGTGGTGGCGCCGTAGTTGGGGACGCCCATCACGGCGTCGAAGGCCGGGAGGAGCGACGTGTGGATGCGGAGGGCCTCGGCGTGGTCGCCGCTGACCCAGGCGTCGATCATCGACGCCAGCTGGTCGCCCGCGGCGTGCGCGACGACCGAGACCAGGCCCACGCCGCCGTAGGCGAGGTAGCCCAGGGTGGCGACGTCGTCGCCGGAGTAGACGGAGTAGCCCATCTCCACCAGCTGGGCCGTGCGCGGCAGCAGGCCGGAGGCCTCCTTGACCGAGGTGACGTGGTCGTAGCGGCGCATCGCCTCGTAGGTCTCGAGCTCGATGAGGCTCGCCGTGCGGCCCGGCACGTCGTAGAGCATGACCGGGAGGTCGGTCGCCTCGGCCACGGAGGTGAAGTGGTGCTGCAGGCCGACCTGGCCGGGCTTGTTGTAGTAAGGGCTGACGAGCAGCACCCCGTCGACGCCGATCTTCTCCGCCTGGCGGGCCAGCTCGACCGAGTGGGCGGTGGCGTTGGTGCCGACGCCCGCGATGACGCTGGCGCTGTCGCCGACCGCGTCCTGGACGGCTCGGAGGATCTCGCCGTCCTCGGCCACCGAGGTGGTGGGGCTCTCCCCCGTCGTCCCGCTGACGACGACCCCGTCGTTGCCGTGGTCGACGAGGTGCGTCGCGATCCGCGCGGTGCCCTCGAGGTCGACACTGCCGTCCTCGTGGAACGCGGTGGCCATCGCGGTGAGGAGGCGGCCGAACGGGACGGAGGAGCTCATGGTCGAAGGTTATCGCCCCGGTCCGGGATGACCTCCAGCGCCGAGCCGGGTGCCTGTCGGAGGTCTGCCCTACGCTCGCGACATGGCGTACGACGAGGAGCTGGCGCAGCGCATCCACGACCTGCTCGACGGGGAGCCCGGCGTGACGTCGAAGAAGATGTTCGGCGGGCTCGGCTTCATGGTCGACGGGCACATGGCGGTCGCGGCCGGGAGCCAGGGCTCGCTCATGGTGCGGGCCGACCCGGCCGACGGCGAGGAATGGGCCGACGGCTCGTCGGTGACGCCGATGGAGATGCGTGGCCGGCCGATGGCCGGGTGGCTGCTGGTGGCCTCCGAGGGGCTGGCCGACGACGACCAGCTCCAGCTGTGGGTCGACCGTGGCGTCGCCTTCGTCCGGACGCTGCCGCCCAAGTGAGCGCCGACCTCGTCCTCCCGGGGTGGCTCACCCCGGCCCAGCGGTCCACCATCGTGTCCCTCGCCGAGCGCAACGAGGCGGCGCACGGCGACGACCTGCTCGGGCTCGTGCTGAGCGGGTCGGCGGCCCGTGACCTCGCCACCGAGCGCTCCGACCTCGACGTGATCGTCGTGCTGACCGACGAGGCCGCCGCCGGACGCTCGACCGCCAAGTCCCGCGAGGTCGACGAGGCGGTGGACTCCTGGTCCGAGCTGCAGGACGTCCCGATGTTCGGCACCGAGGACTGGTGGCAGCGCTGGTCCTACGCCTGGGCGCCCGTGCTCCTCGACCGCACGGGCGGCGCGTTGGCCGACGCCGTACGCCGCCAGGCGACGCTGCCCCCGGACGAGGCCGACGGCGTGCTGATCGACCACGACCGGCTCGACGGCTGGCTCAACTTCGCCTACCGCGCCCTGAAGAACGACCGCGACGGCCGCCCGCTCGAGACGCGCCTCGACGCGGCCGAGTCGGTGTCGTGGCTGCTCGACGTCGTCTTCGCGATGTCCGGCCGGGTGCGCCCCTACAACAAGTACCTCCCCTGGGAGCTCCGCACCCACCCGCTCGACGGGTGGCCGGCCGACGACCTGCTCGGGCTGGTCGAGCGCACGCTGGCGGGCGACGTGGACGCGATCCGCGAGACCTTCGCCCGGGTTCGCCCGGCCTGTTCGTCCTACGACGCCGCCCGCGGCCACACCCTCACGACCGACATGGTCGAGGGCTGGGGCGAGGAGCTGCGGCTGTTCGAGGTGCGCGCCGGCTGATGGCCGGCTCAGGCCTTGTCGGCCGTCGCCCGGATGACGGGCAGCACGTGGTGCTCGAGCATCGGCGCGAGGTCGTCGGGGTGGTCGTGCAGCGGGGTCCAGCGCACCTCCGCGATCTCGGCGGACGCCACCGGGTCGGCGTCGGACTCCACCCAGAACACCGTCGAGTGCAGCGAGTGGCCGGGCTCGTTGGCCGCCTCGGAGAGGAACTCGCCGAGCAGGGTGGCCGACTCGATCTCCAGACCGACCTCTTCGTAGGTCTCCCGCAGCGCGGCCTCCCGGGCCGACTCGCCGGGCTCGAGCTTGCCGCCGACCAGCATGAACCGCTCGGTCCCCCGCTTGCGGACCGTCAGCACGTGCCCGTCACGCACGAGCGCGACGGCCGCGACGACGATGTGCCTGTCCCGGTCGACCTCCATGGGCCGAGGATCGCAGGTGCGCCCGGACAGCACGCAGCCACCCTGACCGGGGCTTACCCGGCGGGTGGCTGAGTGATGCTGCTCGCTGGTCCGTCAGCCGCCTCTCGGCGAAGGGCCGCTCGTAGCGGCAAGTGGTGAGGCCCGGGGGCTTGATGCGGAGCCAGCTGTCCGGTCCAACGACGACCGGGCCGGGTTCATTCCCGACGCTCCTGTGGTCGCGCGTGACGCCCCACCGCCCCGGGAGGTTCCCCGGATCGCGCCGCCGCGGACGGGCTACGAGCCCAGCGCGCGGCGTACGGAGTCGAGGGCCTCGTCGTCCGTCAGGCCGAGCGAGCGCGCGGTGGCGACGTACGACGACGCGGCCTCGCGCAGCGACCGCTGGACGCCCGACCCGGCGACGAACGTCCCGGCGCGGCCGCGGGTCTCGACGACACCGAGCGCCTCGAGCTCCTTGTAGGCGCGGGCCACGGTGCCGGGCGCGAGGTCGAGCTCGTCGGCGAGGGCACGCACGGGCGGCAGCCGGAAGCCCGCCTCGAGGGTGCCGGCGTCGACCTGCGCCCGGAGGCCGTCGCGCACCTGCTCGAAGGGAGGGACACCGGAGGACGGGTCGACGGCGAGGTTCACGCGGCCGGGTCCATCCGCTCCAGCCACACGCGCTCGTAGCCGTCGAAGGCCTCGCGACGCGTCTCCACCCACTCCCCGGTGGGGAACTGCGGGTAGTGCACGTCCCCCTCGGGCTCGAGGTCGACCTCGGTCAGCACCTGGTGGGTGGCGTGCGGCAGCAGGGCGTCGTAGACCTCACCGCCACCCGCGACCATCAGGTCACCGGACTGGCCGCCGGCCAGCGCCAGCGCCTCCTCGACCGTGTGGGCGACCAGCACGCCCTCGTGGCTCCAGCCGAGGTGGCGGGTCAGCACGATCGTCGTCCGACCGGGCAGCGGCCGGCCGATGGACTCGAAGGTCGTGCGGCCCATGAGGAGGGTGTGCCCCCACGTGAGCTCCTTGAACTGCGCCTGCTCGCCGGGGAGGCGCCACGGGATGTCGGGACCGTTGCCGATCACCCGGTTGCGGGCGTGGGCCGCCACCAGCACGACCCGCTGGTCGGGCCGGAGCGAGCCGGTCATACGGCGATGGGCGCCTTGATGCCCGGGTGGGGGTCGTAGCCCTCGACGGCGACGTGCTCGAGGTCGAAGCCGTCGATCTCGGTGACGGTGGGGTCGAGGACGAGGCGCGGCAGCGGGCGCGGCTCGCGCGAGAGCTGGAGCTTCGCCTGCTCGACGTGGTTGAGGTAGAGGTGGGCGTCACCCATCGTGTGCACGAAGTCGCCCACCTCAAGGCCGGTCACCTGGGCGACCATGTGCGTCAGCAGCGCGTAGGACGCGATGTTGAACGGCACGCCGAGGAAGGTGTCGGCCGAGCGCTGGTAGAGCTGGCAGGAGAGCCGTCCCGGTCCGTTCGGGGTGGGCTCGACGTAGAACTGGAACATCGTGTGGCAGGGCGGCAGGGCCATGTCGTCGACGTCGGCGACGTTCCACGCCGAGACGATGTGGCGGCGCGAGTCGGGGTTGGTGCGGATGCCCTCGACGAGCCGCGAGACCTGGTCGACGTGCCGGCCGTCGGGGGTCGGCCAGGACCGCCACTGGTAGCCGTACACGGGACCGAGGTCGCCGTTGTCGTCGGCCCACTCGTCCCAGATGGTGATGCCGCGGTCCTGCAGCCACTTGACGTTGGTGTCGCCGCGCAGGAACCACAGCAGCTCACCGAAGACCGAGCGTGTGTGCACCTTCTTGGTGGTCACGAGGGGGAACCCCTCGGACAGGTCGAAGCGCATCTGGTGGCCGAAGACGCTCAGCGTGCCGGTCCCGGTGCGATCGGTCTTCTCCACTCCCTCGTCGAGGATCCGATGGAGCAGGTCGAGGTAGGCGCGCACGGGACGACTCTACGGCCTCCTACGACCCTCCTACGATCGCGGCACGCGCGCCTCGGCCACGACGCACTCGACGTCGAAGACCAGGTCGGGACCGTCGCGCCACGGCGCGTCCAGGGCCTCGTACGCCGCTCGCAGGCGGGCCTGCACCTCGTCGGTCTGCTCGCGCCACAGGACGCCGAAGTTGCCGACCGAGGTGAGTCCCTCCCACAGGTCGTCGGCGGCGACGCGCCACCGCCAGGCGTGCGTTCCGGCGTGGGTGACCGCGAGCCCGGCCTCGCCGAGGATGCCGGCGAGCCCGTGGGGCGAGCGCTCGAAGTCGCGGTCGACCCGCAGCCGGGGCGACGGGGAGCGGGTGGCGCCGGCCGCGTCGAGGAGCCCGCTCCACATCACCGCCTGCGGCGGTGGGGTCGCGCCCCAGATCGTCGCACGCACGGTGCCGCCGGGCGCCGCCACCCGCGCCAGCTCACGCGCTCCGGCGCGGGGGTCGTCGACGTGGTTGAGCACGAAGGACGCCGTCACCGCGTCGAAGCCGTCGTCGGCCAGGGGCAGGTCGGGCAGGCCGCCCACGACCACGTCGGCGCCGAGGGCTGCCGAGGCCAGCGCGGCCATCTCCGCGTCGGGCTCGACACCGACGGCGTCGTGCCCCGCCTCGCGGGCTGCCTGGACGAGCGCGCCGGTGCCGCACCCGACGTCGAGCAGCCGCCCGTCGCGCGGCAGGCCCGCCAGCAGGGTCGGGATCGCGCCGGCGCACAGRCCGGCGAAGCTGCGTGCGTAGGCGTGCGCCACGCCTGTCCAGAGTGCTTCGGCCACGAGGCGCGACCCTAGCGGCGGGCACCGGCACCTCAGCGCAACCGGACCGTGCCGCCGGCGGGGACCGTCACCGGCGCCTGGCACGTCCGTTCGGTCGGGCATGCCACGACCGCGCGACGCCCGGTCTCCGACTGCCGCAGGGTGTCCTCTGCACCGGCCTGGCGTGCGGAGTCGACGAGGTGGGCCCATCCGCCGCCGGCCAGGGGCACGCTCTCCACCCACACGTCGTACAGGCCGAGGCTGCGGACGGGCGGCGCCACGGGGACCGTGTCGAGGGCGGCGGGCGAGTCGTCGACCGGCTCGACCTCGCCCTCCGAGTCCACCCGCACCACCTCGCCCGAGCGCAGCCGGGCGACCACGGCGGCACGCGACGCACCGTCGGCGAAGTCGGCGACGAACACCTCGACCTCCGGGAGCTCGACCACCACGTCCTCGAGGTGCAGCTGGCCGTCGGCGTACCACGCGACCGGGAGCCGGTTGGCCTCCGCGCGCACGGCCGGTGGCTCCGGCTGCGCCGCCCACCACGCCCACGCTGCGGCGAGCAGGGCCGCGACGGCGAGCCCGGCGACGGCACGACGTGCGCCCCGCCGTCGACGCGCGGCACGCACCTCCCCCGCGCGCTCGAGCCACTCCTCCGGCCCGTCACGCGGGTCGCGAGGACGTACGGCGTGGGGCGCCGGCTCTCCCGGCCGCGCGGGCAGCCCCGCCCACTCGCGCACCTCCGCCCAGAGCGTGACGTCGACCTGCTCGTCGCGCACTCGGCGCTGCCACGACCGACGGGCGGCGATCAGGGCCTCGGCGACCGCGAGCCGCGCGCGGTCGCCCGGCACGCCCTCGTCCTCGAGCCCGCCGACGAGGTCGGGCCAGCGCGCGTCGACGTACGTCGCGAAGTCGGTCCGCTCCGTCATGCCACCTCCCACCGTCCCGCCTCGCCCGGGCGGGCGTCGTGGACCGTTCGGATCCGGTGGCCAGCGCGGATGGGGTCAGGCGCTCAGCGACATCGGTCCGTAGACCTGGCGGTCGTGCTCGAACAGCGTCACCGCGGCGACGCCGTGCTCGGCCAGGTCGGCCCAGATCTCGCCGACCCACGACTCGGCGTCGCCCTGGTTGGCGAAGCGCTGGTCGGAGTGGCCGCCGACCTCGACGGCCTCGCCGGACGCGTCCTCGAGGCGCCACCACCACGGCCGCTCGGCGGCCGAGGGCTGGCGGAACGTCGGCGGCTGGCCGGGCAGCACGTCAGGACTCCTTGACCGACGGGTCGACGAAGGGCGGCTTGACCAGCTGGAAGATCTCGCGCCGGCCGCGGATGTCCACGCCGACCTGCGCGTCCTCGGCGACCATCGTCGGGATCAGCGCGAGCCCGATGCCCTTCTTCAGGGTCGGGGAGAAGGTGCCGGAGGTGATGTCGGCCAGCGGAACGTCGTGGGTCAGGGTGACGCCCATGCCGGGTCGCGGGATGCCGCGGCCGACGGCGACGAGCCCGCGCAGGCGACGCTTGGGCCCGTCCTCCTTGACCTTCACGACCGCGTCGCGGCCCCAGAAGGCGTTCTTCTTCCACCCGACCGCCCACGACAGCCCCGCCTCGACGGGGTTGGTGTCGAGGCTGATGTCCTGGCCGTGGAGGGGGTAGCCCATCTCGGTGCGCAGCGTGTCGCGGGAGCCGAGGCCGCACGCGGTGATGCCCCACTCCTCGCCGGCGGCCATCAGGTCGTCCCAGAGCCGGCCGGCCACGGAGTTGGCGACGACGAGCTCGTAGCCGCGTTCGCCGGTGTAGCCGGTGCGGCACACGACGACGCCGACACCCGTGTCGCCCAGCTCGGCCTCGACGAAGGTCATGTAGTCGTGGCCGGTGGGCAGGCCGACCTTGTCGAGCACCTCGTCGGAGCGGGTGCCCTGGACCGCCAGCACGGCGTAGTCGTCGTGGTGGCTCCTGACCTTCACCTCGTCGGGCGCTGCGGCGGCGAGGCGGGCGACGACCTCGGCCGTGTTGGCCGCGTTGGGGATCAGCAGCACGTGCTCGAGGTCGTGCCAGTAGGCGATGAGGTCGTCGACGATGCCGCCGGACTCGTCGAGGCAGAGGGTGTACTGCGCCTTGCCGGGCTCGATCTTCGCGAGGTCGTTGGACAGCGTCGCGTTGACGAAGTCGGCGGCGCCCGGACCGGACACCATCGCCTTGCCGAGGTGGCTCACGTCGAAGATGCCGACGGCCTCGCGGACGGCCGTGTGCTCCTTCACGACACCGGTCGGGTACTCCAGCGGCATCGACCACCCACCGAACTCGGCGAACTTCGCGCCGAGGGCCTCGTGACGGTCGTGGAGGGGCGACTGCTTGAGCGATCCGGCCATGGCGCGAACCTACCGCAGCAGGATCTGCGTCAGGTCTCCCCTAACATGCCGCGGGTGACCTCTTACACCCTTCGCAGCGCCAGTCCCGCCAAGACCCGAGCCGACGCCGTCGTCGTCGGAGTGGTCGCTGGCCCGAAGGGTCCACGGCTGTGCGACGCCGCCGCGGACGTCAGTGCGGCGTACGGCCGCCGGCTGCGCCCCTTCCTCTCCACGATGGGCGTGACCGGCAAGGCCGGTGAGGCGGTCCGCACGCCGACGCGCGACGAGGTCAACGCCCCGCTGCTGGTGTTCGTGGGCCTCGGCGAGGACCCGACCGACCCCATCGCCGTACGCCGTGCCGCGGGCGTCGCGGCCCGCAACGTCCCCAACGCCGCCTCGGTCGCCCTCGCCCTGCCGAGCGACACCCCCGAGCTGGTCGCCGCGGTCGTCGAGGGTCACCGCCTCGGCGGCTACACGTTCACCGCGTACAAGTCCACGAAGTCCGAGACCACCGAGCCGAACGACGTCGTCGTGCTCACCGCCATCGCGCGCAAGGCCGACGCCGTCGCCGCCCTCGAGCGCGCGGAGGTCCTCGCCGACGCCGTCGCACTGGCCCGCGACTGGGTCAACACGCCGCCGCGCGACTGCACGCCCCCGCTGCTGGCCGACCTCGTCACGGCCGCGCACAAGGAGGTCACCAAGGGCCGCGGTGCGCCCAAGGTGAAGCTCGAGGTGTTCGACCACGAGCAGCTCGCCGAGATGGGGTGTGGCGGCATCCTCAGCGTCGGCGACTCCTCGGACGCGCCGTCCCGCCTGGTCAAGCTGACCTGGGCGCCGCAGGACGCCGTGGCGCACCTCGCGCTGGTCGGCAAGGGCGTCACCTTCGACTCCGGCGGCCTCACCATCAAGCCGTCCTCGAGCATGGTGAACATGAAGGGCGACATGGCCGGTGCGGCCAGCGTCGTCGCGGCCACCCTCGCCATCGCCAGGCTCGGCCTGCCGGTCAAGGTGACCGCGTTCGCGCCGATGGCCGAGAACATGGTGTCGGGCACCGCCACCCGCCCCGGTGACGTCATCACCATGCACAACGGGTCGACCGTCGAGATCGCCAACACCGACGCCGAGGGCCGGATGCTGCTGGGCGACGCACTCTCCCTCGCGGTGCAGGAGAAGCCCGACGTGGTCGTCGACATCGCCACCCTCACCGGCCACATGCAGCTGGCGCTCGGCGACAAGGTCGGCGCCGTCATGGGCACCGATGACGAGGTGCAGGTCGTCCTGGCCGCAGGCCGGGCCGCGGGCGAGCAGCACTGGCCGATGCCGATCCCGGAGGAGATGAAGGAGCGCATCACGTCCTCCAAGGTCGCCGACCTGCTCCAGCACGACTGGGTGCGCTGGGGCGGCGGCCTCTACGCGTCGGCGTTCCTGCGCGAGTTCACCGGCGGGCTGCCGTGGGCGCACCTCGACATCGCCGGCAAGGAGATCAACACCGGCGGCCCCTACGGCCACGTGCCCGCGGGCGCCACCGGCTTCGGGGTCACCACGCTCGTCGAGATCGCCCGCTCCGTCGCCGCGGGCCGGTCCGAGGACTGACCCGGGGGCTCGCGGCGCTGGGTGCCTCTCAGATGCCTTCGGCCTTCTTGCGCCGGTTGTAGTCGCGCATCCGCTGCGGCACGCCGACCACCGCGGCGTCGTACGACGGCACGCGGTGGCGGTTGGCGAAGTCGTGCGCCCACTTCACGCTCGGCACGCGCCGTCGGGTCCACTCGCCGTCGTGCGCGACCAGCAGGAGGGTCACGTCGTTGACGGCCGTGCGGGGCTCGACGAACCCCTCGACCCCCTGGCGGGTGGCGACGAAGGACTCGAGGTGACGCACGTCCTCGCCGTCGGAAGCACGCACGCGCGTCGAGCCGGTGCGGGTGGCGTCGCGCGCCGGAGCACTGGAGCGCCCTTGGCGGCGGAATCGGTCGAACAGGCCCATGGCGCACATTCTGCCGGGAGGTTCCCCATCGTGCGCGCGGATCGCCGGTTCGGCCCACCCGACCCGGTGTGGACAGCGTCGTGAAGAGTGCAAAGATGGACGCGCCCGAGATGGTCGGTGCGAGTCGAGCGTGTGGAGGAAATCAGTGACGGACGGTGAGTTCGACGTCCTCGTCCTCGGGGCTGGATCGGGCGGTTACGCCTGTGCCCTGCGAGCGGCCCAGCTGGGCCTGAGCGTCGGGCTGGTCGAGAAGGGCAACCTCGGCGGCACCTGCCTCCACGTCGGCTGCATCCCGACCAAGGCCCTCCTGCACGCCGCGGAGGTCGCCGACTCGGCCCGCGAGGCCGCGCAGTTCGGCGTCACCGCCACCCTCGACGGCATCGACATGGCCGGCGTCAACGCCTACAAGGACAAGGTCGTCGACCGGCTGTTCAAGGGCCTCAAGGGCCTCATCAAGTCGCGCGGCATCACCGTCATCGAGGGCACCGGCACGCTGACCGGTCCCCGCGAGGTGACCGTCGACGGCACGGCCTACACCGGCAAGGCCGTCGTGCTGGCCTCCGGCTCCTACAGCAAGTCGCTGCCCGGCCTCGAGGTCGACGGCGAGAAGGTCATCACCTCCGAGCACGCGCTCCGCCTCGACCGCGTCCCGGCGTCCGCCATCGTGCTGGGCGGCGGCGTGATCGGCTGCGAGTTCGCGAGCGTGTGGAAGTCCTTCGGCTCCGACGTCACCATCATCGAGGCCCTCCCGCGGCTCGTCGCCGCCGAGGACGAGGCCTCCTCCAAGGCCCTCGAGCGTGCCTTCCGCAAGCGCAAGATCAGCTTCCTCACCGGCACCCCGTTCCAGAGCGTCAAGACCACCGACACCGGCGTCGCCGTCACCGTCGAGGGCGGCGACGTGATCGAGGCCGAGGTGCTCCTCGTCGCCGTCGGGCGCGGCCCCTCGACCGACGGCCTCGGCTACGCCGAGCAGGGCATCGAGATGGACCGCGGCTTCGTCCTCGCCGACGAGCGCTGCCGCACCAACGTCGAGGGCGTCTACGCCGTCGGCGACATCGTGCCCGGCCTCCAGCTGGCCCACCGCGGCTTCCAGCAGGGCATCTTCGTGGCCGAGGACATCGCCGGCCTCGACCCGCGTCCCGTCGACGACGCCGGCATCCCGCGGGTGACGTACTCCCACCCGGAGATCGCGTCGGTCGGGCTCGACGAGGCGACGGCGCGCGAGCTCCACGGCGACGCGGTCACGACGGTGACCTACGACCTCGGCGGCAACGGCAAGAGCCAGATCCTCCAGACCCAGGGGTTCGTCAAGCTGGTCGCCCTGGTCGACGGCCCGGTCCTCGGCGTCCACATGGTGGGCGATCGGGTCGGTGAACTCATCGGCGAGGCCCAGCTCATCTACAACTGGGAGGCACACGCCGACGACGTCGCGCCGCTCGTGCACGCCCACCCCACCCAGAACGAGGCCCTCGGCGAGGCGCACCTCGCGCTGGCCGGCAAGCCGCTCCACGCGCACTCCTGAACACCCCAGAATCTCCCCAACCAACGCGAGAAGGAAACACATGGCCTCCGAAGTCACCCTCCCCGCACTCGGCGAGTCCGTCACCGAGGGCACCGTCACCCGCTGGCTGAAGCAGGTCGGTGACACGGTTGCCGTCGACGAGCCGCTGCTGGAGGTCTCCACCGACAAGGTCGACACCGAGATCCCGTCGCCGGTCGCCGGCACGCTCCTCGAGATCAAGGCCAACGAGGACGACACCGTCGAGGTCGGCGCGGTCCTCGGCGTGATCGGCGAGGAGGGCGAGTCCGCGGGCGACGCCTCCGAGACCGCCGAGCCCGAGGCGCAGCCCCAGGACGAGGGCGAGTCGGAGAAGAAGGCCGAGCAGGAGGAGCAGGTCGCCGAGGACACCGGCGAGCTCCCCGAGGGCGACGAGACCCCCGAGTCGGAGAAGGACGACGCCCCGGCCGAGTCCGAGCCCGCGGCCGAGCAGGCCTCGTCCGGCGGCTCCTCCTCCGGTGGCGGCGGCGGTGGCGGCGGTACGCCGGTCACGCTGCCCGCGCTGGGTGAGTCCGTGACCGAGGGCACCGTCACCCGGTGGCTCAAGAAGGTCGGCGACGAGGTCGCCGTCGACGAGCCGCTCCTCGAGGTCTCCACCGACAAGGTCGACACCGAGATCCCCTCGCCCGTCGCCGGCACCCTGCTGGAGATCAAGGCCGAGGAGGACGAGACCGTCGAGGTCGGCGCCGAGCTCGCGATCATCGGGTCCGGCGACGCCGCGCCCGCGAAGTCCGACGAGCCGGAGCCCGAGCCCCAGGCCAAGGAAGAGCCGGAGCCGGAGCCCGAGCGCGAGCCCGAGCCCGAGCCCCAGGAGGAGTCGGCCCCCGAGCCGGAGCCCGAGGCCAAGGAGGAGCCGAAGCAGGAGGCCCCGAAGCAGGAGGCCCCGAAGCAGGAGGCGCCTGCACCTACCGCGTCCGCCCCGAGCGAGGGTGGCCGCGACCAGTCGGCGTACGTCACCCCGCTGGTGCGCAAGATGGCCGACCAGCACGGCATCGACCTCGGGTCGGTGCAGGGCACCGGCGTCGGTGGCCGCATCCGCAAGCAGGACGTCCTCGACGCCGCGGMTGCTGCCCAGCAGGCTGCCGCGGCCCCGGCCGCTCCGGCTGCTCCGGCCGCCGCGCCCGCCGCCGCCGGCGCTCCGCCCGCTGCTGCCGCTCCGTCGTCGGCCTCGCCGTCGCCGCTGCGTGGCACCACCGAGCCGCTCTCGCGCCTGCGCAAGGTGATCGCCACGCGCATGGTCGAGTCGCTGCGGGAGGCCGCCCAGCTGACGCAGGTCATGGAGGTCGACGTCACCGCGATCGCCCGCCTCCGCGAGGCGTCGAAGGCCGACTTCCTGGCCCGCGAGGGCGTGAAGCTGACCTACCTGCCCTTCTTTGCCAAGGCCGCGATCGACGCGCTCAAGCTGCACCCCAAGCTCAACGCGGCGATCGACACCGACAAGGGCGAGGTGACCTACTTCGACCGCGAGAACATCGCGTTCGCTGTCGACACCGAGAAGGGCCTGCTGACCCCGGTGGTCAAGGAGGCCGGTGACCTCTCGATCGCCGGGCTGGCGAAGAAGATCGCCGACGTCGCCGAGCGCACCCGCACCAACAAGATCACCCCGGACGAGCTGTCCGGCGGCACCTTCACCATCACCAACCTCGGCAGCTTCGGGGCGCTCTTCGACACCCCGATCATCAACAAGCCGCAGGTCGCGATCCTCGGCCCCGGTGCCGTGGTGAAGCGCCCCGTCGTGATCGACGACCCCAACCTGGGCGAGACGATCGCGGTGCGCCACATGGTCCACCTGTCGCTGACCTACGACCACCGCCTGGTCGACGGCGCCGACGCGGGCCGCTTCCTCCAGGAGGTCAAGAAGCGCCTCGAGGCCGGCCAGTTCGAGGTCTGAGGCCAGTCGCCGACCGACGCCCCGTCCACCTCGGTGGGCGGGGCGTCGTCGTACGCGTCCACCTCGGTGGGCGGGCCGTCGTCGTGCCGCGTCCGGGGGCCGTTCGCCGGCCGCCGAGCGGTGCGTGAGCCACATTCACCTGCCCGGGAACGTAGGTGGCGCACCGCTCACGCGCGTGTCGTACGCCGACGCGCCGGGCGCCGGTGCGTGAGCCACATTCGTCTGCCACGGAATGTGGGTGGCGCACCGCTCAAGCGCGGCCCCGCGCGGTAGCCGGGGTCACACGAAAATCGGGCGCGCGATGTCGGTCCCGACACGTAACGTCTGGTGATTGTGACGGTGACCGAGACGCAGACCCACCCGGCACCGGCGACCGCGTCCGCGACCGACGGACTGCCGCCGGGTCGGATGCCTGTCGACTGGCACCGGGTCCGCCGTCCGCTGACCTACCTCTGCTTCTCGATGTCCCTGCTCGGAGCCGTCGCGGCGTCCCTCGGCACGATGGTCGCCGGACGCCTCGCCGACGGCCCGACCAGCACGCTCCTGACGCTCCTGGCGCTGTGTGTCGTGGGCGGGGCGGTGATCGACACGGTCGCCAAGACCATCTGGGCCACCATCTGCGACCGCGCCGAGGGGCAACTGCGTGCCGACCTGCTCGACGCGGCCATGGCCCAGCCGCTGTCCGAGCTCTCCGAGCAGGCGGTCGGCGAGGTCCTCGACCGCATCGACGACGACACGTGGGAGGTCGGTCAGCTGATGCGCTGGGGCGTGTGGCAGGCCGCGCGCACCTTCCTCGCCTCCGGCCCGCTGTGGGTGGTCGCGTCCCTCACCTGGTGGCCGGCAGCCTTCCTGTTCCCGCTGACGGCGGTCGTCACCTACCTCTCGATCCGCCGCCTGCTCCCCCAGATCGCCCAGCGCAAGGTCGTCGAGGAGGCAGCCTGGACCGACCATGCCGCGTCGACCGAGGAGGGCGTCGCCGCCCGTGACGACGTACGCACGTCGCTGGGCCAGGCCCACGTGCTGCGCCGCAACGCCTACCTCGCGTCGGTCATCCACCAGACCCTCGACGCGGTCCTGGCCGTCGAGGTGCGGGTGACCCGACGCAGCGGCGGGCTGCTCCACGGAGCCCTCGCCGCGGTCGGCGTCGTCGGCGTCGCGCTGGTCCTGTCCGGCGACCTGTCGACGGCACGGCTGGTCACGCTGTTCCTCGTCACGACGATGTTCGTCGGGGGCGTCGACATGCTCGCCCGCCACCTGCCCGACCTCCAGGAGGGCTTCGGCGCCGTGCTCCGGCTGCGCGCCATGATGGCCTCGCCCGTCGAGCCCACGGGCGGCCTCCCCGTGCCCGACGGCCCGCTCGACGTGGAGTTCCGGCACCTGGAGTTCGCCTACGGCACGGGCACGTTCGCCCTCCGCGACGTCGACCTCCTGCTCACCGCTGGCCACACCTGCGCCCTCGTCGGTCGCACCGGGTCCGGCAAGTCCACCCTCGCGTCCCTGCTCTCCCGTGCGGTCGAGCCGCCCCGCGGCATGGTGTTCCTCGGCGGGGTCGACGTCCTCGACCTCGATCTGCAGCAGCTGCGCTCCTCGGTCGGCGTGGTCACCCAGCGCACCGAGGTCCTCGCCGGCACCCTCGCCGACAACATCACCCTGTTCGACGACGTCCCCCGCACGGTCGTCGAGGCGGCGGTGGCCGAGCTCGGCCTGACCGAGTGGGTCGCCGGGCTGCCCGACGGCCTCGACACCGTCCTCGGCCCGGGCGGCACCAGCCTGTCCGCCGGGGAGGAGCAGCTCGTCGCGTTCGCCCGGCTCCTCGTGCGCGACGTCAGCGTCGTCGTCCTCGACGAGGCCACGGCCCGCATGGACCCCGTCACCGAGGCCCGCGTCGTACGCGCCGCCGACCGGCTGATCTCGGGACGCACCGGCATCCTCGTCGCCCACCGGCTCTCCACCACCGAGCGCGCCGAGCAGGTCGCCGTCCTCGAGTCCGGTCGGGTGGTCCAGCAGGGTCCGCGCGCCCGTCTCGCCGCCGAGCCCGGCCGGTTCCGCGACCTCCTCGACGCTGCCGCCCACGAGGCGGTCGTCGAGGAGCACCACCACGACGACACCACCATCGGGTCGGTGCGCCGCAGCACCACTCCCCCGGCGCCGCCCGAGCTCGCCCCGACGCCGAGCCTGGCCCGGCAGGTGCTCCACACGATCAGCATGCAGCCGCAGTGGGGCCTGCTCGGAGCGGTCCTGTTCCTCGTCTCCTCGCTGACCGGCGCGTTCGGTGCGGTCACCGGCTGGGTGTGGGGCCACATCGTCACCGACCTGCAGGCGGGCGAGCGCCCCGAGCTCCTGGTCGTCGCCCTCGTCGCCTCGCTCCTCGTCGGCCCGCTCCTGCTCGCCCAGGCGTTCCGCACCTACCCGCACTGGTGGGTGGAGGTACGCCTCCGCGTGCGGGCCGCGGTCCTCCACGGGCAGACGTCCCAGCGCCGGCTGCTGCGCACGCCGCCCGGTGAGGTCGTCGCCCGCACGATGGACGCCGACCGGCTCGCGCGCTACACCGACCGCTGGGTCGACTTCGTCAACGGACTGATCATCGCCGTGGTGACCGCCCTGATCGCCCGCACGTGGCTCGCCGGCGCGGTCCTGCTCGCCGTCATGGTCGCGTCCGCCCTCGCCTCCACGCTGGGCCGCCGCGTCGCCGGACGCTCGGCCGCCGCCGCGTCGACCGCGCGCGCGAGGTTCGGGCAGTCGCTGGTGTCGGCGCTGGAGTCGGTGCGCACCGTCAAGCTCGCCGCGGCGACGCCGCAGGTCCACCAGCACCTGCGCGACGTCGACGGTGGCCGCGTGGACGCCGCCGTCCGCGAGCACCGCGTGCAGGCCCTCCTCGAGGGCGTACCCGTGGTCATGGTCCAGTGCGGCGTCGTCGCCGCGTGGGGCGGCCTGCTCACCGGCCGGTGGGAGCTCGCGACCGCGCTGCTCGTCGCCAACGCCGTCAGCGGCTTCGACTGGTTCGGTCGGGTCGCCGGCACGGTCGTGACCGAGGCGCCCGGCACCCGGGCCTGGATGAACGCCACCAGCGAGCTCGCCGGCGGCGGCGACCTGATGGACCTGCCCCCCGGCGTCGACCTCGTCCGCGGCACCGGGCCGGAGCCGTCCACGCCCCACCGCGACCCGCTGCGCACCCTCACCATCCGCGACCTCGCCGCGGTGCACGACGACGGCACGGTCGGCGTCCAGGACGTCGACCTCGACGTGCAGGCCGGCGAGCTGGTCCTGCTGCTCGGCCAGGTCGGCTCGGGCAAGTCCAGCCTGCTCAGCGCGCTCGCCGGCCTCGTCGGCAGCACGGGCGAGATCCGCTGGAACGACCGCCTCGTCGACGACCCCCAGACCACGCTGCGGCCCGGCCGCGTCGCCCACGTGGCGCAGGTGCCGCGGGTGCTTTCCGGCACGTTCACCGGCAACGTCGCGCTCGACCACGCCGACCGGTCGGTGGTGCCGGCGCTGGAGGCGGCCCGCATGGGGCGCGACGTCCGGGAGGCCGGTGGCGCCGATGCCGTCGTCGGCCACCGCGGCGTACGCCTCTCCGGTGGGCAGGTGCAGCGCCTCGCGCTGGCCCGGGCGCTGGCGACGGACGCCGACGTGCTGCTGGCCGACGACGTGTCGTCCGCGCTCGACGCCGCCACCGAGATCGAGCTGTGGCAGGCGCTGCGGTCCCGGGGCACGGCCGTCATCGGCGCCACCAGCAAGGCTGCGGCGCTCGCGCAGGCCGACCGGGTCGTGGTGCTCGACTCCGGTCGCGTGGTCGACGACGGACCGTGGCACGAGCTGTCGTCGCGGTGGGCCCACCTGGCCGGCTGAACCACCCGCGGCCGCTTTGGTCGCATGGTTGGGTGGTGACATGCGCGTCGTCATCGCCGGTGCCTCGGGCTTTCTCGGGACCCACCTGTCCGACCACCTGCGGGTGCACGGGCACGAGGTGACGGCCCTCGTCCGGCGCGAGCCCGGCTCGGCCCACGAGTCCCGGTGGGACCCGGCTGGCGGCAGCATCGACGCCGCGGTGATCGAGTCCGCCGACGCGGTGGTCAATCTCGCCGGCGCGCCCATCGCCGGCAACCCGCACTCGAAGAAGTGGGCCCGGGAGGTGCTCGAGTCGCGGGTCTCGACCACCCGGCTGCTCGCCGAGACGATCGCCGAGACCGAGCGCCCGGCGGCCTTCCTCGCCGGCAACGGCATCGCCTGGTACGGCGACCACGGAGCGTCGCCGGTCACCGAGGACACCCCCAGCACGGGCGACGCGTTCCTCACCAACGTCTCCCACGAATGGTCCGAGGCGGCCGACCCGGCCCGCAAGGCGGGCGCGCGCGTGTGCGAGCTGCGGACCTCCCCGGTCATGGACCGCACCTCGCCGCCGCTGAAGCAGCTGCGCCTGCTCTTCCAGGCCGGCGGCGGCGCCCGGCTGGGCTCGGGCGCGCAGTTCATGCCGATGATCTCGCTGCGCGACTGGATCGGCGCGGTGAGCTACCTCATCGAGTCGCGCGACGTCTCCGGCGCCTTCAACCTCTGCTGCCCGAACACGCCGACCAACGCCGAGTTCACCAAGGCGCTGGCGTCCGCGCTGCACCGCAAGGCCCTCTTCGCCGTCCCGGCGCCCTTGATGAAGATGGCCGCCGGCGACCTCGCGCCGGAGGTGCTCGGGTCGGTCAACGCCCGGCCGGCCGCCCTCGAGCGGGCCGGCTACGACTTCGAGGACGAGGACGTGCGCGAGGTGCTGGCCGCCGCGCTGTCCTGATCGCGCACCTCGGCCACCACCCACCCCGCGCCCTCGCGGACCAGCACCACCTGTCGCGTGGAGGGTCGGTCGACCGGCAACGAGACGGGTGCGCCGGACCCGACGGCCTCCGCCCCGACGACACGGTCCGTGACCACCAGCTCCAGCCGGCCCGGGGACCGGGCCGCCACCCGCAGGCCCAGCACCTGCGTCGTCATCCCCTCGACCCGGAGCCCGCGCCGGCCGTAGTCCCGCAGCAGCCGGACGTCGGCCGCGCCCGCGCCCGACCCGTCGGCGTACAACCTCTCGAGCGCACCCGCGTCGCCCTCGGCCCAGGCGGCGGACCGCCGCTCGTCCCAGGCCGCCAGCACCGCGGCCGGCCCGGACCGGGCGGGCTGTGGCGCGGACGGGGACGACGTCGGGCTCGCCAGACGGGGGCGCGGCGGCGCCGGGTCGGGTCGCGCCACGACGACCACGAGCGTCGCCACCACCAGCGCGCAGGCGGCGGCGGTGAGCGCGGGGAGCATGCGTCGCGGGTCCACCCCGCCACCCTCGCCGAATCCCCGGCCGGCTGCAGGCGTCATCCACAGGCGCCCGCACGTCCCCCCTCCCCTGCGTCATCCGAACCCGAGCGCATGAGTGCCGATCCGCATGACGCAGCGTCGCCCCGCAGCGAGGCGAGCGGCCCAGCGGCGTACGCTCGGGGCCATGTCGTCGGACCAGATCGCCACGCACGCGCTCGACGTCGAGGTCGCCGGTCTCGGCGACGACGCCGTCGACTACCTGGCCGCCTGGGACCTCCAGCGCCGGGTGCACGAGGAGGTCGTCGCGGGCTCGCGGGCCGACACCGTGCTGCTGCTCGAGCACCCACCCGTCTTCACCGCCGGCAAGCGCACCGAGCCGCACGAGCGGCCGCTCGACCCGGGTGGCGCGGCGGTGATCGACGTCGACCGCGGCGGCAAGATCACCTTCCACGGCCCCGGCCAGCTCGTCGGCTACCCGATCGTCCAGCTGCCCGACCACGTCAAGGTCGTCGACTACGTGCGCCGGGTCGAGGAGGCGCTCATCGCGGTCTGCACCGACCTGGGCGTCACCACCGCCCGCATCCCGGGCCGCAGCGGCGTGTGGCTGCGCGAGGACGAGCGCGGCCCCGAGCGCAAGGTCGCTGCGATCGGGATCCGGGTCAGCCGGGGCGTCACGATGCACGGCTTCGCCCTCAACTGCGACGTCGACCTGGGCTGGTACGACCGCTTCGTCCCGTGCGGCATCGCCGACGCCGGCGTCACCTCGCTCTCGCGGGAGCTCGGTCGCGACGTCACCATCGACGACGTGCTGCCGAGCGTGCGCCGGCACCTGGCGACGTACCTCGCCTGGCAGCCCTACGACGCCACCCCCGACTACGACGCCCGTCCCGAGCCGGGCCGCGGCCCCCGCATCGAGCTGGTGCGACCGGGCGCGTGACCCGCGCGGACCGGTGGGTCAGTCGCGCCGGTCCTCCCCGAACCGCTTGTGGGAGTGGTGCTCCTCGGCGAGCCGCCGCAGCGTGGTGAGAACGGTCGCGAAGACGACCTGCCCGACGATCATCTCCTCGAGCAGGCCGACGCGGTCCTTGCGGTCGTCGAGGTTGGCGATCTCGTGGCGGGCGAGCTGGTCGGCCAGCGCGACGTAGGGCGCGATCTCGCCGGGACCGCGGGGATGGGTGTCGAAGGACGCCACCAGCTCCAGGGTCGCCGCGAGGTTGTCGCGGTCGACCGAGTCCGTGCGCACGCGGTCCCAGCCCGCCTGGTCGATGATCGCGTCGGCGATCTCCCGCGCCTGCGCCCGCGACGGGTCGGCGGACGCCGGGGGCGGGGTGGGCGCGAGCGCGTCGGCTGCCACCGCGAAGAGGTCGTGCACGGTCCCCTGCGTCTCCGTCGCGGCGACGAGGCGCTTGAGGCCCTCGACGGGCACGTCGCCTGCGTCGCGCAGGATCCGCAGCAGCTCGAGACGTCGTACGTGCTGCTCGTCGTAGTCGGTGAGCCGCGGCGTCCGCTTCTCACCCTCGGGGAGCAGCCCCTCGCGGAGGTAGTACTTGATCGTCGGCACCGGCACGCCGGTCCGCTCCGAGAGCTCGGACATCCGCACGCTCGTCCCCCTTGACCCACGTCGTGGATAGTGCCACTGTCGTACAAGACAGTAACACTATCCAAGGAGGCCGCCATGGCTGGCTCCACCACCCGGCGTGTCCCCCGCGCCTATGCCCCGGCGCCCGGACGCGCCCCCGCAGGAGTTCGCGGCGGCCAGTACGTCGCCGACCCGCAGGTCGACGACGTCGTCGTCTTCGTCATCGGCATGCGGATCAACCGGCTGCGCCGCGTGCGCAGCTGGTGGCCCGTGTTCACCGGCATGCCGCGGATGCTCCGCGAGCTCGCGGGGAGCGACCGCGGGCTGCTCGGCGCGCACTCGCTGTTCGGCGGACGCACGCTCGTCACCATCCAGTACTGGCGCAGCGCCGAGGAGCTCGGCGCCTTCGCCCGCGACGCCTCCCTGTCGCATGCGCCCGCATGGCGCGCGTTCAACAAGGAGTTGGCCGCGACGGGCGACGTCGGGATCTTCCACGAGACCTACGTCGTCCCGGCCGACCGCGTGGAGTCCCTCTACGGCAACATGACGGAGTTCGGGCTGGCCGCCGCGTTCGGCTCCGTCGAGCGCGGCCGTGGCAAGGGTCGTACGGCGGCGCACGAGCGCCTCGAGTCCACCGAGCCCGACTACGTCGACGCCTCGACCTGAGTGCCCCGGATGCTGACCGGATGCTGATTGGGGACGCTCGGGGCACCGTCGTAGAGTGGCGCGTGTGACGACCGCTCCCGCACCCGAAGGACGCAAGCTTCTCCGACTGGAGATCCGCAACGCGGAGACCCCGATCGAACGCAAGCCGGAGTGGATCAAGACCCGGGCCAAGATGGGACCGGAGTACACCTCCCTGCAGAACCTCGTGAAGTCCGAGGGGCTCCACACGGTCTGCCAGTCGGCGGGCTGCCCCAACATCTTCGAGTGCTGGGAGGACAAGGAAGCCACCTTCCTCATCGGCGGCGACCAGTGCACCCGCCGCTGCGACTTCTGCCAGATCGACACCGGCAAGCCGCAGCCGCTCGACCGCGACGAGCCGCGCCGCGTCGCGGAGTCCGTGCAGAAGATGCAGCTCAAGTACGCCACCATCACCGGCGTCGCCCGCGACGACCTGCCCGACGGTGGCGCCTGGCTGTACGCCGAGACCGTCCGGGTGATCCACGAGCTCAACCCCGGAACCGGCGTCGAGAACCTGATCCCTGACTTCAACGGCAAGCCCGACCTCCTCCAGGAGGTCTTCGAGAGCCGTCCCGAGGTGCTCGCCCACAACGTGGAGACGGTCCCCCGGATCTTCAAGCGGATCCGCCCCGCGTTCCGTTACGACCGCTCGCTCGACGTGATCACCCAGGCGCGTGACTTCGGACTGGTGACCAAGTCCAACCTGATCCTCGGCATGGGCGAGACCCGCGAGGAGGTCAGCCAGGCGCTGCGCGACCTCCACGAGGCCGGCTGCGAGCTGATCACCATCACCCAGTACCTCCGCCCCTCCCCCCGCCACCACCCCGTCGAGCGCTGGGTCAAGCCCGAGGAGTTCGTCGAGCTCAAGGCCGAGGCCGACGAGATCGGCTTCGCCGGAGCGCTCTCGGGTCCGCTGGTCCGCTCGTCCTACCGCGCCGGTCGGCTGTACGGTCAGGCGATGGACGCGCGCGCCGCTGCCGCCGTCTGACCCAGCACCAGCACCACCTTCATCTGAACCCGCACCAGCACCTGTTCAACACCTGACCGGACAAGGCCACCTCATGTCGACCCCCGCCACCACGCCCAGCTCGCGCCGCGGGCAGATCATGCAGACCTACCAGATGGCCAAGCGGAGCGACCCGCGCATCGGCCTGATCGTGATGGGTGTGTTCGTGCTCGGCGCCGCCCTCGGCTTCGCGCTCATGTGGGCGCTGCCGGGCGACGGGATGATCGGCTGGATCATGTCGGTCGTCGGCGCGCTCCTGATCGGTGCGCTCTTCGCACTGCTCGTCTTCGGTCGCCGCGCCCAGAAGGCGGCGTACACCCAGATGGAGGGCCAGCCGGCCGCCGGGGCGGGAGCCCTGCAGATGCTGCGCCGCGGCTGGAAGGTCGACCCGGTCGTCGGCTTCACCAAGCAGCAGGACGTCGTTCACCGCGTCGTCGGCCCGCCGGGAATCGTCCTGGTCGGCGAGGGCTCGAGCCCGAGCCGGGTCAAGCAGCTGCTCGCGAACGAGCGCAAGAAGCACGAGCGCGTCGCCTACGGCGTCCCGATCCACGAGGTCGTCTGCGGCCGCGGCGAGGGCGAGGTCCCGCTGCCCAAGCTGGTCAAGCACGTCCAGAAGCTCGGCCGCAACGTCAAGCCCGCCGAGATGACCGACATCCTCCAGCGCCTCAAGGCCCTCGACGCCCAGCGCGGCAAGCTGCCGCTCCCCAAGGGACCGGTGCCGACCTCGATGAAGGGCATGCGCTCGCAGCAGCGCGGCCGCTGACCGCTCGACCCACTGGTCGAGGGGGGCGCCCTGCGCCCGTCACGAGACCGACGTCAGAGCGTGACGGTGCGGGTGCCGGCCGCGACGTCGTGGAGCCCGCGACCGTCGAAGGTCAGCAGGGGCGGCACGAGCAGCGCGACGARCACGGAACGACCCAGGGACCGCAGCAGCGAGACCGGCTGGCCGGAGCCGTCGTTCCGGACCACCCGCAGCCGGGTGGCGAGCTTGCCGAACGACCCGCCGGCCAGCGTGGTGAACAGGGCCGACTCGAGGACGAAGAGCGTCAGCGTGCCGAGGCCGTTGGGGTTGCCGCTGAGGACGTCGACCGCCACCAGGCCCTCGATGACCGCGAGGCAGGCCACCCAGTCGACGAACAGCGCCAGGATGCGCCGTCCCCACGAGGCCGACGCGAGCTCCGGTGTTACAGCGCTGGTCACGCGACCACCCTAGGAGGCGTCCGGGGACGGCCCAGCGACCGGTCACCCGTAACACGGGCGAAACAAACGGGATACGGTCTTGAAACTGCTCCCACCTAGCGTGGCGGCACGGTGCAACGAGGCTCCGCTCCCGAACGCTGCAAACTCGACGTGCGCGCGCCGCCGTCAAGGAGGAACCGAATGTTCAACAACTCCGATGAGCTCCTGAAGTTCATCAAGGACGAGGGCGTCGAGATGATCGACGTCCGCTTCTGCGACCTGCCGGGCGTGATGCAGCACTTCACGGTCCCGGCCTCCTCCTTCGACCAGAGCGTCTTCGACGACGGCCTCGGCTTCGACGGCTCGTCGATCCGCGGCTTCCAGGCGATCAACGAGTCCGACATGGCGCTCTTCCCGGACCCGACCACGGCGTACCTCGACCCGTTCCGGCGCAGCAAGACCCTCAACGTCAACTTCTTCATCCACGACCCGATCACTGGCGAGGCCTACAGCCGCGACCCGCGCAACATCGCGCGCAAGGCGCTGGCGTACCTCGACTCCACCGGCATCGCGGACACCGCCTACTTCGCTCCCGAGGCGGAGTTCTACATCTTCGACAACGTCCGCTACAGCACGGGCGTGAACGAGGGGTACTACCACATCGACTCCGTCGAGGGCTGGTGGAACTCCGGCAAGGACGACGGCCAGAACAAGGGCTACAAGACCCGCCTCAAGGGCGGCTACTTCCCCGTCGAGCCGTACGACCACTACAGCGACCTGCGCGCCGACATGGTCAAGAACCTCGAGGCGTGCGGACTGCACGTCGAGCGTGCCCACCACGAGGTCGGCACCGCCGGCCAGGCGGAGATCAACTACCGCTTCGACACGCTGCTGAAGGCAGCGGACGACGTGATGAAGTTCAAGTACCTCATCAAGAACACCGCCTGGGAGCAGGGCAAGTCGGTCACCTTCATGCCGAAGCCCATCTTCGGCGACAACGGCTCGGGGATGCACATCCACTCCTCGCTGTGGAAGGACGGCGACCCGCTGTTCTTCGACGAGACCGGCTACGCCGGCCTGTCCGACATGGCCCGCTGGTACATCGGCGGCATCCTCGAGCACGCCCCGTCGCTGCTCGCGTTCACCAACCCGACCGTGAACTCGTACCACCGCCTCGTGCCTGGGTTCGAGGCGCCGATCTCGCTGGTCTACTCCTCGCGCAACCGCTCCGCCTCGGTGCGCATCCCGATCACGGGTGCCAACCCGAAGGCCAAGCGCGTCGAGGCCCGCTTCCCCGACCCGTCGGCCAACCCCTACCTCGCCTTCGCGGCCATGATGCTCGCCGGCCTCGACGGCATCCAGAACAAGACCGAGCCCGCAGCGCCGATCGACAAGGACATCTACGAGCTGCCGCCGGACGAGATGGCCGACATCAACCAGGTGCCGACCAGCCTCGACGCGGTGCTCGAGGCCCTCGAGGCGGACCACGACTACCTGACGGCCGGCGGTGTCTTCACCGACGACCTGATCGAGACGTGGATCCACTTCAAGCGGACCCAGGAGATCGCCCCGGTCCAGCAGCGCCCGCACCCGCACGAGTTCGAGCTCTACTACGACATCTGAGCCACGCTCAGCGCTCACCAGCGGGTTCGCCCTCTGAACAGCGCCTGACCTGCGAAAACGTCCCAAGACACCTTCGGTTGTCTTGGGACGTTTTCAGTTGTCCTGTGGCATGGAGGTGGCATGGAGAACTACTGGCTCCAACGGGCAAGCCACTAGGGGCCAGTTCGCAGTCAGCCGGCTTGGAGCCGCAGCCCGGCGAGCAGCAGGTCGAGGCCGGCGCGAAACTGCTCGGTGTCGTCGTGGCTCGCGAACTCCTCGGCGATGTGGTGCACGAACGGGTACTCGGCGGGGTCGAGGGCGCGCCACTGGTCGGCGAAGCGCTCGACGTGCTCGTCTCGCTCGACGGAACTCTCGGCCACCTCCGCCGGCGGCTTCTGGCCGAGGTCGGCGGCGATCCCCACGACGAACCCCATGACCGCTGAGACTGCGTGGAAGGACTGCTTGGGAGTGAGGTCGAGCCGGAGGACCTGCTGGCCGAGGCGTTCATAGAGGGCGAGTGCGTTCGGCTGCACCTCGGTGTCGCGCATGAAGTAGGCGCCGAGCCAGGGCCGGTCGGCGATGGCGTCGAAGAGGGTCACCGCGATCCCGCGTAGGTCGTCGATCGGGTCCTCGGAGCCGTGGAAGCCTGCGGTGTCGGCGAGCACCTGGGCGACGATGTGGTCGCTTGCCCGGTCGAGCAGCTCGTCCTTGTTGGAGACGTACCAGTAGATGCTCGCCGCTCCCCCGCCGAGCCGCGCGGCGAGGGCGCGGAAGGTCAGCGCAGAGTCGCCGGCCTCGTCGAGCAGGGCGACCGCCTCGGAGATCACGGCCTCCATCGAATGCGTGGCGCGACGGCGACCTCCACCCTGCCCCGCCTCCCGCGCCTCGCGGCCTCCGCCGCGCTGGGGGCGTACGTGCTCGTCGGGTCGTCCGGGTGCGGAGCGCGCGTGGCCTCCGGCTCTCTTGCCAGCCATGTGACCCATCCCATCACCTCGTCGGCCGTCGTGGTCTTGCCGAACCATCGAACGGTGTTCTATATTATCGAACGTTGTACGACAATGGTACAGCGTTCGATCCTCGGACCGACACCTGACACCCACAGCCACCCTTTCAAGGAGGTGCCTCCCATGACTGCTCTCACCGTCCAGCCCGCGCCGGCCCGTACCTACTCCTCCCTCCGGGCGGCGTGGATCCCGCTGTTCGCGCTCTGCCTGGCGTTCTTCGTCGAGATGGTCGACAACACGCTGCTCACGATCGCGTTGCCGACCATCGGCCGCGACCTGGGCGGCGGCATCACCGCGCTCCAGTGGGTCACGGGCGCCTACTCCCTCACCTTCGGCGGCCTGCTCCTCACGGCCGGCTCGATGGCCGACCGGATCGGCCGTCGCCGCGTCCTGCTCGTCGGCCTGGCGGCCTTCGGAACCATCAGCCTCCTCGTCGTGCTCGTGCAGACAGCCGGCGAGCTCATCGCGCTGCGCGCCGCGCTCGGCCTCACAGCCGCCGCCATGGCGCCGATCACGAACTCGCTGGTCTTCCGGCTCTTCGACGACCAGGCCCTGCGGATGCGCGCGATGACGCTGATGATCGTCGTCGGGATGAGCGGCTTCATCCTCGGCCCGGTGCTCGGCGGCTCCGTCCTCGCACACGTGAGCTGGGAGTGGCTGCTCGTCGTCAACGCTCCGATCGCCCTCATCGCCTGGATCGGCGTGCGGACCGGTGTCGCGGCGGACCGCCCGGGGGACCTCACGACCGACCGGCTCGACCTCCTCGGCGCCGTCTTCAGCATCGCCGCGATCGGCCTCGGCTGCTACACGCTCACCAGCGGCGTCGAGCACGGCTGGACCTCGCTCGTGACCGTCGGGTCGGCCGTCGGTGCGCTGCTCGCGCTGGCCGCGTTCGTCCGGCACGAGCGTCGTACGGCCCAGCCGATGCTCGACCTGGGGCTGTTCGCCCACGGCACCGTCCGTGGCGCGGCCATCGCGCAGGTCGGCACGTCCATCGCGATGGCTGGGGTGATGTTCGGGCTGATCCTGCACTACCAGTACGCCTACGGCTGGAGCCCGATGAAGGCCGGCCTGGCGAACCTCCCGCTCATCCTCACGATGATCCTCGCCACGCCGATCTCCGAGGGACTCGGCAAGCGCTTCGGCCACCGGATCGCCTGCCTCATCGGGGCCGGGCTGCTCGCCGGCTCGCTCGCCGGCCTCTCGTGGGGCGTCGACCACGGCTACGCCGCGATCGCCGTCTTCCTGGTCACGTTCACGGTCGGGCTGCGCACCGTGATGACGATCTGCGCCGTGGCGCTCGTCGACGCGATGCCCGCCAACCGCACCTCGATCGGCACCGCGCTCAACGACACCGCACAGGAGGTCGGCACCAGCGTCGGCACCGCCGTCGTCGGCACCCTGATCGCTGCCCTCGTCACCTCGACCCTCCCGGCGGGCGCGTGGAGCAGCGACCTGGTCGCCTCGTTCTTCCACGGCGAGCAGGTGATCTACGCCGCCCTCGCGGTGATCGTCGGGCTGGTCGCCGGCTGGGGAGCCTTCACCCTCACCGACTCCCGCTCGGTGGAGGAGGCGCACTGACGTCGCCGAGGCCCCGGCCCAGCGCCTCAGGAGCCGTGCTGGGCCGCCCGGTGCTGCGCCAGGATGTCGA
This sequence comes from Nocardioides sp. P4_G10, assembly GCF_056401175.1. NCBI lineage: Bacteria > Bacillati > Actinomycetota > Actinomycetes > Propionibacteriales > Nocardioidaceae > Nocardioides > Nocardioides sp. P4_G10. The sequence goes on along the minus strand of NZ_JBFUJV010000007.1, from coordinate 29,910 downwards.
CACCGAAGTCGTTGGTGGGCTCGCGCCACACACAGTGGACGTGGTTGGCGTCGTCCTCGGTGTTGTCGAACTCGACGAGGGTCACCGGACCCTCGAGGCGGAAGTCTCGTCGCGGCGTTCCTCCTGCGGCTCAAGCCCGAACAGGTGGGACGGGAGATGGACCGGATACGCAACGCCGGCCAGGGCAGACCCTTCACGCACCGAAGCGCTTCGCGGTCCGCGTCGGTGAGCTCGCGCAGGACGTGCTCCAGCGACATGACCTGGACGACCTGGGCGTAGCCCTCGACGGAGAGGCACTGCGCGATGAGCCGCGCCGGAACGTGCCGTCCGCGTTCGCCCGGAGCGGGTGACCCTCCGCACGGTCCTGGCTGCCACGATCGTCGAGGTGAGCCCAGCCACCATGCAGGTCGCCGGGCGGCACAGCGATCGGACCGGCGCGATCGCCGCCTGGAGCGACCCACCAGCCAAGCACCTCGAAATGAGCAAGGAGCAGTCATGACGGAGAACCAGGGCCCGGACGGACCCGATGCCGACATCGTCACCGGCGTGACGGATGGCGCCTACGCCCTCGTCGTCGCCGACTACGCGGACACCGAGTCAGCATGGAGTGCCTATGAAGACCTGAAGTCGGTCGAGGACGGTCGCACTGTCGCCATCGAAGGCGTCGTCGTGGTCAAGCGCGGTGAGGACGGACAGCTGGACATCCAGAAGTCCACCGACCACAGCACCCGGTCCGGGCTCCGGTGGGGACTCGTCGGCGGCATCGCGCTCGGGATCATCTTCCCGCCCTCGATCCTGGGAAGCGCGGCCGTCCTGGGCTCGACCGGAGCCGCTGCCGGCAAGATCCGCCAGCTGCGGCACCGCCACGAGCTGGCCGAGGACCTSCAGGACTCGATCGCACCCGGCCATTCCGGAATCGTGGCTCTCGTCTCCGACCCCAGGGCGGTGAAGATCCGCGAGGCGCTCGCCCTGGCCGATGCGGTCGTGGAGCGGACGGTCGACAAGGTGGCGGCCGAGGACATCAAGGCCGCGGCCAAGGAGGCCGAGGCTGAGGAGAAGGCCGCGAAGGACACCTCCTCCGGGAAGTAGCCCCTGCCATGTGGGGACTTTCCGTGCGAGCTCCGGTCGGCGTTGCCTGCGCGTGCCTGGTCCTGGTCGCATGCGGTGACGACGGCAACAGCGACGGCGACAACGAGGTACAGCGGGCGCAGGCCCGGGTAGCGGCTGCGCAGGACGATCTCGTGGGCGCGCGGGATGCGGCGGAGGTGGCGGCCTCCGAGTTCTGCGACCAGACGAGGGACTACGTCGTGGCCCTGGACCGGTACGGCGACGTACTGGCCTCGACGAAGCCGACGGTCGGGGACGCACGGGAAGCCGGTGCCGATCTCGCCGAGCCCGGTGAGGACCTCGCGGCCGGGGCAGAGAGTGCGGTTGCCGCCCGGGAGGACGTGGTGACGGCCGAGGAGGACCTGGTGCAGGCCCAGGCGGCGCTCGCCGAGGCGAGGGGCACGTCGCCCAAGCCCACGCCGACCAGCACCGCCACGGTGCTGGTCCCCGAGGTCCCGCCCGCATCCGCGGACCGTGTGCGGCAGGCCGAGGCCGACCTCGACGCCGCCGTCGACGGCATCAGCGACCAGACGCCCCTGGAGCAGGCCGGCCAGCAGCTCAACGCGGCCGCCGTGGCGCTCGAGATGTCGTGGCTCCGTCTCTTCTCGGAGGTGGGCTGCCTGACCGACGAGCAGCAGGCGCAGGCCGCCACAGCGGTGCGCGACTACACCGCGACGCTTCAGGAGTCCCTCGCGCTCGCAGGGCACTACACCGACGAGGTGGACGGCGTCTACGGTCCTGCGACCGTCGAGGCGGTCCGGTCCCTCCAGGAGTCCCACGGGCTGCCGGCGACGGGAGCCGTCGACACGGCGACCGCTGCGGCGCTGCAGTCCGACCTGGCGGCGCAGGGCGGCGCTGCCGAGCAACAGTCGATCGCCACCACCGCAGCCGTACAGCAGACCCTGAGCCTCGCCGGTTTCTGGACCGGGCCGGTCGACGGCGAGTGGACCCCTGCCCTCACCGAGGCGCTGAAGGCGTTCCAGGCCGAGCTCGGCGTGAAGACGACGGGCACGGTCGACGCTGCCACGATCGCCGCCCTGGAACGCGCGATCACGGAGGCGGACGAGCCCGAGGCCACGCCGACCGCATCGCCGTCCGAGGACGATGGAGCATCCGACGACGTCGAGCCCGACGTCGAGCCCGACGACGCCGAGACCTCGTCGGACTGAACATCGCGTGCGCTCTCCTGTCGACTGCCGCTCACTCCTGAGCAGCGCTGCGGATGGTCCAGTAGGTCCCTCCGCGGATCGATCCGGGCGAGGAGCGGACGACGAAGTGCGATCACATGAGGCGTGGGACCCTGCGGTGACAGTGGTCGGCAGCAGCCGCGCCCAGGGTCTTCACCGTTGCGCCCTGTCATGCTGGGCAGATGAGTAGTGAGAGTTCGCGGTCAATGACCTTTCAGGCGAGGCCGTCGGATGTCTTCGCCGCGCTGTTGGAGGCTGCGCGGCGTACGGGGTTCCAGTACCTGTCCGGCGATGTGAGCACGGGCACCGTGATGTTCACCTCGGGGAGGTTCTTGCTGATGGTCGGCGAGAAGGTCCATGCCCAGTGCGAGGAAGTTGCGCCAGGGACCATTCAGGTGACGATGTCCACGGCAAAGTTCGGCATCGCCGGATCGGGCCGCCGCCGTCCAGGTGTGGACCGCATGTCTGACGAGTTGAGCGGGCTGCTGCCACGCGCCCAGTAGGCGCTAGCGGTCGTGGCGTGGACGGCCTCGGGACGTCCGCTCGCCACTTCGACGTGTTTCGGCGGACGAAAAGCCTCATGCGGCTTTCGTGTGGTCCCCTCCCCCGGCGCCGTGGTCACGCAATGAGTGCTCCGAGGCCGAGGACGACGATGACGAGCGCCGCGAGCATGGCCAGCAGCGGCCAGACCCAGCGCAGATAGGTGCCATAGGGCACGCGGGCGATGGCCAGGCCGCCCATCACGACCGCGGAGGTGGGGATGAACAGGTTCATCAGGCCCGACGCGCTCTGGAATGCAGTGACGATCAGGTCCGCCTCCACGCTCACAAAGGCTGCGAGCGGCGCCAGGATCGGCATCGAAACGGTGGCGAGGCCGGACGAGGAGGGGATGAGGAACGACAGGGGCAGGAAGATCAGGAACACCACGATCACGAAGGCCACGGGGCCGAGGCCCTCGACCGCCTGCTCGGCCCAGTGCAGCACGGTGTCGGTGATCCCGCCGTTGTTCATGACCACGGTGATTCCTCGGGCGATGCCGATGATCAACGCGACTCCGAGCAGGTCGCGGGCGCCGTTGACGAACGAGTCGGTGAGGTCGGTCTCGCTCAACCGTCCGATCAGTCCGATGATCACCGAGAACAGAATGAAGAGCGCGGTCATCTCCGGGAACCACCACCACAGCGTGGGGATCCCGATGCCCATGTCCTGCCAGGGGATGACGCCGTACATCATGATGACGAAGGCCAGACCGAACACGGTCAGGATGACCTTGTCGCGGCTGGTCATGACGGCCTCGTCCGTGTGTCCTTGGACGCTGAAGTGGGCCTCGTTGGCCACGCGCATGTCTCGGACTGCCGATCTGGTGGGGTCCGCCTTGACACGTTCGGCGTACCGCATCACGAAGAAGATCCCGACCCCGAGCCCGACCACGAGGATGATCAGCCGGGAGAGCAGGCCTTCGCTGATGGAGACGCCGGCGAATCCGGAGGCGATGCCGGTCGCGAAGGGGTTGATCGTCGAGCCGAGGGTGCCGATGCCGCACCCGAGGAGGACGATGGCTGCGCCGGTCAGGGCGTCATAGCCGGCGGCGATCATGACCGCGATGACGAGGGTGTAGAACGCGAGGCTCTCCTCGGCCATGCCGTACGTCGACCCGCCGAGGGCGAAGACCATCATCAGGATGGGGATCATCCAGCGTTCGCGGCCGCGGAGCCGCGCGACCAGCCGTCCGATGCCGGTCTGGATGGCCCCCGTACGCATCGTGACGCCCAGGAAGCCGCCGATCACGATGATGAAGAGGGCGACGTCGATGGCTCCGAAGAGGACACCGGTGTTGTAGTAGCTGATCTTCCCGTCTGCGTCCTCGATCCCGTAGAGCCCGTTGATGGGGGCGGTCAAGGAGTCGATCAGGATGCGCTGCGGGTCGCCGTCAACCTCGCTGTACGTTCCCGGGATCGGGGCTCCCTCCTTGTCGAGCTGGTAGGCCCCGGCCGGGATGAGCCAGGTCGCAAGCGCCATGAGGAAGATGAGGGCGAACAGGATGGTGTAGGCCGAGGGGAGCTTGAAGCCGCGCTTCGGCTCGGCCGGAGGGGCGGTGGTCGCTTCAGTCATGACGGTCTCCTCGAGGAACGGCGGGCAGCGTGGCAGTCGTGGCGTCGTCCTCCCACGGGCCCTCGGCCGGGGGCACCTTGAAACCGATGTAGCCGTAGATGATGTCGAGCAACGGGCTGAGCAGGTTGAAGAAGCAGAACGGGAAGTAGGCGGCGGTGGAGACCCCGAGAACTCCTGAGATGTAGGCACCGCAGGTGTTCCACGGCACCAGCACCGAGGTCACGGTGCCGGAGTCCTCGACCGCCCGACTCAGCACCTGAGGTGCGAGCCCCCTGCGGGCGAACTCGGTGCGGAACGTGCGTGCGGGCAGCACAACGGCGACGTACTGGTCCCCGGCGATCACGTTCAGGCCGATCCCGCTGCCGTTGACCGAGGCGATCAGCGACCCGCGCCGTCTGGCTCGCGACACGATCGGGTCGAGCAGGCGTTGGAGGAAGCCCGCGTGCTCCATGACCGCGGCGAAGGACAGGGCGCCGAGCACCAGCCAGATCGTGCTCAGCAGGCTGGCCATCCCGCCACGGGTGAAGAGCTCGTCGATGGGTTCGACCCCCGAGCTGCTGACGAACCCCGTCGCCATGGCGCGGAAGATGGCTTCGATCGACGTGGCGACCGGGCCGAGGGACGGATCGGCCACGAATGCCTTCACCGCCTCCCACTGGGTGAACGGCGCGAGGATGCCGGCAAAGAGCGCGGATCCCAGGATGGACAGGAACGGCGGGAACTTGAGTACCGCGAAGACCACCAGCAGCAGCAGCGGGAGCAGGTTCACGAAGCCGATGTTGAAGGCCGCGGCCAGTGCCTCTCGCGCCACGTCGGTGCTGAGCACTGCCTCAGGGTCCGCGTTCAACCCCAGCACGAGGAAGATGACGAGGCTGATGCCGAGCGCCGGTCCGGCGGTCCAGAACATGTTGCGGACGTGCTCACCGACGGTGAGCCCACCGCCGACGAGCTGGGGGACGAGGATCGTGGTCTCCGACAGCGGAGTCATCTTGTCGCCGAAGTAGGCGCCGCAGATGACGGCGCCCGCAGCGATGGCGTCGTCGAGCCCCATGACGTTCGCCATCCCGACGAAGGCGACGCCGAGCGTGCCCACCGTGGTCCAGGAGCTGCCGGTCACCATCCCGACCAGGGCACAGACGACTGCGGCGGTGAGGTAGAACCACGACGGACTGACGAGCCGGATGCCGTAGTCGACGATGGTGGGGATGGTCCCGGCCATGTTCCAGGTGCCGATCAGCGCCCCGACGGCGAGGAGGATGAAGATCGCCCCCACCGCGGAGGTGACGCCGCCCACCGCGGCGTCGGCGACACCCGCGACCGTGTAGCCGTTCTTGAACGCCATCAGGCTGGCGAACGCGGCGCTCAGGAGCAACGCCACCTGGAGCGGCCCGTTGGTGGCGTCGATCCCGAACAGGTAGATGGTCATGGCGAGCATGACGATCAGCACGACGATCGGCAGCACGGCATCGAGCATGGTGGGGGCCCGCGGACCCGGGCGCCGCATGCGTCCAGCCGTGGGCGCGGCAGGGGGATCGGACATCGCCGCCACCTCAGCCTGTCGGCCCCTGTGCGAGAGCGTCACCGGCACCGAGAGCACCCTCGAAGATGCCCCGGTGGTGCTCGGTCCCGCGCGCCCACACGACGAGGGCGACTACGCACGCGAGCAGGACGACGACAAGCACCCAGCGGGGCAGCTCACGAGGCATCGCCGATCACCTCACACCGGGTCCCGTGTCAACGGACACGTCATGCAGTGCCCGCCTCCGCGACCTTTTCCGAGCTCGAATCCCTCGATCGTGATGACCTCGACACCGGCCTCGCGCATCTTGGCGATCGTGTACGTGTTCCGCTCGTAGGCCACCACGACGCCCGGTTCCAGGGCGACGACGTTGTTGCCGTCGTCCCACTGCTCGCGTTCCTGTTGGTAGGCGTCGCCGCCGGTCTCCACCACCCGCAGCCGGGGCACGCCCATCGCATCGGCCACAGCCGCAAGGAACGATTCCTCCTCGGTGACGTGGAACCGCTGCCCGTTGCTGCCGGGTCGCAGGCTGATCGCCCGGATGCCACTCACCACCGAGGGGTAGGCCGTCACCTTGTCCCGGTCGAGCATCGTGAACACGGTGTCGAGGTGCATGTGCGCCCGGTCCTTGGTCATGACCGCCGCGATCACCCGCTCGGCCGCCCCCTTCTCGAACAGCGCTGCTGCGATCTGCTCGATCATCCGGGCCTGGGAACGTTCGCTCATCCCGATCAGGACGGTCCCGTTGCCGATCGGCATCACGTCCCCACCCTCGAGGGAGGAGCGACCGAAGTCGTGCGCCTCGAAGCGCCCGTCGTCGCCGAGGTGCGGGTACCAGTACTCGAACTCGGCGTCCCGGAACATCGGGTGGTAACGGTAGATCGCAGCCACGTTGTAGGCCTCGAGCCGGCGCGCGGGCCAGAACATCGGGTTGATCGAGACACCGCCGTAGATCCAGCAAGAGGAGTCGCGTGTGAACAGGGTGTTCGGCAGGGGTGGCAGCACGAACATGCTCTCGTCGTCCAGCGCCGCGGCCGGCAGCGAGCGCGATCGGTACTGCCCCAGGTCGAGCCCGGACTCGGCCACGGTGAGGCCGCCGATGAGGTGGGTGGCGAGGACGTCGGGCGCCATCGCGGCCAGTCCGGCGCGTATTTCGTCCACCAGGGACAGCCCTACGGTGTACTCGGAGGCAGCCACCTCGATCAGGCGGTGCCGGCCTTCGTCGCTCGCGGCCAGCGACTCCGCGAGGAGGGTCTGGAGCAGGAAGACCTCGACGCCACGCTCCTGCATCCTCGCGACGAACTGGTCGTGCTCGTACTGGGCGCGCTCGACCCACAGCACGTCGTCGAAGAGCAGGGCGTCGTGGCTGGACGGCGTCAACCGCTGGAGACTTAGCTCCGGGCGGTGCACCATCACCTGTCGCAGGCGCCCGACCTCTGAGTGGACTCCGAACCCCGTCATCGCTCCTCCGTCCCGGGCACCACCTGGGTGCCCGCCTGTCCATCGACGATCTGCTGGATCTGCGTGAGCGCGCCGATCGCGGCGCGCCCCCCGGTGGCTTCGACGAAGCGGCACGCCGCGTCGACCTTCGGTCCCATCGAGCCGGCCGGGAACTCGGCCCGGCGAAGCTCCTCTGCCGTCACGCGTCCCAGAGCCCGCTGCTGTGGTGTCCCCCAGTCGGCGTACACAGCATCGACGTCGGTGGCCATCACGTAGAGGTCGGCCGAGACCTCGCGGGCGAGCAGCTCGCTGGCGAGGTCCTTGTCGATGACTGCCTCGACACCGACGAGCGTGTGGGCGGGGTCGTCGAGGAACATGGTCGGCACACCACCTCCTCCTGCGCAGATGGTGACGACGTCGTGCTCGAGGAGCCATCGGATCGGGTCGATCTCGAAGATGTGGCGTGGCTCGGGTGACGGGACCACCCGACGCCAGCTGTCACCGTCGGGCTTGAACACCCAGCCCTTGGCGGCTTGCAGCGCGTCGGCCTCAGCCTTCGTGTAGATCGGGCCCACGAACTTGGTCGGATCCTCGAACGCCGGGTCCGCGGGGTCGACCTCCACCATCGTCAGGATCGTGGCCAGCGGCGCCTCGGGCGGCATCACGTTCCCCAGCTCCTGCTCGAGGACGTAGCCGATCATCCCTTCCGTCTGCGCGCCCAGGATGTCGAGGGGGTAGGCGTCGACCTCCGTGTAGGCCGCCGCCTGCAGCGCCAGGAGGCCCACCTGGGGGCCGTTGCCGTGGGAGAGGACCAGCTCGTGCTCCTTCGCGACGGCGGCCAGGGCCGGTGCCGCCACCCGCACGTTGGCGCGCTGGTTCTCCGCGGTCATCGGCTCACCGCGCTTCAGCAACGCATTGCCACCCAGAGCCACCACGACGCGCATCGGAGGTCAGTCCCCCAGGGTGGCGACCATGATCGCCTTGATCGTGTGGAGGCGGTTCTCCGCCTGGTCGAAGACGATCGAGTGCTCGGACTCGAAGACGTCGTCGGTGACCTCGAGGCCGTCCATCCCGAACTCCTGGAAGATGTCCTCGCCCACCTTGGTGTCCCGGTTGTGGAACGCGGGTAGGCAGTGCATGAACTTGACCGTCGGGTTGCCGGTGCGGGTGATCACGTCGCGGTTCACCTGGTACGGGGTGAGGAGCTTGATCCGCTCGGCCCAGACGCTCTTGTCCTCGCCCATCGACACCCAGACGTCGGTGTAGAGGTAGTCCACGCCGGAGACCCCCTCGTCGACGTCCTCGGTCAGGGTGAGCCGGGCTCCGGTCTCCTCGGCGATCTCGCGGGAGGCCTTGACCAGGTCGTCCGCCGGCCACAGGTCGCGGGGGGCGCACAGCCTGACGTCCATGCCGAACTTGCAGGCGCCGACCATCAGCGAGTTGCCCATGTTGTTGCGTGCGTCACCGAGGTAGCAGAACGCGATCTCCCTCAGCGGCTTGTCACAGTGCTCGGTCATGGTGAGCACGTCCGCGAGGATCTGCGTGGGGTGGAACTCGTTGGTGAGACCGTTCCACACCGGCACCCCGGCGTGCGCCGCCAGGGTCTCGACGGTCTCCTGGGAGAAGCCCCGGTACTCGATCGCGTCGTAGGTGCGGCCGAGCACCCGTGCGGTGTCCTTGATCGACTCCTTGTGGCCGATCTGGGAGCCGCTGGGCTCGAGGTAGGTGACGTGGGCACCCTGGTCCTTCGCGGCGACCTCGAAGGACGTGCGGGTGCGCGTGGACGTCTTCTCGAAGATCATCGCGACGTCCTTGCCGGCGAGGCGTGGCTGCTCGTAGCCGGCGTACTTCGCCGCCTTGAGGTCGGCGGAGAGCCTCAGGAGGAAGCGCATCTCAGCGGGGCTGAAGTCGAGCTCCTTGAGGAAGCTGCGGTGGCGGAGGTTGAACGACATGGAGTTCTCCCTGTTCAGGTGGTGGCCGGGGTGACGCTCAGTGGATGGGCCGGGGTTGCGGAGGAGCTCAGATCTCCCCGGCGGCGGATGACGAGCTCGATGAGCTCATCGACCACGACGAGGGAGCTGGCGCTGATGGCGAGCAGCGAGACGGCGTAGCGCCGCAGCTGGACGATGCCGGGGAGCGTGTCGCGGTCGAAGACGGTGTTTCTCTGGTCTCGGCACACCAGGGCCCCGGACACGTGGAAGACCGACAGCGTGGTCAGCAGCATCGTCGCGGCGACCACCCCGTCGCCCTGGTCGTCGCCTACCTGGTGGGCGATCAGCGATCCGACCGTCATCACCGCACCCTGGGCGCAGAGTCGGACCCAGTTGTCGCGGGACGGGACTGGCGCACCGACGGGTCGCGGGGGGCGGTCCATCAGGCCGCAGGGGGCCTGGTCGAAGCCGAGTGCGATTGCCAGCACCCTGGACCGTCTGCGACATCAGGGCCTCCACCGATGGGCTGTCTCGGCGGGTCCGCCCACCAGCGAACCTCAGTCGGACGTTAGGCGCCTCGTGACCCGGCCACTTCACCCGTGCTGGGGGAGTGAAGTCCGACCCGTTCTCGACACGATGGACGCGAGGGTCGGGCGGAGGCTGAGGACCATGGTCGGTGCCGGAGACGGTGGGACGGCGGCCGGCGGTGACGGACCAGACGGCAGCCGAAGCCTGTCCGTCCGGCAGGCCGCCTTCATCGGCGTCGGGTCCATGGTCGGCGCCGGGATCTTCGCGCTCCTCGGCGCCGCCGGCGAGGTGGCCGGCTCAGCGGTCTGGATCTCGTTCATCCTGGCGGGCGGGGTCTCCGTGCTCCAGGGGTACTCCTTTGCCAAGCTCGGCGCGCGCTATCCCTCCGCGGGTGGGTTTCTCGAGTACGTCGTCCGTGGCTGGGGGGACGGCCACTTCACGGGCGTGCTCGCGTGGCTGCTTCTCGCGGTCAACGCGATCATCACCGCGATGGTCGCCGTTTCGTTCGGAAGCTACGCGAGTGATGCTCTCGCTGACACCGACGAGTGGGTGAAGCCGTTCGCGGTGCTGATCCTGCTGGTGATGTCAGTGCTGAACATCCTCGGCGCCCACGCCGTCGCCCGTGCCCAGACCGTGATCGTCGTGGTCGTCGTCGGCATCCTGATCGTGTTCTCCATCGCCACCCTGTCGAACCTGGACGTCGACCTGCTCGCGTTCTCGGGCTATCCCGCCCTGCGAGACATCGTGTCCAGCGTGGCACTGACCTTCTTCGCCTTCCTCGGCTTCGGTGTCATCACCTTCACCGCCAAGGACCTCGCCGACCCGACCCACCAGCTCCCCAAGGCGATCTACCTGGCGCTGGGCATCGCGACCGTCGTCTACGTCGCCGTCGCCCTCGGGGTGTTCGGAACGCTCACCGTCGACGAAGTGATCGACTCCGGGGGTACCGCGCTCGCGGTCGCTGCGGAGCCGGTGCTCGGGGCGGCCGGATACTGGCTGATGACGGTCACGGCCCTGTTCGCCACTGCTGGCGCGACCAACTCGGGGCTGTTCCCGGCCGCCGGTCTCGCACAGGAGATGGCCACGATCGGCCAGTTTCCGCCGCAGATGGGTCACCGGGTCGGGGGGCGCGCACCCATGGGCATCCTGGTCACGGCGGCGGCGGCGATCGTTCTCGCGATCTCCATGGACCTCAGCGCGATCGCCTCGATCGGTAGTGCGGTCGCGCTGGTCGTGTTCACCCTCGTCACCTTCGGGCACCTGCGTATCCGGCACGAGACGGGTGCCAGCACGTGGCTGCTGTTGCTCGCCAACCTGACGACCGTCGTCGTCTTGGTCGCGTTCGCCCTGACCACGCTGGTCGAGGAGCCCGGAACGGCCGTCGCACTGGTCGCGATCCTGCTGCTCGGCATCGTTCTGGACTTCGGGTGGAAGCGGCGCCGGAGCTCGGCACGGGTCTCCGTCCACGATGTCTCGTCCAAGGACGCCGATCAGTCGTGATGTCCAGGCCACGTTTGGTCAGTGGGGCGAACCACGGCGTGGTGACGAGCAGTCGCTGGACGGTCCGTCCCTGTCGCCCTGCGGGCTGTCCGACATACCCGGTCTCTCGTGGGATGGCCAGGCGACTGTCGTCGCTGCGTGGATCCAGGCTCCCAGTGCCCGAGGTCGGGGCCGGGGCCTCGGTGCGTCTGGAGCCGTAGGTCCGGGACGTCGTCGCCCGCTCGACATGTGACTCCACACACATGTCCGGGCCGGAAACGCCCGTAGGAGCAGGGTTTCCGCGCACAGAGCGTGCGTGCACGCCCGGCGTGTTCCACATCGTGGGCCGTCATCACCGCTATTCTCGACTAAGTTACTAGAGTAAGGCTTCATCGACCGCAGCCCGACCTCCCGAGACCCGAGGTACGCATGCCCACCACTGTGACCGGCGCCGACCTGCGCCGCCTGATCGACGACGACCTCGAGCTGGCCGTGCTCGACCTGCGCTCCCCGCTCGAGCGCACGACCGGCCACCTCGCCCGCAGCGCCGGGATCCCCCTGCACGAGCTCGAGCAGCGCATCCGCGTGCTGGTGCCGCGCCTCGACACCCCGATCGTGCTGGCGTCGGGTCGCTCGCTCGACGAGCAGGGGGCCCGGATCCTCGAGCAGCTCGGCTACACCGTCGTCGGCATCCTCGAGGCCGGGATCGACTCGTGGACCGAGGCCGGCGGCCGCGTCTACACCGGCACCAACGTCCGCAGCAAGACCCTCGGCGAGTGGATCGAGCACACCTTCGGCACCGCCACCATCGACTCCGCCACCGTCGACGGCTGGCGCGCCGAGGGCAGGGACGTCGTCGTCCTGGACAGCCGACCGCACGCGGAGTACGTCCACCACCACATACCCGGTGGGCTGGACACCGGCGGCGGCGCCGAGCTCGCCTACCGAGGACTGCCTGCCGTCCCCGGTCCTGACACCACGATCGTGGTCAACTGCGCCGGCCGCACCCGCGGCATCGTGGGCGCCCAGTCGCTCATCAACACCGGCATCACCAACCCGGTCTACTCGCTCCACAACGGCACCCCGGCGTGGACGTGGGCCGGACTCGAGCTGGACAAGGGCGTCGACACCACTGGTGCCGGTGGCTGGTCCGGCCATGGGGTCGAGGGAGATGGCGAGCTGCTCGCCGCGCCGACCGAGGTCAGCGACGGCCTGCGCAAGTGGGCGCAGCAGACCCTCGAGTCCGCCGGGGTCGAGCTGGTCGACGGCCCTCGGCTCGGCGAGCTCGTCGGCGACGCCGCGCACACGACGTACGTCATCGACGTGCGCACGCCGGAGGAGCACGCCGCGGGTCACGTCCCCGGCAGCCGGCACGTCCAGGGCGGGCAGCTGGTGCAGGGCACCGACGAGGCCCTCGCCGTGCACCACGCGCGCGTCGTCCTGGTCGACACCGAGGACCTGGTCCGCAGCGCCAGCACCGTCCAGTGGCTGCGATACCTGCACGACGGACCGGTGCTCGTGCACGTCCACGACGGCAGTGCCGCAACAGTCCCGGTCGCCACCGTCGACCTGCCCGCTGTGCCGCTCGCGACCAGCGCCGACCTCGCCGGCGCGGGCGCCGTGCTCGACCTCCGCAGCTCCTCGTCGTACGCCGCGGGCCACCTGCCCGGCTCGGTGCACGCCCGTCGCGAGCACCTCCCGGCGCTGGTCCCGACCCTCACCGGACCTGTCGTCCTCGTGGGCGACACCCACTACCGGCCGCACTTCGCCGCGGCCGACGTGCAGGGACTCGGCGACGTACGGGTCCTCGACGGCGGCATCGAGGCGTGGGACGGCGAGCGCACCACTGCCGACCCGCAGCACGCCGGGGACGTCGTCGACCAGACCGGTCCGCCGCCCTTCGGTCCGGAGCGAGACGCGTGGTACCGCGAGTACTTCGAGTGGGAGTACTCGCTGGTGCCTTCCTCCGAGGGCGATGACGACTTCGCGTTCGAGCGCTTCCTCGACCAGGCACCGGAGCCGGCGCGATGACCGCCCTCCAGGAGAGCCCGGTCACCGGCCCGGACACGCTGCTCAAGACCGTCACCCGCCACTACGACCCCAAGCGGCCCAGCACCGGCGGCGGTCGTCGCCAGGGGCACGGGGTCCAGCTGGCGCTGCGCATGATTGCGCCGGTCGGGCTCCTCGTGCTCTGGCAGCTCAGCAGCAGCCGGGGCTGGGTCGACCCCACCACCCTGCCGGGGCCCACGACGATCCTCGACGCCTACCGCGAGCTCTGGGCCGCCGGCGACCTGCAGGCCGCCCTGCCGATCTCACTGCAGCGCGCGGGCGTCGGACTGCTGATCGGCGGCGGGGCCGGTCTCGTGCTCGGCGTCATCGCCGGCCTGTCGGTCACCGCCGAGCGGGTCTACGACGCGCCCCTGCAGATGATCCGCACCATCCCGTTCATCGCCCTCGTGCCGCTGTTCGTGGTGTGGTTCGGCATCGGGGAGACCTCGAAGGTCTCGCTGATCATCGGTGCCTCGATCTTCCCCGTCTACCTCAACACCTACCACTCGATCCGCGGCATCGACCGCAAGCTTCTGGAGGTCGGGCGGACCTTCGACATGAGCCGCTGGGAGACCATCCGGCTCGTGGTCGTGCCCCTCGCCATGCCCGGCATCCTCGTCGGCTGGCGCTACGCGGCCGGTACGGCGCTGCTCGCGCTCGTCGCGGCCGAGCAGATCAACTCCCAGGCCGGCATCGGCTACATCCTCAACACCGCCAACCAGTTCCAGCGCACCGACATCATCCTCGCCGGCATCCTCGTCTACGCAGTCCTCGGGCTGCTGGTCGACGGCGTGATGCGAGGTCTCGAGCGCGTCCTGCTCCCGTGGAGGGCCACCCATGACGGCAACTGACCTGCAGCACGACGACTCGGTCCTGGAGGACCGCACCGACCACACCGGCGAGCCGGTGGTGGAGCTGCGCAACCTCTCCAAGAGCTACGGCGAGCAGGTGATCCTCGACGGGATCGACCTGACCATCGAGCGCGGCGAGTTCGTCGCACTGCTCGGACCGTCGGGCACCGGCAAGACCACGCTCCTGCGCATCCTGGGCCACCTGGAGGACGCCACCTCCGGCGAGGCGACCATCGCCCAGCGCACCTCCGTGGTGTTCCAGGAGCCACGGCTGATCCAGGCCCAGCGGGTCTGGCGCAACGTGGTCCTCGCAGACGGTGGCGGCGCCGCCAGCAAGAGGCGTGCCTTCGCCGCGCTCGACGAGGTCGGGCTGCAGCAGAAGGCGACCGCGTGGCCGAAGGTCCTCTCGGGGGGCGAGGCACAGCGGGTCGGACTGGCGCGCGCGCTCTACCGCTCCCCCGACCTGCTGCTCCTCGACGAGCCCTTCGGCGCGCTCGACGCCTTCACCCGCCGCAAGGCCCAGGACCTGGTCCTGACCCTCTGGCAGGAGCACCAGCCCGGCGTCCTGCTCGTCACCCACGACGTGGAGGAGTCCCTCCTCCTCGCCGACCGGGTGATCGTCCTCGGGGGCGGTCACATCCGGGCGGACATCCGGATGGACGTCCAGCGCCCTCGGGACACGACCTCGGTCGCGTTCAACGAGATCAAGCGTGAGGTGCTGGCCCAGCTGGGCCACGTCTCGCCCCACCTCAGCGTGGACAACCCCCTTCACCGCGACCACGGAAAGAGCTACGGAACCACCTCATGAAGCGACTCCTCACTCCCCTCATCGCCCTCGCGCTGGCGGCTGCGACCGCCGGATGCGCCGCCTTCGGCACCGACGACGGCTCATCGGCCGACGGCACCACCAAGCTCACGATCTCCTACCAGGACACAGCGTTCCCGGCCCTGATCGAGGCCTCGGGCGTGCTCGACGACGCCGACTTCGACGTCGAGTGGGTCAACCTCACCGGCCCGGCGGCCAACCTCCAGGCGCTCTACTCCGGTGCTATCGACCTCGGCCACATGGGCGACACCTCGCTCACCATCGAGCAGGCCAACTCCAAGACCGAGTGGACGGCCGACAACGCGCCCCTCGAGATCGTGGCTGGCTGGCGCAGTCCCCACAGCGAGGAGTTCGCCCCCCTGGTCACCGCCGTCCGCACCTCGGCCGGCATCGACGACGTCAAGCAGACCGAGGGCCACACCTGGGGCTTCAACTTCGGCGGCTACAACCACGCGCAGTACCTCGTCTCCCTCGTCCAAGCGGGCCTGACCGAGGACGACATCAAGCCGACGCAGTTCGCCGACGGCGCCACCTCCGCCGCGGCCTTCAACAGCGGTGAGGTCGACGTCTACTCCGGCGCCCAGGGCGCGATCCTGTCCTCGCTCACCTCGGGCGACGCCAAGATCCTGCTGACCGACGAGCAGACCGAGATCCCTGCCCTCAACGTCTGGACCGCCACCCGCGACGTGCTCGAGGACGACGCCAAGGACGCCGCGCTGGAGGACTTCTTCACCCGGATGTCGGGCTACTGGAAGTGGCACGACGACAACGCCGACGAGGTCAAGGACATCCTCAAGAAGCAGCTCAAGGTCGACGACGCACGCGCCGACTTCGAGTACGAGGTGCGCCGGGGCGTCTTCCAGGCGTTCGACGACTCACTCCTGGCCAAGGAGCAGGCCGTCGCGCAGAGCCTGTTCGACGGTGGCGGGATCCCCAAGCTGCCGGACGTCAGCGTGGAGTTCGACCCGCGCTACAACGACGGCCAGCAGGCCGTGGCCGACGCGGCCGCGGGCCGGTGACGACGACAGCCCTCCCGACCGCCACGGCCTTCCTCGACGACCTCACGCAGGTCGTCGAGGAGGTCCGGGCGGGCGCGACCGGGCGCGACCGGGACCGCGGCTACGCCCGTGACGAGATCGAGCGGCTGCGCGAGATCGGGTTCTGGAAGATCACCGTCCCCCTCGAGCACGGCGGTCTCGGGCTCGACCAGGAGACCGTCGTCCAGGCGATCCTGCTGCTGGCCTCGGCCGACGGCAGCCTGGGCCAGGTCCCGCAGAACCACTTCATGTCCGTCGAGCGCATCCGGCTCGGCACCAGCGGCGCGCAGCGCGAGCACTGGCTGCGCCGCATCGGCGCGGGCGCGTTCCTCGGCAACGCCTCCGCGGAACCGGGCGAGCGCCCGCCGGGTGAGTCCGAGTCGTCCCTCAGCGGCGGGCCCGGCGCCTGGCGCCTGACCGGGCGCAAGGTCTACAGCACCGGGGCCCTGCTCGCCGACCACGTCGCCGTCCAGGTGCGCGGGCCGCGGGGCGAGCAGCGCACTGCGGTGGTCGCGGCCGACGCACCGGGCGTCACCATCCACGACGACTGGCAGAGCCTGGGGCAGCGCACCACCGCCTCCGGCGTCTCCGAGTACGACGACGTGCGGGTCGACGACCTCGCCGTCATCGAGCACACCGATGACCCGGTGGCGACCTACCGCATCTCGGCGCTGGGCCAGCTCGTGCACGCCGCCATCGACGCCGGCATCGCTGAGGGGGCCCTGGCCGAGACCGTCGGGCTCGCCCGGCGGGTGCACGGCGGGCGGGGCAGCGGAGCACGGGAGTTCGCCGACGACGTGCTCGGCGTGGCCCTCGTCGGCGAGCTGAGGCTCGCCACACTCGGCTCGCGCCGCTTGGTCGAGTCCGCCGCCCGACGCCTGGCCGCCCTCGACGAGACGTCGGCGCTGGACGAGGTGGCCGACGTGTTCTACGAGGTGGCCGCGGCCAAGCTGGCCAGCACCCGGGCCGCGCTCGAGGTCACCTCCGCCCTCTTCGAGGTCGGGGGCTCCAGCTCGACCCGGCCCGAGCTCGGCTACGACCGCTACTGGCGCGACGCCCGCACCCACACCCTCCACGACGCCGCCCGCTGGAAGCCGTTCTCGCTCGGCCGCTGGCTGGTGCACGGCGACCTCGCCGATCCATGGAGCATCGCCCACCCGTTCCGCTCGCTCGACGAGCTGACGACCCTCCCGGAGAGGCACGTGTCATGACCGACGGACGCCGGCAGCTGCACCTCAACGTCAACGTCAACAGCTCGGGTCGCCACCCCGCCTCCTGGCGGGTCCAGCCGGACCCGCTCGGCTTCCTCGACCTCGGCTACTTCGAGGAGATCGGCCGGCTCGCCGAGCGCGGCCGGCTCGACGCCGTCTTCTTCTCCGACGGCTTCGACTACGGCCAGCCGAAGGTCTCCCGGCCGTGGCAGTCGCTCGACCCGTTCATCCCGCTCACCGCCGTCGCCCGGGTCACCGAGCACGTCGGGCTGGTGGCGACGCAGTCGTCGAGCTTCCAGCACCCCTACAACATCGCCCGCTCCACCGCCTCGCTCGACCTGGTCTCCGGCGGCCGCGCCGCCTGGAACGTCGTCGCGACCCGCAACCCGGTCGCGGCGCGCCTCTTCGGCCTCGCCGACCTGCCCGACCACGACGACCGCTACGGCCGGGCCGAGGAGGCCGTGCAGGTCGTCCTGGCGCTCTGGGAGTCGTGGGAACGCGAGGCACTCGTTGCCGACCAGGCCAGCGGTGTCTTCGCCGACACCAACCGGATCCACCCGGTCGACTTCACGGGCACGCACCTCGAGGTCCACGGCGCCCTCAGCGTGCCCCGCTCGCCCCAGGGCCGGCCGGTGCTGCTCCAGGCCGGCGGGTCGCCGCAGGGCACCGCCCTGGCCGCGGCGTACGCCGATGCGGTCTTCTCGGTCAGTCACACGCTCGGCAGCGCCCAGGACTTCTACCGCGACGTGAAGGCTCAGGCCGCGGCCGCCGGGCGCAACCCCGACCACGTCGTCATCCTGCCGGGGCTCTTCCCGGTACTGGGGGGCACTGAGGCCGAGGCCCGCGAGCGCAAGGCGTGGCTCGACGAGGTGGCCGGCTTCGACGAGGAGCTGACCGCACTGAGCACCACGCTGGGCATCGACCAGGAGGACCTGCACCTCGACCAGTCCCCGCCCTGGGACCGCATCGAGAAGGCGTCCGGCGGCCTGAGCCGGGGGTTCGCCTCGGCCATCCTCGACCTCGCCCGCCGCGACGGCCTCACCGTGCGCGAGCTGCTCGACAAGAACCCCAACGGTCACCGCAGCATCGTCGGCACGCCCGAGCAGGTCGCCGACTCGATCGAGGAGTGGTTCACCGGCCGGGGCGCCGACGGGTTCAACCTCAACGTCGACGTCTTCCCCGACGGCCTGACCGCCATCGTCGACCACCTGGTGCCCGAGCTCCAGCGACGAGGACTGTTCCGCACCGACTACGAGGCCACCACGCTCCGCGGCAACCTCGGCATCCCCGAGCCCGCGGGCACCGTGGAGGTGGCGGTCTGATGGACCTGCACCTGACGGGCAAGCGAGCGATCGTCACCGGCGGCGCGGGCGGGATCGGGCTGCCGATCGCGCACGCGCTCGCTGCGGAGGGCGTCGACCTGGTGCTGGCCGGACGCACCGCCGAGACCCTGGAGAAGGCCGCCGCCGAGGTCGCCGAGCGCACCGGCAGGTCGGCGTACGCCGTCGTCGCGGACGTGCGCGACGACGGTGCCGTGCGGGCGCTGGTCGCACGGACCGTCGAGCTGCTCGGTGGTGTCGACATCCTGGTCAACTCCGCCTCCGACCAGAGCGTCGGCCGGCACATGCCGGACCTGGCCACGACGAGCGATGACGTCTTCTGGGACGACGTGGACACCAAGCTGGTCGGCTACCTCCGCTCCGCGCGGGCGGTCGCGCCCCACCTCGTCGCCCAGGGCTGGGGCCGGATCGTCAACCTCGGCGGCACCGGGGGCCGCGAGACCCGGTCGATCGTCCGGACCATCCGCAACGCCGGAGTCACCGGCCTCACGGCCAACCTGGCCGAGGAGCTGGGCCCGCACGGCGTCAACGTGACGGTCGTCCACCCCGGTCCCACCCGCACCGGTCCCGACGGTTTCCAGACCGCGGACACCCGGATCGGACGGATCGTGGAGGCGTCCGAGGTCGCCGACGTGGTGGCGTTCCTGGCCTCGCCGCGCAGCGTGGCGATCAACGGCGACGGCGTGACCGTCGGCGGAGGGACGCCGGGTGTCGTCCACTACTGAGCTCACGACCGAGCCGTTCCGGCACCTCTTCGACGACCTGGCGGCGGGCGAGCTCGAGCGGGAGCGCACCGGACGCGCGCCCCACGTCGAGGTGCGCCTGCTCGCGAGGTCCGGCTACGGCGCGCTGCGGCTCGACGGCGCGTCGCTGGTGGACCTCGTCGAGGCCACCATCGAGCTCGCGACCGCCGACGCCAACGTCGCCCACCTGCTGCGCAACCACTTCCTGTTCGTCGAGGCCGCGCTCCTCGACCCCGACGCGCACCGACGCTGGCTCGACGAGGTCGCGGAGGGGCTGCTCTTCGGCATGGGCTTCGGCGAGAGCGACATGCCGCGGGCCGGAGCCGAGGACTTCGGCACCACCCTGACGCCGGCAGCCGACGGGGACGGGTTCGTCCTGGAGGGGGTCAAGTACTACTCGACGGGCAACCTCTACTGCGACCGGATCTGCGTGAAGGCCGCGACCCCGCGCGGCGTGCGGACCGCCGTCGTGCCGACCGATCGCGCCGGGGTCGAACGCCACGACGACTGGGACGGGTTCGGCCAGCGGTTCACCGCGTCGGGCACCACGACGTTCACCGGCGTCCGCGTCGAGGCGGACGAGGTGCTGCCCGTCCCGGCGGGTCGCCCCTCGCCCCTCGCGCAGGTCTACCTGACCGCGGTCCTCGCCGGCATCGCCGCCGCCTGCGCGCGCGACGCAGTGGCCCTGGTCCACGGCCGCACCCGCAACTACTTCCACGGCCTGCACGTCGAGCCTCGCCGCGACCCGGTGCTGCAGACCACCGTCGGTCGGCTCTCCGCCGACGCGTACGCCGCCCGCGCGATCGTGCTGGAGGCGGCCCGCTCGCTCGGGACCGGCCGGGCCCCGCTCGACGCGGCGCGCGCGAAGGTGGTCGTCGACGAGCTCGTCACCCGCTCGACCTCGGGCCTGCTGGACGCGGGCTCCGCCTCGGCGGTGCGCTCCGGCCTCGCCCTCGACCGGCACTGGCGCAACGCCCGCACGGTCATCGCCCACAACCCGGGTTCCTACAAGCTTCGCGTGCTCGGCGACCACGCCCTCAACGGCACCCCCGCACCGGAAGGGTCGTTCTTCTGATGACCACACGCTCGCGCCTGCCGCTCATCGTCAACATGCAGCCCTCGGGCGTGCACGCCGGGGCGTGGCTGCTCCCCGACGCCGACCCGCGGGCGTTCATCAGCCTCGACTACCACCGCGAGCTCGCCGAGCTGGCCGAGCGCGGGCGCCTCGACGCGGTCTTCTTCGCCGACTTCGCGGCGCTCCAGCCCGAGACCGGCCGCCAGCCCCGCTGGACGTTCGACCCTGTCGTCACCCTCTCCGCGCTGGCGGCGGCCACGCAGCACATCGGGCTGGTGGCGAGCATCAGCACCACCCTCTCCGAGCCCTACGCCGTCGCCCGCACCACCGCCTCGCTGGACCACGTCAGCGGGGGTCGCGCCGGCTGGAACGTCGTGACGAGCTTCGACCCCAACTCTGCGCGCAACCACGGCCTGACCGACCTGCCGGACAAGGACGCGCGCTACCGCCGGGCCGAGGAGTTCGTCGACGTGGTCGGCGCGCTGTGGGGCTCCTGGAAGGACGGGTCGCTGGCCTTCGACCGCGCCACCCGCACGTTCGTCGACCTGGACCAGGTCCACGCCATCGACCACTCCGGCGAGTTCTTCTCCGTCGCCGGACCTCTCCAGGTGCCGGCGCCGCCGCAGGGCCGACCGGTCGTCTTCCAGGCCGGGGGCTCCGACGCCGGGCGCGACCTGGCCGCCCGCACCGCGGACGCGGTGTTCGCCGCACAGCTGACGGTGGCCTCGGCTCGCGACTACCGCGACGACCTGCGGTTGCGGGCGGAGAAGGCTGGTCGCGACCCCGACGAGGTGAAGCTCTTCCCGGGTGTCACCGTCACCGTGGGCCGGAGCCGCGACGAGGCGCTGGCCAGGCGCGCCGAGCTCAACGACCTCGTCGGCTCGCCGGACGCCCGGCTGGCCGGCCTCGCCCACTTCATCGGCGTGGACCCCGCGATCCTCGATCTCGACGAGCCCTTGCCCGACTCGGTCCGCACCACCCCCTCGACGGGTGGCGCCGAGGGGTTCCGGCAGTCGGTGCTCGCCTTCTTCGACGAGCCGGGCCGCACGATCGGCGACTTCCTGCGGGAGGGATCGCTCGGCCACCGGACCCTCGTCGGGGACCCCGTCTCCGTCGCGGACGACCTCGAGCAATGGCTCGACGAGGGAGCCGCGGACGGCTTCGTGCTGATGTTCGAGGCGCAGCCGCGCGGACTGCGCGACTTCGTCGACCTGGTCGTCCCCGAGCTCCAGCGCCGCGGCCTGACCCGCACAGCGTACGCCCCGGGCGAGACCCTGCGCTCCCGCCTGGTCGGCTGAGCCCCGGCCGACCGCCAGCACCGATCCCGCCACCCCATCCCGTTCCCCGGAAGGACACCCCATGACCCGTCACCTCGGTCCCCTCGAGGTCGGACCTGTCGGCCTCGGCTGCATGAGCCTCGTGCAGCCCGAGCACGAGGCGGCCGCGCGCGACGTCATCGCCGCTGCGCTCGAGGAGGGCGTCACGCTGCTCGACACCGCCGACGTCTACGGCGGAGGCACCAGCGAGACCCTCGTCGGCAAGGTGGTCGCGCCGATCCGCGAGGACGTCGTGCTCGCCACCAAGTTCGGCTACGCCGTCGACGGATCGGGGACCGTGGACGGCAGCCCGGCCTACGCGCGCGCCGCCATCGAGGCGTCGCTGCGCCGGCTGGGCACGGACCACGTCGACCTCTGGTACCTCCACCGCACCGACCCGCGGTTCCCGATCGAGGAGGTCGTCGGGACGATGGCCGAGCTCGTGGCCGAGGGCAAGGTCCTCTACCTCGGCCTGTCCGAGGCAGCGCCCGACACCATCCGCCGGGCCCACGCCGTGCACCCGATCGCCGCGATCCAGACCGAGTGGTCGGTCTTCAGCCGCGACATCGAGGACCACACCGTGCCGGTCGCCCGCGAGCTCGGCATCGGCCTCGTCCCCTACTCGCCGCTCGGCCGCGGGCTGCTCACCGGTGCCATCCGCACGCTCGACGACGTCCCCGCGCGGCTCCAGGGGCGCGAACGCTTCACCGAGCAGGCGCTGGACCACAACCTGGCGCTGGCCGCCGAGGTCCGCGCGGTCGCCGGCGAGCTCGGCGTCGAGCCCGGCCAGGTCGCGCTCGCCTGGGTCCTCGCCCAGGGCGACGACGTCGTGCCGATCCCCGGCACCAAGCAGGTGAGCCGCGTGCGCAGCAACACCCGCGCGATCGACGTACGCCTCTCCGACGGGCAGCGCACCCGGCTCGACGCCCTGGCCGACCAGGTGCGGGGCCACCGCTCGCCACGTCCCGAGCTGCTCCGCGTCGAGACCCCGGTGGCGTCGTGACCAGACGGATCCGGCTCAACGCGTTCGCCATGAACACCGTGAGCCACCAGTCCCCCGGCATGTGGCGCCACCCCGAGGACCGCTCGGCGCGCTACACCGACCTCGACCACTGGACCGACCTGGCCCGGCTGCTCGAGCGCGGGCTCTTCGACGGGGTCTTCCTCGCCGACGTGCTGGGCCACTACGACCTCTATGGAGGCTCGGCGGCCGCGTCCCTCCGCTCCGGCGCGCAGGCGCCCGTCAACGACCCGCTGCTGCTGGTGCCGGCAATGGCGCACGTGACCACGCACCTGGGCTTCGGGGTCACGGCCAACACGTCCGCCGAGCACCCGTTCCCGTTCGCCCGCCGGATGTCGACGCTCGACCACCTCACAGACGGCCGGGTCGGCTGGAACATCGTCACCGGCTACCTCGAGTCCGCAGCGCGCAACATGGGCGGCGAGCCGCTCGACCACGACCTGCGCTACGACCACGCCGACGAGTACGTGGAGGTCGCCCGCAAGCTGTGGGAGGACTCGTGGGAGGACGACGCGGTCGTGCGGGACACCGCCACGGGCGTGTTCACCGACCCCGAGCGGGTGCACCCCGTCGGCCACCACGGACGCTGGTTCGACGTACCCGGCCACCACCTCTCCGAGCCGTCGCCGCAGCGCACCCCCGTGATCTACCAGGCCGGGTCCTCGCCACGCGGCCTCGCTTTCGCCGCCCGGCACGCCGAGGCGATCTTCGTCGGCGCGTCCGGTCCGGCCTCCCTGGCCGCGACGGTCGCACGAGCCCGGGCGGCGCTGGCCGACGCCGGGCGTGATCCCCGCTCGGTCCGGATCTACACCAAGCTCACGATCATCACCGACACCACCTCCGAGGCCGCGCACGCCAAGCACGCCGACTACCTGCAGTACGCCGACGTCGAGGGAGCCCTCGCGCTCGTGTCGGGCTGGATGGGGGAAGACCTCTCGACCCACGACCTCGACACCCCGCTCGGYGAGATCACGTCCAACGCCATCCACACCTATGCCGCTGCCTACTCCGGGTTGCGCGACGACGGCCGGCCGTGGACCGTGCGCGACCTGGGCCGGATGGCCGCGATCGGCGGGCTCGGGCTGCTCAGCGTCGGGTCCGGCACGGAGGTCGCCGACGAGCTCCAGGCGCTGGTCGAGGAGACCGACGTGAACGGGTTCAACCTCACCTACGTCGTCACGCCCGGCAGCTTCGCCGACGTGATCGAGCACGTGGTGCCCGAGCTGCAGGCGCGCGGCGCCTACCCGACGGCGTACGAGCCCGGGACGCTGCGAGACAAGCTGCTCGGTCCCGGTTCCCGACCCCCGACTCTCGAACCCAGCGAGGACCGGACCCTCAGCGCCTGACCAGGACCTCGACGACGTACCCGGCCGGCGCCCGTGTGGGTGCCGGTCTGGACCGGAAGGACGACGCTCCGCCTGCGGCAGGCACATACCCAAGCGGGGCCTTGACGCCACCGGAGCGCGGGTGGAGGTTCGATCCATCCCCGGGGAGCCGCGCCCGGGCGCAGCACGGTCCCTGAGGGACGGGCTCCCACCCCGCCTTGGAGGGTGCCGTGAACCGCAGAGACCGTCGTCCAGTCGTCATCGCAGCAGCCCTGGCCCTCGTGGCCCCGGCCGCCGTCGCAGCCCTCGCCGTGGGTACGCCCGCCGCGTCGGCCCACAAGGGCGGCGGACACCATCCGTCGCCCGACTCCACCCCGGGCAAGGCGGTCTTCTTCGCCTCGGACGGCATGCGTCAGGACTTGGTCGAGAAGTACGCCGACCAGGGCGTGATGCCGACGATGCGGAAGTTCCTCAAGAACGGTGTCAAGGCGCGCGGTGACGGCATGCTCACCCAGGCGCCGCCGAACACCGGCGCGGGCTGGTACACGATGGCGACCGGAGCGTGGCCGGGCGTGACCGGCTCGACCAACAACACGTTCCACAAGAACGGTGACCCGTTCGGCACCACCCGCACCGCAGCGTTCGACCCCGGCGTGCTGCAGGCGGAGTCTATCGCGCAAGCGGCCGAGCGCGGTGGCCTGAAGGTCGCCCAGATGGAGTGGGCCGGCGGGCGCAACGCCTCGATCCAGGGGCCGACGATCGACTTCCAGACCTTCTCCTCCGGTCGGGGCGTGACCACGAACTTCATCGGCCAGAAGGGCGACGTGCTCTTCGACGACGCGCCGTTCATCGCCTCGTTCGGGCTGCAGTTCGACCACCCGGCCGGGTATGCCGGACGCGAGCCGTTCCCGGCCGCCGCCCCCACCCCGGCCACGGGCTGGAGCGGAGTGCCGAGGTCGTACAGCCCGGCGCAGGAGATGCGGATGCGGGTGCTCGACGGGACGGTCGACAAGTACGGCCTGAACGCCTACATCTACGACAGCCGCAACGACGGCCGCGCGAAGTACGACCGGGTGCTGTTCTCGCCCACGAAGAACGGCGCGGACGCCGTCGGCGACCTGAAGCAGGGCCAGTGGGCCGACGTGAAGGTGAAGATCGTCGGCGGCGCGCTGGCCGGCAAGACCGCCGGCATGCTGGTGAAGGTCGAGACCCTCTCCCCCGACCTGTCCCGCGTCCGGCTGTTCCACACCTCGGTGACCCGCGCGATCGCGAGCTGGCCGACGTGGCCGGGCGAGCCGGGCTACACCGAGTTCGACGAGTACCTCGCCGCCGAGTTCCCGACCTCCACCGCGGCCGACTTCGCGATCCTCGAGGCGGGCGTCACCAGCGAGGAGACCTACGTCCAGCAGGGCCTCTACTGGTCCACCGGCCACTGGCCGATGCTGGAGTACATCGCCGAGACCTATGAGCCCGACCTGCTCATGGTCGGCATGCCGACCACCGACGAGTTCCAGCACCAGTTCCTGGGCCTGGTCAGCAAGCGCCTGCCCAACGGTGCAGCCAACCCGGCGTACGACGACGTGGACCTCGACGGCGTCAAGGACGGACGCGTGAAGCAACGCTCCGCGTTCATCCGCGAGGCCTACCAGGAGTCCGACCAGACGCTGCGCCTGGCGCGCTCGCTGGTCGGCAAGGACCCGACCACGTTCGTCGGCTCCGACCACGGCTTCGCGCCGCAGTTCCTCGCGATCGACGCCAGCCTGCCGCTGGTCGAGATGGGCCTGCTGTCGCGACCGCAGACCTCGAACTGCCGCACGGCCACCGGCGAGACGATCGGCAAGGCCAAGGCCTGCTGGGCCGGCGGCGCGCTGCAGGTCTACCTCAACCTCGCCGGGCGCGACCCGGCCGGAGGTGGCCTCCAGCAGGTCGCAGCGGCCGACGAGGCGTCGACCGTGGCGGCGATCAAGGCGAAGTACCTCGCCCTGACCGACCCCAACGACTGGACGCACGACGGCAACCCTGAGGGGTGGAAGGTCATCGACCGCGCCTTCACCAAGGCGGAGTCTCGCTACATCCCCAACGGTCCGGGCAGCACCGCCGACATGGCGCACCCGACCCGCACCGGTGACCTGGTGGTCTTCTCCTACCCGCCCTACCAGTTCGACGCGGAGACGCCCGGCACGCTCGTGGCGCCCTCGCACTTCTTCGGGCAGCACGGCTACGTCCCCGACGTGCAGGACCTGGCGGCCAACGTCAACATGCGCGCGACGTTCCTCGCCGGTGGCGAGGGCATCGGCCACGGCAAGGTCGACGCCCGATCGATCGACCTCGCCCCGACGCTGGCGTTCCTGCTCGGGATCCCCGAGCCGCAGCAGAGCCAGGGCAAGGTCCTGCTCGACGTGTCCGACGGCGGGAAGAAGTACACGCCCGTGTCGATCGTGGGCCTGAACGACTTCCACGGCCAGCTCGACCCGACCACGCGGGCGTACGACGCCGGCATCAACGCCCGGGTGGGCGGCGCGGCCTTCCTCGCGACGATGTTCGACGAGGACCTCGCCGCGCTGCCGGGAGAGGGCCTGATCCTGGCCGGCGGCGACAACGTGGGCGCCTCTCCCCCGAGCTCGGCGCTGCTCGAGGACACCCCGGCGATCGACGTGGAGAACGCCTGGGGCCTCGACGCCACGTCGTACGGCAACCACGAGTTCGACTACGGCGTCGCCCGGCTGCTGGAGCAGCAGGCGCGGGCCGACTTCCCGTTCCTGGCGACCAACATCGTCGACGCGGACACCGGAGAGGCACCGGACTGGGTCACGCCGTCGGTGGTGTTCCAGGTCAACGGCGTGAAGGTCGGCGTCATCGGTGCAGGGCTCAAGGAGACCCCGGAGCTCGTCGCGGCCGGCGCCACGGAGGGACTGGAGTTCCTCGACGAGGCGCCCCGCATCAAGGCCGAGTCCGAGCGGCTGCGCCGGCAGGGCGTCAAGGTCCAGGTCGTCGTCATCCACCAGGGCACCGCGCTGGGCAGCAACCCCGTCGGCAACACGCCGGGGGCCGCGTGGGAGGGTCCGATCCTCGACATCGCCGACTCGCTTCAGGACACGACCGTCGACGCGATGGTGGTCGGGCACACCCACCGGGTGTCGAACCTGATGCGCGGCGACATCCTCGTCACCGAGGGCGTCAACGCCGGCGCGTCGTACTCCGTGCTCCAGCTGATGGTGCGCCACGGCGACGTGGCGTGGGCCGGAGGGGCGACCCGGGTCGCCAAGACGCTCGGCGTCGCGGGACGTCCCGACGTCCAGGCGATCGTCGACGACGCCAACGCGCAGACCGCGGTCCTGCGCAACCAGGTGATCGGCACGCAGGCCAACGACATCCTGCGCGACCCGACCCGGCTGCACGAGTCCGAGATGGGCAACATGGTGGCCGACGCGATGCTGGGTAAGTACCCCGGCATCGACGCGGCCTACACCAACTCCGGCGGGCTGCGGCAGGACATCGTCTGCTCGCCGCCCAGTGCGGGTGAGGCGCCGTGCGAGATCACGTGGGGCGAGATGTTCGCGGTGCTGCCGTTCGGCAACCGCACCACCCTCCTCACCGTCACGGGTGCACAGCTGCGGCAGGCGTTCCTCAACGGGTTCTCGCCGGTGTGCAACACGTCGATCGCCACCGGGCGCTTCCCGCAGGTCTCCGGTCTGCGTGCGACCTTCCACTGCGAGGGCACCACTCCGATCGTCGACGGGATGTGGAGGACACCCGACGGCATCGGGGGGACGCAGACGCCGATCGCCGACGGCGACTCGGTGCGGCTGGTGATCAACGACTTCATGTTCACCGGCGGTGACGGCTACACGGTCTTCGCGGGCGGAACCGACGTCCAGCAGCCCGGCGACGACCTGATGCAGATCGCCACCGACTACGTGACGGCCAACAGCCCGGTCGACCCGCAGGTCGAGGGGAGGCTCACGCAGAACTGACCCGTGCAGCCTCGTCAGCGTGAGTCGGCGAGCAGATGGCCGGTCCACCCCGGAATCAGCGGGGCTGATCGCTCGGCGTCGCCCCGTCGAAGAGTCCGACCTCCCTGAGGACGCGCAGCGCGTTGAGGGAGGCGGAGGTGAGCGGGGCAGCCAGGATGGCGCCCATCAATCCGAAGAGCAGCGTGCCTGCGGTGGTGGCGACGAGGACCACCAGCGGGTGCAGTCGCAGTGAGCGCCCGAACGCGAAGGGCTCGAAGAAGTTCTGGATGGTGGTGTTGGCCAGCAGCACGATCGCCAGCATCGCCAGGGCGATGGGAAGCCCCTGCGCTCCGAGTGCGACCACGACCGCGAAGGAGCCGGCGAGAACGGCACCGAAGTAGGGCACGTAGGAGGCGATGAAGGTGACCAGGGCGATCGCCCCCGCTGACGGTACGCCGAGGGCGACGGCCCCGATGCCGACCACGGCGGCGTTCATCACGCCGATCTCCGTCAGCCCGAGGGCGTAGCCCCGGAACGCCCGGACGGTGCCGTCCAGGAGCTCGCTCGACACACGCGGCGGCAGACCCGCGTGATGTGTGCTCCAGGTCGTGATCGGGTGCCAGTCCTTGAGCAGGAACAGCAGGACGAACACGCTGAGCACGACCCCGACGAGCAGAGCGGTCGCGGAGAACAGCGCCGAGCCCAGCGCGCCGGCGAGGAGGGCGCGCAACGCCGATGCCAGCACCGTCGCGAGATGCTCGCCGCGATCGGCGCCCGGATCCAGCTGGTCGCCGGCCGCGTCGAGACCTGCGGTCACCTCGAGCCAGATGTCGTAGCCCTGGTCGACGAGCACCCGGAGGACCACCACGAAGACGACCACGACGATCGACAGCCCGACCAGCAGGAGCAGAGCCGCTCCCAGCCAGCGCGGCACGCGCCAGCGCTCGAGCCGGTCGACCGCCGGCACCAGGATCGCGGCGAGAACCGCGGCGACAACCAACGGGATCATCAGCGAGGCCACCCCTGCGAGCAGCAAGAGGGCGATCCCGACGAGCACGGCGATCCCGACCACGAGCCATGCGCCCGTGCCGAGGGTCCGGAGCCAGGACGGGAGCCTCAGGTGCACGAACTCCCGAGTGGCCGCCGTCGCCGCGCGACGTGCAGCGTGAACCGTGTCCTCGGCGCCCTCCTCGGTCACCGTCTCCGCCGTCCGAAGAGGCGGCCGAGCCGATCACCCATCGATCGTGCCGGCTTGATCTCGACCAGGTTGGATCCGTCGGGCGGCGGAAGGTTCGCGGCCTGCTCTGCGGACAGCGTCGTCCGGACGTGGCTCGTGTAGATCGAGTGGACCTGGTCGGCGTCCACGAAACCTGTCCCCGTTGCCGTCAGGACCACGATGCCGTCGAACACCGAGACCTTCTCGTCGACCAGCACCCTCTGGACCGTGGCGAACTGGGACCCGTCTCTCGTCTGCACGGGCGTACCTGGCTGGAGCGCGGAGTAGGCGATGGGGTCATCAGGCGCGTCGGGCACCTCGCCACCATAGGGGCGAACCGCCATGTTCCGCGCGCGACGTCTTCGGTCGTTCGTGGTTTCGCCTACGCCGTCCGCACCGGTCCCCCGCGACGGGTGACCCTCCGCACGGTCCTGGCTGCCACGATCGGCGAGGTGACCACCTCGGAACGAAGCAAGGAGCAGTCATGACGGAGAACCAGGGCCCGGACGGACCCGATGCCGACATCGTCACCGGCGTGACGGATGGCGCCTACGCCCTCGTCGTCGCCGACTACGCGGACACCGAGTCAGCATGGAGTGCCTATGAAGACCTGAAGTCGGTCGAGGACGGTCGCACTGTCGCCA